>NZ_JAKRFS010000004.1:0-476578 GCF_022347875.1 Pseudoalteromonas sp. CNC9-20 | reverse complement strand
CAGTTTTACTTGACTCACCCAACTCGTTGAAGTGCTTGTTTGTAAGCAGTCCGCCGTGTCGGTGGATGCGCATTATAGGGAGATTCGATTTCCACGCAACCCCTTTTTTAAAGAAAACTGCAAAAAATGGATCGTTTGCGCACTTTACGCTCAAAACGCACTAAAAAAGACCATTAATTCACTTATTAATGGCTATTATTCTGCTGTTAACTGAAAAGCGGTTTAAAAGATGACCATTACCAGTAGGGTCTGACTGCTTGGTAAATACTGACTCCCCATACTAAGGCGGCAATCAACAATGCCAAGCTTACCGCAGCCGAGCCCATATCTTTAGCGCGCCCAGAAAGAATATGTAATTCCGTAGACACCCTATCGGTGAGCGCTTCAATGGCTGAGTTCAGTAATTCAACAACCAACACTAATAATATAACCACAATCAGTGCTAACCAATGCATCGCGGTATCGGCAATGAAAAAGGAGATAGGAAAAAGGATGAATGCCAAGGTCAGCTCTTGGCGAAATGCGGCTTCGCCCTTATAAGCTGCTTTGAGTCCCCAGTAGGTACAACGCAATGCTTTAACTATCCGCCCTAGCCCTTGGCCGTTTAACTTTAAGCTTGTCATAACGCTTGCCACCTTATTATCAGCCATAAAAAAAGCCCCGATAGCGGGGCTTTTCAATATTGCTATGCAACACCATACTGGTCGCGGTAGGCTTTGACCGCTTGCAGGTGCTCATCCATATTGCCCTGCTGCTCAAGATAGGTGATTAAATCTGCTAGTTTAACTATCGATACCACTTGGGTGTTGAAGTCTCGCTCTACTTCTTGGATAGCCGAGAGCTCTGCTTTGCCTTTTTCCTGACGATCCAGAGCGATCAGCACCCCGCTTAAATCAGCGCCATTGGCGGCAATGATTTCCATAGACTCGCGAATGGCGGTGCCAGCGGTGATCACATCATCCACTAACATCACCTTTCCTTTAAGTTCAGAGCCAACTAGGTTGCCTCCTTCACCATGGTCTTTTTTCTCTTTGCGGTTAAAGCAGTAAGGTACGTCTTTATTGTAATGATCTGCCAACGCCACCGCTGTAGTCGTAGCAATAGGGATCCCCTTATAAGCAGGACCAAACAATAAGTCGTAATCAATACCGGCATCTTCAAGTGCAGCTGCATAAAAGCGGCCTAACTTGGCCAAGTCTTGCCCGGTGTTAAACAACCCAGCGTTAAAGAAGTAAGGGCTAGTGCGGCCAGACTTAAGCGTAAACTCACCAAACTTCAATACCTGCTTGGCTAATGCGAATTCAATAAACTGCTTTTGATATTCTTTCATTAGATGTCTCTTTAACTAGTCGCTTAGTGCTTATGCCAAAGCTTGTTTTTGGATGTCGATAATTTCGCGGATAGAGTGCTTAGCTAAACTTAGCATTTGCTCTAGCTCATCAAATGAGAACGGTTCACCCTCAGCAGTGCCTTGCACCTCGATGATTTTACCCGTTTCGGTAAGAATCACGTTCATATCTGTTTCGGCTTGTGAGTCTTCGATATATTCCAAGTCGGTAATAGGTTCGCCGTTGAAAATACCCACAGAGATAGCCGCTATCATGTGTTGCAGAGGATTAGTGTTGATCATTCCTTTCGCGCGCATATAGGTTAATGCATCAACCAAGGCGACACAGGCTCCACTGATAGATGCCGTACGTGTACCACCGTCCGCTTGAATCACGTCGCAATCGATAGTGATAGTGTTTTCACCCAAGGCTTTTAAATCAACGGCTGCTCGCAATGCACGGGCGATCAGTCGTTGAATTTCCATGGTGCGTCCGCCTTGCTTGCCACGCGCTGCTTCGCGGTTATTACGGGTGTGGGTCGAGCGCGGTAACATGCCATATTCTGCGGTTACCCAACCTTTACCTTGGCCCTTCATAAAACGCGGTACACCCGCCTCAACACTCGCAGTACACAATACCTTAGTGTTGCCAAACTCAACCAGCACTGAGCCTTCAGCATGCATGGTATATTGGCGAGTAAAGGTCACTGGACGAATTTGGTTAGGTGTTCTTTCACTTGGACGCATTCACTATCCCCTTCATTAAAAATTTTCGTTCATTATATGTGTTCACCCGCTGCGATGCCACGGCACTTTTATGAATTTCCCTAATTGTGCTGGAAATTTCCGCTAGAGCTCACTCTTTGTTAAGGTATAATGCATGCCGATATATCTGTTTTAAATTAGGAAATCATTCATGATCCACAGCATGACTGCGTATGCTCGCCAAGAAATTAAAGGCGATTGGGGCACCGGAACTTGGGAGATCCGCTCTGTAAACCAACGTTATCTGGAAACCTTCATTCGCGCCCCCGAGCAATTTCGCGGTTTAGAACCTGTGATCCGTGAACGGCTGCGTAAAAACTTACAGCGCGGTAAGGTTGAAGTATTCTTAAAATTTGCCGCCAACCCAGCCCATGTTGGCGAGTTACAAATCAATGAGTCTTTGGCTTCACAATTAGTAAAGAGCGCGCAATGGGTGCAAGCACAAAGCCAAGGCGACATTAATCCCGTAGACATTCTTCGCTGGCCAGGCGTAATGGAAGCGGAAGAAATGGATATGGACGTCGTGCAAGGTGAATTGCTCAAAGGCTTAAATGGCGTTATAGATGACTTTAAAGCCGCCCGTGCTAGCGAAGGCGAGAACCTTGAGCAAATGATATTAACTCGCTTAGACGCGATTTTAGAGCAAGTCGCAATCGTCGAAGCGCAAATGCCCGAAGTCATCAAATGGCAACGTGAGAAGCTGTCGCAGAAGCTGGAAGATCTGCAAGCTGAAATCGACGAGACCCGCCTAGAGCAAGAACTTATTTATTTGGCGCAAAAGCAAGATGTTGCCGAAGAACTCGACCGCTTAAAATCGCACGTAAAAGAAACCCGTAAAATTCTGAAAAAAGGCGGCGCCTGTGGTCGTCGTCTTGATTTTATGATGCAAGAGTTTAACCGCGAAGCCAATACACTAGCCTCCAAATCTATTAACACCGAAGTGACCAATGCCGCCGTTGAGTTAAAGGTGCTGATTGAGCAAATGCGTGAGCAGATCCAGAATATTGAGTAGGTATTCTTTTTATTTTCTATTGAGTCTTTTTGGTGCTTAAATTGAAATAAAACAATTAGTTAAGCCACATAAAACCTATCCTTATTACTACTTGAGTCTATTTGAGCTTATATAAAACAAAGCAAGATGGTGACTCAAGTGGTGACATTGAATCCGTTTTTCGTATAATTTTGTGCTACAATTCTTCTATGTCACCAGTTTGCTAAATAAAGGATTATTGTATGTCAAAAAAGAATGGAAACAACTTGCCTGACAAAGTCACATCTGTCGGCCAAGCCAATAAAGTGGTAAAGGCAGGTATAAAAAAGCGGTGGGCAATCGGTGAGGGCATTTACCTCAGAGTCAGCCAGCCTAATAGCGCGAGTTGGGAATACAGATACTCAATTAATGGTAAACGCTATACAGAGACTTTAGGTCGTTATGGGCGCAGGCCGGACGGCATCCCATTTGGCGATATCAGAGATAAAACTGTCACTGTTAGGCACGAGCTTAGGAGTGGCTTACGCGCACCTGGCTCATCACAGTCGAGCGAGCGCAACAATCACAAGACGGTAGATGACCTTGCACAAAGTTGGCTGAAGAAGAAAGCAACCAAAGTTCAAAAGTTGAATATCGTAGAGCAGAGATATAACAATTGGATAAAGCCAAAGATCGGTAACCGCCCGTTTGATAAGGTAAAAACAAGCGAAATAGAAGATCTGATAGACGATATTGTTGAAAAAGGCTTTAAGACCGTCGCTAACAAAGTTCTAGCGGACTGTAAGGCGATATTTAATATTGCCATCAAGCGCAGAGAACTAACCTATAATCCCGCCCAATTACTGGACAATTCAGATGCCGGAGGCAATGAAGAAAGCAGGGATAGAAAACTATCCGTTGATGAAATTCCTATCGTTTTCGAGGTTTTCCGGCAGTATTCGTATCAATATACGAGAGAGAATTATTTGGCCACGGCTTTGCTTCTGGTTCTTGGCGTCCGTAAAACAGAGCTTATTCATGCTCGTTGGTCCGAGTTTAACTTTGAGTCTAATACTTGGTTCGTTCCCGATGAGCGCGTAAATAAAAAGGGAGCTAAAGGTTATCCAGTCCCTTTAGTGCCGATTGTAATTGAATGGTTGAATGAACTAAAAATTCGCGGCAACAACTCAATATATTTGTTTCCATCCCGAAAAGGTAATTCAGGAGGCCCTATGTCAGAAAGTACGCTCAATGCGGCTTTGCAAAAGTTGTTTGGCAAAGGGAAATCTAACGGTAAACATCCTTACAAAAACGTATTTGCAGATTTCGATATTGAACATTTTGTAATACACGACCTAAGGCGAACCTCTCGTTCCCTCATCCGCTCAAAAAAGTTCATGGGTGAACACAGAGCCTCATTGGAGGCTGCTGAGAGGCACCTGAATCATAAGCTCCCAAAGATCGTTGAAACGTATGATCCTGACGATTTTATTGATGAGCGAAGAGCGGCAATTCAACACATGAGCGAGCTACTCGCCCCCGTCATCAATAAAAGTTAATCAGGAGCAAGAAAATACAGGCTTATCTACGGAAAGAAGGTCGAGTATAACTTTGGGAAGGTTTGTCAATTACTTCTTCTACGTATTCCTGGGCTTCTCGAGTGAACTTACCATTACCTTCGTAGATCATTCCCCACCTATCCATAAGTCGCTCCTTTAGTGCAGTAAAGCAATACCTAACCGCCTGTGTATGTTCTTCCATGGCCTTTTTAATATCGAGGGCAAGATTTTCAAGAATAGATTTCCCGCGAGAGATTCTTTTTTCAAGCTCGTCACATTCAAGTTTCAATTCGAGTTTTTGCGCTCTAAGCTTTGGCAGATCCTGATTTACTAAAGCGTTATGTTCTTGCAAAGATGTATGGGGCTGCCGAGATCCTCGCTTCCCCCTTGCTAAACCATACTTTTCGCCGACAACCTTGAAAAACTCATCTTGAAGTTCGGATGCCCGATTTTTATGTCCGCCAATCAACTTGCGGCAATTCAAAGTATTCTCTCCGGCAACGATTGGGAGGCATAAAAAGTGCAGGTGCTCAGAGGATTCATCTCGATGGATTTGCGCTACCAGAATGTTTTCAGGGCCGACCTTTTTACCGAACCATCGGACACAATCTTTAAAGTAGTTTCTTCGTGTGTCGAGGTCCATGATCTCCATAGCTTCAGGCGATGCTGTAAAAATTATCTCGATAGCTAAAACAGCATTCGAGCGAGGGGCTTTGTCGAGTTGGCTGATCCGATCATTCATGATCTTGGCGCTTTCCTCTGCGCAAGTAGTGACCTTCGTTATCAGGTTTTCGTTAAGGTCATTTCTCTCGGCATTTGCGTTTGGTGTAGGTTGCTCCCTAAAGATATGCTTTAAGGAACGCGTTACCGCATTTAAAGTGCTCAATTTTTCAAAACGCATAATTGCAAAGTTAGATTCCTGTTTCATCGCCTTTCTCCCAACAAATTAGACACATTGAATGTATCTCAAAATCAGAAAAAAAATCCCTTAACAGTGAAAAATGTGGAATCTTTTAAAAAAACATACGAAGTATGTGGACTCACTCCACATTTTATTCAAATTCTTTCATAAAATATTGTGAGCTCTACGAGGAATTGCTGATTTTTGAAACATAATCCATTGTGCACTATGATTTATGTAACAAAAATCAAAGGGGAAAATAAATGGATACCGAGATTAAGAGAGGTGGATACAGGGAAGGTGCTGGAAGAAAAAAGAGCCGGCCCACAACGGTATTGAGAATACCAGAATGCTATCAAACCCAAGTCAAAGCCTTGATTAATTTTTTGGATGACGACAAAAGAAAATATGGTGGCGCTCATGAATTGCCACCATCTAAAAACATCAAAACAGGGAAACGGATGGTTCTGTCATTTGTTCTGGATGAATATCACATAGACCGGCATTCTCTATGTGATATTTACAACTGAATTCGAGACGAAAGGAGCATATGGACCGACGGCTAATTGTGAGTAACGTGCTTTCAATTATCGCTTGCACTCCAATGCTCACTCAATGCCTCAGCCTGTTTCAAGCAAAGATCAATGGCCTCGTCAGCTCTGTCCGGCGGGTACTTCCACTTTCTAAGTGCTCGCCGCACCAAGTTGCGAAGTTTAGCTCTGACGCTATCACGCACCTGCCAGTCAACAGTTGTGCTTTTTCTCAACTGAGTGGTTACGTGTTTAGCTAGTTCACGGAGGTTGTTATCTCCAAGCTCTCTAACAGCGGATTCGTTCTGGATGAGCGCTCTGTAAAAAGCAATTTCATCGGCATCCAAACCTGAGTTAGCGGCTAACTCTTCATCTTCGGCCATTTCTTTGGCCATTTTTATCAGCTCTTCGATAACCTGAGCGGTTTCAATTCCTCTATTGTGATACTTGCGCAATGTCTCCTGTATACGCTCGGAATATTTCTTTTCAGAAACGACATCTGTTTTCATCCGAGCTTTTACTTCGTCACGCAATAGGCGCTCTAATAAATCAACAGCTAGATTTTTCTCCTTCATATTGGCCACGTCTTCCATAAATTCTGGGGACAGCAGGCCAATATTCGGCTTATCAAGTCCAACTAAATTAAAGATGTCGTCGACACCATCGGCAATAACAGCATTGTCAATAATCTGCTTAAGAGCTGAGTTTTTCTCTTCATCAGAGCGACGCTTATCGATAGTGGTGAACTTGCTGATAGCATTCTTCACCGCACCAAGAAATGCAATTTCTTTCTTGTACGGTTCCACCTCATCCATGGTTCCGCAAAGAGTGTAAGCTTTGCTAATCGCAGCCATTACATCAAGAAAGCGCTTCTTACCATCTAGCTCGTTGTTTTTCCCCTTCAGGCCAAGAATATGGTTCATTGCACCGGGTAAAAGCTGCAACGCATTCTCTTCATAACCGCTGTAGTCGAATCCATGGAACATACTTCTAACAACATCCATTTTTTCTAGCAGGATAGCGTAAGCTTCATGAGTATCGTGTGTTGGTTTACCTTTCCCGTTTGAACCAGTGTAGGTTTTTAGTGCCTGCTTTAGTTCGTTGGCAATGCCAATATAATCAACGACCAAACCACCTGGCTTGTCTTTAAACACTCGGTTAACACGTGCAATAGCTTGCATTAAGTTGTGACCTTTCATCGGCTTGTCGATATACATCGTATGACAATTAGGTGCATCAAACCCCGTTAGCCACATATCTCTCACTATCACGATTTGCAGAGGATCGTTTACATCCTTAAAGCGCTTTTCAAACAGCTTTTTAGTCTCTTTATTGTAGATATGCGGTTGCAGCTTTTCATTGTCTGAAGCTGCCCCTGTCATCACAATCTTAATAGCCCCTTTCATAGGATCAGGGTCATGCCATTCAGGCCTTATGGCTACTATCGCATCATATAAATCAACACAGATTTCTCTGCTCATACAAACAGCCATCGCTTTACCGGGCATGGTTTCAATACGATTTTCAAAATGCTCAACCAAGTCATTTCCGACTAAGGCAATACGAGGTTCGCTACCAACTAATTTTTCTAATGCCGCCCATTTAGATTTTGTGCTTTCCCTCGCTACAACGTCTTCCTCATCTTCAATGACTTCATCGACTTCATCATTGAGGGCTTCCATTTTTGCTTCGTTGATATTCAACTTTGCCAATCTGGATTCGTAATAAATAGGCACCGTAGCGCCATCATCAACGGCATCCTGAATATCATAGATAGAGACGTAATCACCAAAAACAGCTCTGGTATCTTTATCAGCAGAGTCTATCGGTGTTCCGGTAAAGCCAATAAAAGAGGCTGCGGGCAACGCGTCTCTCATATGTTTTGAATAACCAAACGTGTACTTACCCGTTTTGGTATTAAATTTGGCTCTATCGCCATACTGACTTCGGTGGGCTTCATCACTCACCACAACGATGTTTTTCCGTTCGCTTAAAACAGGGTGAGACGTTTCATCCCCCAGTAAAGCGAACTTCTGAACTGTTGTGAAGATAATTCCGCCAGATTGCCGAGAAGATAGAATGTCTCGCAAATCATCACGGTCTTCAGCTTGAACTGGCGTTTGTTTGAGTGTTTCAGCGGCCATACCGAAGGTATCGTAGAGCTGACCATCTAGATCGTTACGGTCAGTGACCACCACGATTGTCGGGTTGTTCATTTCAGGTTGCGCGAGCAATTTACCCGCATAGCACACCATGGAGATAGATTTACCAGAACCCTGCGTGTGCCACACAACTCCAGCCTTACCAGAGCCGGGAACCACTTTATTTGCGTAGTTAGCTCGTGGCTCGGCAATTCCATCCTCGGTTTGAGAAGCAGTAACGGTTGCTCGCACCGCTTCACGCACGGCATGAAACTGATGATAGCCTGCAATTTTTTTGATGGTAACGTCACCAGCTTGCTCAAATAGAATGAAGTGACGGATGTAATCTAAAAACAGGTCTGGTTTGAAAAACCCCCTAACCAATGTTTCCAAAGCATATTCAAATAGCGGTCTATCGTGTTCATTACTAACAGTTCGCCATGCCATAAAACGCTCTTTATTGGCTGTCAGCGAACCAACGCGAGCATTCAGACCGTCACTAATAACAAGCGCTTCATTGAAAGCAAACAGATCAGGAATTTCGTCTTTGTAAGTTTGAATCTGCTGATAAGCCGACCAAATATCAGCTTTGCTATCGGCTGGATTTTTTAACTCCAGTACTGCAAGCGGCAGACCATTGATAAAGATAATGACGTCCGGGCGGCGATTACCTTTACTGCCTATGAGAGTGAATTGGTTTACTACCAAGAACTGGTTATTCTCTAAATTGTTGAAATCAACAAGGCGAGCATAATCATGCTTCTCTTCGCCGTTATCGTCTTTGTAATCAACCTTCACGCCTTCCAGCAACATTTGATGGAAAGCTTTATTGTTTTTTATCAATATAGGGGTTTCTGGCTTAGAAATCTGAAGAGCGACTTGCTCAAGCGTTGAAACTGGAATATGCGGATTAATTCTTACAAGACAATCAAGTAACCTCGAACTCAGAATGATCTGGCGATAATCGCTTCGCTCAGGACTAACGCCATCTGGTGCCATGTCATATCCACAGATATAGCCGTATCCTATCGCCTGAAACCAATCAAGACAGAGTTGTTCTAGTTGATCTTCAGTAATCATGGCTGGCTCACAGTTCTATTTTTTGTTATAAATTGGATCATCCCTTTGCGCATATTATCCTCCTAGCCCAACTCGGTTTTCTGCTACCTCTACAGCCAGCTCAAGCAGCTTGACCAGCATCGCATGATTGTCATCACTGGAATACCAAATAGGACGAATACCTATTCCAAATAAGCGCTCTTCAGTCTGCTGCTTAACATGCTGGTTAATTTCACCATCGTCTTTTTTGGGCTCTGCAAGCAAAGCAAAATGTTCTGGTATAACAAATTGCCCCTCGTCCTTTACCTGCTTAAATAAATCCATTGTTTTGTCTTGTGCTAAAGAACAGCCAAGGAATAACAATGAATGACTGACATAGACTTGGCGTAGTGCTTTCGGGAGTTGTAGGCGAAAATCAATTTCAACTTCACCATAACCTTGTATGTACTGGTCTTCGGTAAAAACATAGGTGTCAGGCTGGCTCGCATCCCCATGCAGCTTAAGCAGACATCTATCACCTTTCAGTAACTTTTGAACAAAATTACTATTTTGCTGTAAGCCAAGAAGGAAACCATCGAATTCCGGAGCGCCTTTAGACTTACACCAATCTTCAATGAGAGTATCGAAGTTTGTGGTAACCATTGCTCCAGAGCACAATCGAGGAAGAAGCTGGATTACTTTTGGAATATGATTTCGGTCGGTTTCAATATTTGCCTTTACCCTAAAGGTTGTTCTTACATGATTTTCGAGCTGAACTGGCGATGCATTTGCTAGCTTTTGAGCAAGTGAAAGGTAATCTTCATTAGCTAACAACTGCTCTACTTCAGCATCATCAACTTCTGTTAGCTTTAACCCCAAATCTCGAAGTGTGCTACCCCAGCCGGGATACCCAGCAGCAGCCGAAATACCTGCCCCCACAAACGGAGCAACTTTTCTTCTTCGAATTAGATTCACCAGATCACTAAAAACAGCTTCTTGATTGCTTTGAACAATAAAATTAATGGCATCCGAGTGCATTTCTTTTAATTGAACACCACTCCAATTATCTAGCTCATCCAAATAAACTGTACGATCCACCCAGTAGAGCACTTCGCTAGCTTTATACTCATATACCTGCTCATGATCTTGCAGACTTCGAATTTGGATTAGATCACCACCATCTAATACTTCATTAAAGTCTTCGTTGTCTTTAAAACCATTCTCCAGAAAGACTTCAACTTGCTTAATTAGCTCAGCGCTCTTTTTAACTTTTTCAATTGGCACTTGCTACCTCCAACTCACCAGAGAGCAATTTTGGAAGTAGTGAATCACGAATTTGCTCTAGACTACTTATTTCTTGTGAGTTAATTTCAATTCGTTGATCAGTTGGCGAAAGTAACTCCTCGAAAAGAACAACTAGTCTTTCATTTGGAGCTACAAAACTAACAGCCCCTAGCTCATTTTTATTGATTGAACTGAATACTGTTCCATCTGATCCACTATCCCCTAACTTGCCTTCAATATGCCCTATAAATGCATAAGTAAAGCTTCGGGCTCCTGACTTATGTCGAATGCTAGCTACGCCACGTCCGAGGCAACATTCAGTAGCAGCCATATTTCGATCTCCAACAGGTGCTCGCACGCTAATTAAAGTGTCTCCTGCATTAGCTACACGCTTGGGATCAGTTGTGTATACGCGGGGCTTTGGATAGCGGAATCCAAAATCTCTTCTACCCTGAAAAAACATCATTCCATCCCCATTCTCATTATATGTGTCACCTTTTGGAGATTGCCCCATGATTACATCAAAATGCTCCCCCAATGATGAGGATTCCCACCCTTCAGGTATTAGACCAACTCCAGTATCTTCAAAGTTATCTGGAAATAGTGTTGCGATGGATTTGAGTTTTGCGAGCTGATCACCACTTAAAGCCTCCAGCTCATCAACCTCTTTACCTGCTATCGCAGCCATAGCAGCAAGTTCAGGATTCTGCCCCTGTTCCTTAGCAAGGATTTTCGCGCGAGTCGGATCAAAATCTACAAACCAACTTTTGAAAATTGCTTGAGATATATTTTCTAACGTTTGGTTTGTTTGGCGATTGATTTCAATTTTGTTATCTAAAGTAGTTAGTTGCTTCTTAATTTTTTTTTGCTCTTCTAGCGGAGGTAGAGGCATTGGCAACTTACGTAATATACCTAAATTAATAAGCGGAATAGTTGAACCTGTATCCAGCGCTTTAATATAAGCAACCATTGGTTTACTTGAAAACCAGTAGTATGCAAACTCAGGGTCTACCAAATCAGTATCAAATCGAGCTCGCATCTGCTTATTAGAGATAATGTAGTATTCATGCTTACAGTTTTCAGGAATCATACCGACTTGACCAATTGTACCTGCTGCAGTGAACAATACATCTCCGGGGAAAGCCTTATAGCCTTTCAATTCCTCTGCTTTTTGTTCTGTAATAAATGCAAAGCCGTCATCCTTAAATTTTTCCATTCCCAAAGTTAAGTTGTTACCTCGAATAACCGGAATCCCTTCTTCAACAAAGAACTTACTACCAATAGAACTGCCAAAAGGCCCTGTAATAGTTGCTCGCTTTTCTTTAGCTTGAACATCCTCAACCATTACCCACTTCCAATTCTCAGGCAATTGATAATCAAACATTGAATCCCAACCCCACCAAGTTAATTTTAATCTCAGCTTCTAAACGATCCGATTCCTCAAATTGAACTTTAAGCTGCGTGGTCAGGCGGGCCATTGTCTCTGCAAAGGGTTCACTATAATCGTCTTCAGCGGCCGCACCTACATAACGACCAGGGGTGAGTACGTAGTCATGTTTTTGTAGTTGTTCTAGTTTTGCGCTTTTACAGAAACCTGCCTCGTCTTCGTAGTTTTCGCCCATTTGCCAGTTATGGAAAGTTTCAGAGATTTGATTTAAGTCTTCTTGGGTGAAGTCTCGCAATACGCGATCTTTCATATATCCCAAGTTTCGCGCATCTATAAACAAGACTTCTCCTTTACGGTCACGTAGTTGCCTACCGCTTGCCGCAGTGCGAGCGCCTTTGTTTTTAGTTAAAAACCAAATACAGGCAGGAATTTGTGTATTGGTAAAAAGCTGCCCCGGTAGCGCCACCATGCACTCGACCAAATCTTCCTCAACTAACTTTTTACGAATAGCACCTTCATTGTTAGTGTTGGAACTCATCGAACCATTTGAAAGTAATAAGCCCATAGACCCGTTCGGTGCAAGGTGATAGAGCATATGTTGAAGCCACGCGAAGTTAGCATTACCCGATGGTGGCGTTCCGTATTTCCAGCGAGGGTCGTTTTCGCTAACGCCCGTATCCCATTCTTTCATGTTGAAAGGCGGGTTGGCCATTACGAAATCGGCACGTAAGTCTGGGTGCTGGTCATTGGTGTATGTATTGGCAGGCTCTTTGCCGAAGTTAAAATCAATACCACGGATAGCCATATTCATGGCCGCTAGTTGCCATGTCGTGTGGTTGTATTCCTGCCCATAAATCGAAACATCGCCAATCTTTCCCTTATGAGCGTTGATGAAGTGCTCCGACTGCACAAAGAAACCACCAGAGCCCATGGCTGGGTCGTATACCCGCCCCTTAAAGGGTTCAAGCATTTGCACGATCAAGCTAACAATAGATTTAGGCGTGTAATACTGACCGCCTTTTTTACCTTCAGCCAAGGCGAACTGACCAAGCATATATTCATATACGTGCCCAAGAATATCTTTGGAATTCAGGCTGGCATGGTTGAATGGAATTGTTGCGATTAGGTCTATAAGTTCGCCCAGCTTGGCTTGGTCGATTTGTAAGCGGGTGTAAAGCTTATTTAGTACGCCTTTGAGTTTTTGATTATCCGCTTCAATTTGCTCTAGGGCGTTATCGATTAGATGTCCCACTGAGCTGAATTTTTTAGTATTACCATCAGGCAGTTTTAGCTCCGCCCCTCCAATAACGGTTTTATTGTTGTCTTGCAGGAATTGCCACCGCGCTGCGGCAGGCACCCAAAATACGTTTACTTCAGCGTAATAATCTCGTTGCTCAAGCTCGACTTTTAGCTCTTCAGCATATTCTTCTGAATCTTCACCGCCAAAATCTTCTGGGTCTAAATAATAATCGTGATCAGGATTTTTGAACTGTTCTGTAAGCTCATCTTGTCTAATTTTGAAAGCGTCGGAAACATATTTTAAGAAGACGAGTCCAAGTACGGTATGCTTGTATTGCGATGCATCGAGGGTTGAGCGTAGCTTATCAGCGGCATTCCAGAGTTTTTTATCAAGCTCTGCTAAAAACTGTTGTTCTTCGTTATTGGTCATTTACTCTGCTCTCTTCTTTTGTTCTTCTATCCATTGCAAAATATCCTCTCGCTTAAACCGCCAACTGCCACCCACTTTAAATCCGGGCAACTTGCCTTCAGCGGCCAGTCGGTATGCGGTTTTTTCTGCCAACTTGAGATAGTCAGCGACCTCTTTCAAGGTCAGTATTTCATCGGACATAGTTTTACCCACCATGAGACTATAGGTGATAATATGAGAAAATAGAGGAAGGGGCAATCCGGTGCAATTATGGTGCGTTGAATTTGATTAATGGATTAATAAAGGTTAGGCCCTTTAACATCTATATGTATGTTATAAAGACTCACAGGCTTCAGAATTGATTAACCCTTTAACCATACTTTATTGAATTGAATAAAAAGAGCCCGATATAGGCTTACCGAACTCTCTGAGACCAACATCAAGAGTCTCTAAAGTCAGCTTTCTGCTTCGCAAACTTCAGGCCGTAATAGGTCGCGTTAGAACGACGTTTTTCAGTTTCGATTTTGCCTTCACTTGCTAGCCTCTTTAGTGCCTGACCGACTTGTCGAACAAAGCGTTTATCAATTCCTTCCAACTGACAAATTTCGCCTGCCTTGAAATACCGGATTTCAATAACATCATCATCAACGCAAACATACCTTTCCAGAAGGAACTCGTAGTAGCTCCCTTTATCGGTGTGTTGTTCATTGGTCACCGATATAGCCTTCACCTGTTCGTGAGACAAATTCCAACTATGCCCGTTGTCGTAATAGTCTTTGATTTCTAACCAAAACTGCTTGAGAAGTTCGGGGATTGCCAGCCTGATTCGCCCATTTTGATAGGACCAGCCCAACAATTTGTTGAGTTCATCAATGTTAATAGCTTCATCTAGCTCAATCACAGCATAACGGCTACTACCCGTTTCATCTTTCAGAAAGTCAGTGCCATTTACAGTGGCGATCAGACTGGTTTGCCTCTGTTTATGGATTTCAGTTCTGCCATAGGGTGGCCGAACTGTGTCCTTCGACTTAGTAATAAGGGCTTTTAAGCTCCCTTGACTGTTTTTGCTTGTTCTCTCAAGCTCTCCCAATTCAACAACAAAGCTTTTGATAACACTCAAAACACTATCTTTGTTATCCGGGTCCAGCTCGGCCCCCTCCAGAAAAGCATTCTCCACAACTGAACAAATGCGACTTATCGCAGAAGTCTTCATAAAGCTCTGATCGCCTTGTAAAACCGGAACCAATTTCGAGCTGAATGTTTCCTCGTAAAGAGATGCTACGCAGCCTGTTAACCATTTCTTTAAAATTAACTCAGCAAAAACGTTAGATTTTGCATTAAGGCAGGAAATCACTTCACTGACCCTGTTCACTCCATCCCATTCACCAGAATCTAACCAGCTCTTAATAGGATGCACAGAGTTCTTTTCTGCCAAAGCCACAATATGATCTTCAATTGCCACTTTTGGCAATCCAAGCCGTTGACTCCAGCTAATCAGTTCACTTTTGATTGAATCTAAACTGCAAAATGTTGACTCATCGAAGCTTGTCACTTCAATCTCTAAAGTCATCGCATTTTTTTGGAGTGTATATCCCAAATGCTTAAGCATTGCCGCTAAATTTTCGGCTGTGTTGAGAACCTTTTCATTACCATTCCGAGATGTAACTACATCCGGAAAATTCATGAACCGAGGATCACATTTCGCTTTACCTTCTTGGTGCTGATAAATACCCTGGTTAGTATTATTCATCTTCCTTGCTCCTTGATTACAGTCAAAGCTGGGGAAACCGCTGTCTAGCGATTTGCCCCCCACTCAGAGGCCAGCCAATTCTCAATCACCGTTTTGGGCCACCCGATACAACGGGGGCTTAGTTCGATAGGTTCAGGTAAGCGTCCGTCGCGACGCATGTTGTCAATTGTTCCAACACTTACCTGTAAAGCATTTGCCAAATCTTGCCTTCTCAAGACAAGACGATAATTTTCTGAAAAATATTTGAAATTATTCATTTTCAAAACTCCGTTTGTACAACAAACCGCTTGTTGTTTCCGTCGCTAAGGAATGTATATCATTTGATCCCTACTTAAGAAAAAAGTTACCATTTATATCGCTCACTTTTCCGTGAGTAAGATTTTTCAAATACAAATCAAATATTTAAATGAGTATTCTTTGAAGAATAAATTTATCGACTTTTGTGCGTTGTGTTTCAGGACCAATAAAAATGGTTTGTCTCGCTACTATTGCGAACAGCATCAACCAAAAACAAATCTATACAATTTAGATAGGTCAAAACTAAAACGCATTAGTAAAGACCAATTTAGTAAGATGACAGGCCATATCGAAAAAATCCGTTTCTTATCACGTGAGCTGGATACGC
The DNA here is from genome assembly GCF_022347875.1 of Pseudoalteromonas sp. CNC9-20. NCBI lineage: Bacteria > Pseudomonadati > Pseudomonadota > Gammaproteobacteria > Alteromonadales > Pseudoalteromonadaceae > Pseudoalteromonas > Pseudoalteromonas sp. CNC9-20. Next base: position 460,653 of record NZ_JAKRFS010000004.1, on the reverse strand, counting down.
TTTCTCCATCACCATCATACTTACTAGAGCACACACGAAAGATTAGGCAAAACGGAATGTTATCCTTTGAACCAGCGTTCAGGCTTATTGAAAACGAATACGGAAAAGCATACATGAAATTAGAAAAAGGTAGCTTTTCAATATCATTCCCTTCGCGATGGGTTTTGGGGTATTTAGTCAGGCTTGGATACCGTAATGAAGAAGTTCAAAGCATCATTAATGAAGCGTCCGACTTAGACCTTTTTGATATAGTGGTTATCGTGTCCGCAAGATATGAGGCATACCGTCGTTTACAAGAGCATTTTCCAGATAGAAGGAAAAACAAGACGGAAATTCAACTAAGCGAGACAGAGAGAAGCAAGCTCATGTCACTCATTAAAAGCACACCATTGAAGCCAAATGGAAGAATTTGTCGGAAAACATTGGGGGAAGTTATGGGAACAAGCCGTCATAAGGCTGGTAGGTTAATTAATAAATTAAAACAAAATGGTGACATAGATGGTGACTTTTAACGTATATTTGATATTGGATATAAAAAACTAAATAAATAAAATCAATGTTTTAACTTTTTTATTCCGCAAAGATTCACATTCAGATCCAGAATATTGAATAATCACCTCGCATTCATTTAACACATAAAAGCCCCTTTCCAGGGGCTTTTTTTCTTAACCATCTCGGCATTGCTCTTGCGGATACTCAAATTCTAAGGTGGTGTGTGCTAAATCATACTCTGCCAGGTTGTCGGCCAAACGTTGCTTTAACGCTATCACTTGCTCTGCGTTAAGCTCTTGAGCAAGACACAAATGCGCTGTCAGCACATGATGTTCGCCATCTAACGACCAGTAATGCACATGGTGAGCGGTGCTGATTTCTTGCGGCTCTATCAGTACCTCAGTGAGTTTTGTTTGCGTCTTTTTATCCGGTGCCCCTTGCAGAAATAGTCGTACGGTCTGCACTAGGTTGCGCACCACATTGATCAAAATAAACAAGGTAAAACAAATGGATAAAATAGGGTCTAGAATCGGCCAATCAACAAACATCAATACGATTGCGACCACCAGCACTGCCACCCAACCCAGCACGTCTTCAAGAAGGTGCCAGTTAAGCACCTTCTCATTGAGTGATTTACCACTGCTCAGTTTAATCGCCGCATAACCGTTCACTGCGATACCTAGCACCGCCAGTGCTAACATGCCTTCCGTTACCGGCATCACTGGGTCGAACAACCTCGGCACCGACAACACCAGTACCCACACCGAGCCAATCACTAATACCACCGAATTAATAAACGCACCGAATAAGCTTAAGCGCCGATAACCATAGGTAAAATGCTGATTAGCACCTTTATTACTGAATTTGTTAAGCAGCCAGGCGCTGCCGATTGACAAGCTATCCCCTAAGTCATGCACGGCATCGGCCATTATCGCGGTACTGTTTGTAAGCCACCCGCCAATAAACTCGATAATAGTAAACCCGAGGTTTAAAAAGAATGCCCAACCAATGCGCTCTGAAGCGATGTCATGGGAATGATCGTGGTGATGCGCCATTTTTTTATCCTTTTGCTGCGTGTACCTACACTCTGGGTTAAAATCTCTTTACCGTCTTTCCCGCTTTTTATCGCGCTCCCTTTAACTTAAGCGCGATTAAGCACATTTTTTCTCGTGCGTTATATCTGTGTAAAAACACTATGCCAAACTTTTGTGAGCATTACTAAGCCTGTCAGCTATCCTAATTAACAGGCTCTTATCAGTGAGTACATTATGAAACTAAAAACAAAGTTGTCTTTGTCGTTTGCCGCCGTTATTGCTTTAATGGTTATCTCGAGCCTTATCGTTTGGCTTAAAGTCTCCACCGAAACCCTGCAAGCTGAGGAAGTTAAAAACGACGACCTTCCCGGTTTACTAGCCTATTTATCGATCTCCGATACTATTTATCAAATGCAAAATGAAGCCCTTGAATACATAGGCGGTGAGCAACAAAAGCGAGACAGCTTTGCGGCTTTGTATAGACAATTTCAAACGCAACACCAAGAGCTTTATAAGTATGAGTCTAACAAGCCATCAGACATAGAGAAGATGGCAAACATAGAAAACTTAGTGAAGGAATACAATCGCGGCATCACTGAGGGCGTATTTAATCGATACGACCCTGAATTGTTTCGTAGCGTACAATCACAAGTGGCACAGTTAGAACAAGACACCAGTGAGAAGTTAGGTGACTTACTCGACGAGCTCAAAGATCAAGAGTATGCACAGGCCATGCAAGCAAGGGATTTACAAACCAGCTTGCAGGATAATTTACCGGGTGTCAGATATTACCTCGAACTGACAGATGAGGCCGGTGACCTAGTCGCGGGTGTGAACGCACACATTCGCGGTGATACCGAAGCTAAAGCACGCTTTAAAGACGATTTAACCAGTTTCAATGAATACCTTGAGACGCTTCGACCACTTGAGCAACAACCTGATGAAGTTGCAGCGCTACGTCAAGTTGAGTCTTATCGCGATGACATTGTGCGCACGGCCAACAGCATTTTTACACGCTATAGTCCACAAGACTATATTGATGCTCGAAGTACTATCAATGACCTAGAAGCCCAGGTTGTTGATAAACTAAACACTATTTTGCAAACCTCAGCGCGGGAAGAGCAAGTAGACGCTATTAGCGCCTTAAACCACCTTGTAGAGGGCTTAAACCTGACCTTGATCATTATTGTGATCATTACCTTAATCGCCTTCGTTGTCGCAGGTATTATTGCCTACCTCATTAGCCACTCAATCATTACTCGCTTAAACAATGTGCTAGAGACAGCAGAAAGTGTCAGCATCGGCGATTTATCGCGCCCGGCTATTGCTCATGCTAACAAGGATGAAATCGACAGCCTTGCTGCGGCGACCAACAAAATGTCGTCATCTCTGCATGATTTAATGGCTCTGATCACGTCACTGGCCACTCAGGTTAGAGAATCCAGCTTGGAAATTAGCTCAACAAACGAGCAAATCGCTAATCGCAGCCAAAACTCAGCAGACCAATCAACACAGATAGCCACTGCCATTGAAGAAATGAGCTCAACGGTTTCAGAGGTCGCCAGACAATCACAACAAGCATCTGGCAATAGTGAGCAAGCAAGAGAATATGCCGCTCATGGTGCCGAAGCAGTAAGCCAAACGATAGCAGAAATAAGAAGCGCTTCGAGCAGAGTGCAGAACACCTCCAGCTCAGTCACCGAACTGGGTGAGCTTAGTAATCAAATTGGCAATATCATCAGTGTGATCAGTGCCATTGCCGAGCAGACAAACTTGTTGGCACTCAATGCTGCCATTGAGGCCGCACGAGCCGGTGAGCAGGGCCGAGGCTTTGCCGTAGTTGCCGACGAAGTACGGACCTTGGCTGAGCGCACGACCAAAGCCACCGATGAAGTCGCGCAGACAATTACCGCCATCCAAAAGCAAACTCACCAAGCGGTAGAGTCTATGCATAGTAGCGTAGAGCAAGTAAACAGCAGTGTATCTATGGCGGAGCAGGCCGGGGAACAACTTAGCAATATAATGCAAAGTGCCAGCGATATTGCCAGTATGATTCAATCAATCGCGACTGCCACCGAAGAGCAATCAGTGGTCGCTGCGGAAATGGCCAAGGACGTGTCTGATATTGAGCGCGCGAGCCAAGCATCACTGAACGACACGCAAGGGGCTTTAGAGATTGCGAAACAGCTTAATTCTCAAGCCGGTGAACTTAGTGAGTCTGTGCAGCGCTTTAAATTGCATGCCAGTTAAGCACAATGCCCATTGATTTTATGTATCGCTGTCGGTATTTTAGACCCTAATTTGATAACTAACAGGTGTGCTCCCGGTGCTTAAGTGTGTATTTAGCATTCTTTTACCCCTAGTGATTGTGCTGCAATCACTGGCAGCGAGTGCTGATCCCACCCCTGTACATCAAATCGACAGCGAGCATTTACAGAGCGTACATTCGCACCAACAACATGATGACTTGCAACCACAGGCAAGCGATAACTTGCACGATACTGCTGATTGTCATCACTGCGGCCACTGCTCAGGCTCACATCTCACTTGGGGGAGCATGCCGGCCCCCTGTTTTGCCAATGACCATGTTGATTTCGCATTGCCGGACTGGCGCCACCGCGCTGTGGGCGAAGTCATTTATCCAACTTTCCGCCCTCCCATCGCCTAACTGCACTTATCCTCCACGCCCAACGCGCACACTGCGCTTGTGGCCAATTTAAAATTTGCAGTTAGAGAACAGTTTATGAATCTATCTATTTGTTGCTTTGCGCGCAGCTCGCAGGCACTTGGTGGCGCGTGTGTTTATCGCGCCTTGGACACCTTTTTCACGGTGTTTATCAAAACCGTTACATTGTTAGTATTGAGCGTGTCGTCGCTCACCTTCGCGGGCGAAGGTCACGACCATAATGATATCAACAATACAGCAAAATCATCACCCAGTGACCATGGTCAAGGTATTGCTCTCAGTGAGCGCAGCATGGCCCTAGCGCAAATAAAAGTAGCGCCCTTACAAGCACGTACACATAACAAAACGCTGTATGCACCTGGAGAGCTCAAGGCCAACGGGTACTCAAGTTACATCGTTTCTGCACGTACTGAGTCGGTTGTCATTGAGCGCCACGCAATGCTTGGCGAGCACGTCAATCAAGGGCAACCACTGGTCACCTTATTCAGTGAAACAATGGCCAATGCTCAGGCCGACTACCTAGTAGCGGCGAGTGAGTGGCAACGAGTAAAGCAACTTGATAACCGAGCGGTGAGTGAAAGTGCTCGCTTAAAAGCACAGTCACAATACAACGCCAGCTACGGGCAGTTAATTGCCCTTGGCTTAACCACTGAAGCCATTGATACGATTAGTAAGGACAACATTGCGTCATTTGGCCAATATTCTTTGGTGGCCCAAACCTCAGGAGTGGTGCTTAACGACGACTTCACCCAAGGCCAACGAGTGGAAGCTGGCCAGAGCATTATGACCATCGCCGATGAATCTAGCCTATGGGTTGAGGCCAAAGTTGCGCCTTATAGCGATGGCGCCATCAATAAAGCCACAGCGGTGAATATCGTCGTCAACGGCCGCACTTACCCAGCGAAAGTCATTCAAGAAGCCCATGTGATTGACCCAACTACACGGACGCGGGTGATCCGGCTAAAAGTAGATAACCCGCAAGATAAACTCCATGCCGGCATGTTCGTCGATGTGCATTTCACATTTGCTAGCACCACGCCAATATTAGCTCTCCCGCAGAGCGCGCTCATGCGCGGCAGTGACGGCGATTGGCAGGTGTTTGTGCAACAAAGCCCCGGCGAGTTCTTACCCGTAGAGGTTGAATTGGGTGAACGCTTTGGTCGCTACCAACAAATCTCCGGCGTCCCTGCGGGTGTCAATGTCGCGATGAGCGGGGCTTTCTTTATTTCTTCTCAACTGGCCAAAAGTGGCTTTGACCCCCATAACCACTAAGCTGGAGCGGCACAATGTTTAATTATATTATTGCTTGTTCGGTGCGTAACCGCCTCCTTGTCGTGCTGGCGTTGGTGAGCCTGATCGCTGCCAGCATCACAGTGATCCCTAAACTTAACTTAGACGCCTTTCCCGACGTCACCAATGTACAAGTAACGGTAAACACCGAAGCCCCCGGTCTGGCCGCCGAAGAGGTAGAGCAACTGATCACCTACCCTATCGAAGCGGTTATGTATGCACTTCCCAATGTCGAGCAAGTGCGCTCGATATCTAAAACAGGCCTTTCTGGAGTGACCATCGTGTTTAACGAGGACACCGATATTTACTTTGCTAGACAGCTGGTTTTTGAGCGTTTACAAGCCGCCAAAGAGCTTATCCCTGACGGTCTTGGCAGCCCTGAGATGGGCCCCAATACCTCAGGCTTGGGGCAAGTGTATCAGTACTTACTTATAGCCGATGCAGAGGCCGAGCTCGATACGATGGCCCTGCGCTCACTCAATGATTGGGTGGTAAAGCTGCTGATTATGCCGATTGACGGCGTCACTGATGTGCTGTCATTTGGTGGTCGTGTGCGCCAATATCAAGTCGCCATCAACCCGAATAAATTACTCGCCTACCAATTAACGCAGCAAGACCTTGTTGCCGCGCTCGATGCCAGCAATGACAATGTGGGCGGTTGGTATATGGACCGTGGTCAAGAACAGCTGGTGGTGCGCGGTACCGGCTGGTTTGCTCACTCACGCCAAGGCATTGAGCAAATAAAACAAGTAGCGGTAAAAACCGTCGCCGGCACGGTCATTACCGTCGGAGATATTGCTGAGGTACGCTTAGGCAGCGAGATTCGCCAAGGTGCGGTGACCATGAGCCGTAAAAACGCCCAGGGCGAGGTCGAGCAGTTAGGTGAAGTGATCTCTGGCATTGTCCTCAAACGCATGGGTGCCAATACCAAAGCCACCATCGATGGGATCGAGCAAAGGGTGCAAATGATCAATCAAGCGCTGCCACAAGGAGTGCGATTTCAACCTTTTTATGATCAAGCAGACCTTATCACCAAAGCCGTGAATACGGTGGTGAATGCACTCACTCTCGCCTTTATTTTTATCGTTGTTGTGCTCGCCCTGTTTCTAATGAACCTACGCGCCACGTTATTAGTGCTCATATCCATCCCTATTGCCATTGCTATGGCCTTAATGATGATGGTGTGGCTTAACGTTTCCGCTAATTTAATGTCACTTGGCGGTCTTGCTGTGGCGATAGGCATGCTGGTCGACGGCTCAGTGGTAATGGTTGAGAACATGTTTAAGCATTTAAGCCGCCAAGACAGCACGTTAACGGCACGCGAGCGTATTTTACTCGCGGGTAAAGAGGTCGCTCGACCCGTATTTTTCGCCGCAACCATTATTTTAGTCGTGTTTATGCCGCTCTTTAGCTTCGAAGGCGTTGAAGCCAAACTGTTCCAACCGATGGCGATAAGCATTATTTTAGCGGTGATCAGTGCCATTTTCGTGGCGTTGATTATCGTCCCTGCACTAGCAAGCTATCTGTTTACCGGTCAAATCACGTCGCGCCCCAGCTTGATACTCAAACCCTTGGATGTGCTTTATCGAAAAACATTACACCTGGCCCTAGCGCATACCAAAGCGGTGGTAGTCACGGCGCTTATACTCGTTGCTGGCGCTGTTGCCACCCTAGGGCAGTTGGGAACCGAATTTGTTCCCGAGCTCGAAGAAGGTACCATTAACCTACGCGTTACCTTAGCGCCTTCTTCAAGCCTCGAAACCGCACTAGCAGTGGCCCCCAAACTAGAAGCCAAACTGTTAAGCTTTCCCGAGGTCACGTACGCCCTAAGTCGTATCGGTCGGGCCGAAATTGGGGGCGACCCCGAGCCGGTCAATAACATCGAAATCTATATTGGCTTAAAGCCCCCCAGTCAGTGGCAAAGTGCAGAAAACCGCTATCAACTACAAGCCTTGATGGAGCAAAAGCTCAGTGCCCACCCAGGGTTGTTGTTTAACTTTTCTCAGCCTATCGCCACACGAGTTGATGAGTTACTGTCTGGAGTAAAAGCGCAGCTGGCCATCAAACTATTTGGCCCCGAACTTGAAGTGCTAGCGACTCAGGGCGAGGCCATTGCCAATGCGGTAAAAGCGGTGCCAGGCACCCGCGATGTCGCGCTTGAACAAATTGCCGGCGAAGCACAACTGATCGTAAAACCAAAGCGCCAAGCCTTGGCTCGTTATGGCTTGCAAGTCGCCGATGTGATGGGCTTGGTGCGCGACGGCATTGGCGGTGTACAAGCCGGACAAATTATCAATGGCAATGAACGCTATGATATTAACGTACGCATTGATAAACCCTACCGACAAACCCCACAAGCCATTGGCAATTTATATTTGCAAGCTAGCAACGGGGCGTGGGTGCGCTTAGCCGATGTGGCCGATATTAGTATTGAATCGGGGCCTCCTCAGGTGCGCCGCGACGATGTACAGCGCCGAGTTGTAGTCCAAGCAAATGTCCAAGGCCGGGATATGGGCTCGGTGGTGGCGCAAATTCGTGAGCAAATCGCAAATGATGTGGCGCTGCCCAGCGGTTACTCTGTGGCCATCGGCGGGCAATTCGAAAATCAACAGCGGGCACAGCAGCGCCTCAGCATTGTTATTCCATTGTCACTGGCTGCCATCGCGCTGTTACTGTATTTTGCGTTTGGCAGCGTCGGCCAAGCCTTGCTGATATTAATCAACGTCCCATTGGCAGTCATTGGTGGGGTGTTTTCCTTATATTTAAGTGGGCAGTATTTATCGGTGCCAAGCTCGGTAGGCTTTATTACTCTATTTGGCGTTGCCGTACTCAATGGAGTGGTCATGGTCGAGAGCATCAATCAGCGTATCAATAGCGGCCAAGCTCTAGCCAGCGCAGTATTTGAGGGGGCCACGCAGCGCCTGCGCCCGGTGCTGATGACCGCCATCACGTCGGCATTAGGCTTGATTCCCATGCTGCTTTCTCAAGGTGTGGGCGCCGAAATTCAGCGCCCCTTGGCAAGCGTGATTGTCGGTGGGCTACTGACATCCACCTTATTAACTTTGTTTGTGTTGCCAGCTTTGTATCCACGTTTTTCTCAGGCTAAGCTTAAACACTAAAGCTATTGTGGCGCATGAATCGACAACAGGTTTATGCGCCAGTTAACCTAGGCTGAGAAATCCGCTATACTACGCGGCTCTTTTTTAAACCCCAGTATTTAGAGAGACATCATGAGCCAAGTTCGTGGTAATTTGTTTATTTTATCCGCCCCATCTGGTGCGGGTAAGTCCAGCTTGATCAATGCGTTACTCCAACAACATAGTGATATGCAAGTATCGGTGTCGCACACCACTCGTGCTCCTCGCCCTGGCGAACAAAACGCCAAGCATTATCATTTTGTAAGCGAAGCTGAGTTCAAAACACTGATCGACAATGATGATTTCTTTGAATGGGCGCAAGTGTTCGACAATTATTACGGCACTTCAAAGGCGGCGATAGAACAGCAACTTGCCAACGGCATTGATGTGTTTCTCGATATCGACTGGCAAGGCGCGCGACAAGTGCGTGAATTAGCCCCGGACGTCACCACTATTTTTATTTTGCCGCCGTCCAAGGCAGAGCTTGAAAATCGCCTAACCAATCGCGGCCAAGATTCCGCAGACGTGATTGCCGGGCGCATGGCCAAGGCGCAATCGGAAACCTCACACTTTGATGAGTATGATTACTTGGTCGTTAATGATGACTTTGACACTGCTTTAGCTGAGATTGAAACCATCGTTAAAGCCAAGCGCTTAAGCATCAGCGCTCAGCGTGTAAAACATAACGAACTAATCCACGACTTGTTAAAATAACTATTGGCCTAAACTTAACCTTGCAGTAAACTATGCGTTTACAGAATTAAATTTTGGAGTGAAGCATGGCTCGCGTAACTGTTGAAGATGCAGTAGATAAAATTGGCAATCGTTTTGACTTAATCCTTGTCGCCGCCCGTCGTGCGCGCCAGATCGCCGTAGGTGGTAAAGATCCTATGGTTGATGCTGAAAACGACAAACCAACGGTTCTCGCTTTGCGTGAAATCGAGGAAGGCCACATTACTGTGGATACCCTAGAGGCCATTGAACGCCAAGAGCAGCAAAACCAAGAAGCTGCTGAAATGGCAGCTGTTGCGGCTATCGTTGGCGGTAACCAATAAGCGGCCTCTAACGCTCTCAAAACGGCTGCAATACTCGCGCAGCCGTTGGCTTTCCCCTCTTTTCATCGTATATTCACCTTAACTGTTCAATTTCGCCTCGCTGTGTTTGGAGTGTGAATGTATCTCTTTGAAGGTCTAAAGAAAAAAATATCCGAGTACCTGCCTCCGGCTGATGTGGCATTGGTACAAAAAGCCTATGTGGTGGCCCGTGAAGCCCATGAAGGACAATTTCGCTCAAGTGGTGAGCCGTACATCACACACCCCGTTGAAGTAACGCAGATTTTAGCCAGCATGAAGCTCGACCATGAGACCCTTATGGCGGCGCTTATGCACGATGTCATCGAAGACACCGACTTCTCGCAACAAGACCTGGCGGAAATATTTGGCGAGACCGTCGCCGAACTCGTCGAGGGCGTCAGTAAGCTCGATAAACTCAGCTTCAAAGACAAAAAAGAATTCCAAGCTGAAAACTATCGCAAAATGATCATGGCGATGACTCAGGACATCCGCGTTATTTTAATTAAATTGGCGGACCGCACCCATAACATGCGCACCCTGGGAGCACTGCGTCCTGACAAGCGTCGTCGCATCGCCCGCGAGACCTTAGAAATCTTTGCCCCCATCGCTAACCGCTTAGGTATCCACGACATTAAAAACGAGCTCGAAGACTTAGGTTTTCAAGCGCTTTACCCGATGCGCTATCGCGCCCTGAAATCAGAGGTTGCGAAAGCACGAGGCAATCGTAAGGAAGTGATCAGCAATATTCAGGGTGAGATTGAATCACGCTTAGAAGACGCTGGCATTCAAGCGCAAGTATCAGGGCGAGAAAAGCACCTCTACAGCATTTACAAAAAAATGCTCAACAAAGAGCTGATGTTTAATGAGGTGATGGACATTTATGCGTTTCGCATTGTTGTTGATAGCATGGATACCTGTTACCGCGTGCTTGGGGTGGCGCATAATCTCTATAAACCTATCGAAACACGTTTTAAAGATTATATTGCCGTACCAAAGACCAATGGCTATCAGTCGCTACACACCTCGCTGGTGGGGCCACACGGCATTCCCGTAGAGATTCAAATTCGCACCTTAGATATGGATCACATGGCCGATAAAGGGGTCGCGGCACATTGGATGTACAAAAAGGCGGGAGAAAATACCGGGCACACGGCTCAGCAACGCGCCCGTCAATGGATGCAAAGCCTACTCGAGCTGCAACAAAGTGCAGGCTCTTCATTTGAATTTGTGGAAAACGTTAAAACCGAACTGTTCCCTGAAGAGATTTACGTATTTACTCCTGATGGCCGTATTATCGAGTTGCCCATGGGGGCCACCGCTGTCGACTTTGCCTATGCGGTGCACACCGATGTTGGCAACACCTGTGTAGGTGCCCGCGTCAATCGCAAACCGCACCCCTTGAGTCGACCGCTTGATACCGGGCAAACCGTAGAGGTGATCACCAGCTCAGGGGCACACCCCAACGCCACGTGGCTCAACTTTATTGTTACCGCAAAAGCACGCTTATGTGTACGTAATTACCTTAAGAGCCAACGTCAAGAAGAGGCTATGCAATTAGGGCGTCGTCTGCTTGATTCGGCTTTGGGCGAGCACGCATTAGACGAGATAGGTGAAGAGCGGATAACGCGTGTACTTGAAGAGCACCAACTCAACACCTTGCTGGAGCTATTGGTCGAAATAGGCTGTGGCAACATTATGAGCATGCTGGTTGCCAAACGCCTACTGCAAGTAGACGAGGAACAAATCGACGACTTAGAAAAATCGGCAAAGGCGGCCATTATTGGTACCGAAGGCATGCTGGTCAATTACTCTAAGTGCTGCCGTCCGGTCCCAGGTGATGCCATTGTCGCTCATGTTAGCCAAGGCAAAGGCCTGACCGTGCACCGCCAAGAATGTAAAAATATTCGCGGCTGGCAAAGCGAGTCATCAAAATACTTTGTTGTGAAGTGGGAAGATAACCCAGAAAAAGAATACATTGCCGCTTTGCGTGTGGAAATCATCAACCACCAAGGTGTGCTCGCTAAGCTCACCAACTTAGTGGCGTCAACAGGCGCTAATATTGTTGAACTAACAACTGATGAAAAAGAAAGCAATTTATATGTTATTGACCTTGGCGTGACCGTGAAAGACCGTATTCACGTAGCAAATATCATGCGCCGCATCCGGGTGATGCCAGATGTACAAAAGGTCTACCGTAAAAAGTAAAGGATAATCATGAATAAAATTATTATATCAACCGACCAAGCCCCCTCAGCTATTGGCACTTATAACCAAGCTGTTAAGGTAGGCACCGCTGTATACCTTTCGGGGCAAATTCCACTTGTGGCAGAGACCATGGAAATGATCTCTGATGACTTCGCGGAACAAACACAGCAAGTATTTAATAATCTGGCCGCCGTTTGTGAAGCCGCCGGGGGTGAGTTACAAGACATGGTCAAGGTCAATATTTTCCTTACCGACTTGAGCAACTTTGCCACGGTGAATGAAATTATGAGTCAACATTTCAAGATGCCTTACCCTGCTCGCGCCGCTATTGGCGTGAAAGAGCTACCTAAAGGCGCGCAAGTTGAAATCGACGGAATTATGGAGCTGCCATCCACTAATTAGACAGCCCACCTCACTGGTATACTTTTTGGGCAGAGTTTTCTGCCCTCTCCTCTCTTCCATTCTCCTTGTAAATCTCATAAAGTAGGATAAAACTTAATAAAGTCGTGTGCTTGCAAGGAATTATTTGTGTTTAAATTGGCCCACAATGGCAATGTGCTGTTTAATGTGACGCAGGAGACACCGGCGCCACCATCAAAAACAGCCATGCTAGAAGCATTACAGCAATCCGAATTTGCTGGCTGTAAAGTGGACGACGAGCACCTCGATAAGTTTTACAGCGGTGAAGAATCAGGTCCGAGTATCGTAGTCGGTAAGCGCGTAGATGCCACGTTAGAGGTCACCATCAGCGACGATAAAATGTCAGCGATGGGACGGCTAACCACAGCGCAAGGGGGCAAAGCCCTCGATTTGGAAGCCGGCAAAAAGGCCATTGTGGTGGCGGGTGTACGCCGAGGCTACCAGCAAGCGCTTTTAGAAAAACTTTTACAACAGCAATTCGAATTGGCCCCTGGTAGCTCAGTGAAAGGCACATTAGCACGTGGACGCTTACCCGTAGATGGGCAGCCCAGCGAACTAATCAAGCAAACACAAACCCTAAAAGATCGCATTAATAAACCTAAACGCCGCGAAGACGGCACGGTTGATATGCGCGACTTTGGCAAACTTGCCAGCGTTCAGCCCGGCACTGTTCTAATGATCCAAAAGCCTGCAACTCCAGGGAAAGAGGGGTTCACCGTCACCGGCGATGTACTTGAAGCCAAACCTGGTGAGCAACTGTCTTTAACCCCCGGAGAGGGGACCGAACTCAATCCGGATAACCCACTGGAGCTGCGCGCGACTGTTTCTGGCGTGCCCGTGGAATCTCCCAATGGCATGCGCGTTGACGATATTTTCACGATTAAAGAAGTGAACGTTAAAAGTGGCCATATCGATTTTGATGGCTCTGTGGTGATCACCCATAACGTTGAGCCGGGTATGCGCGTCACCGCTAAGGGTGAAATTAGCGTACTGGGCACGGTGGAATCAGGTATTCTTAATGCCACCGGTGATATCACCATCAAACAGGGCACCATTGGTCACCCTAACCACCAACAAAATGACGCCGAGCTTACTTGCCAGATTAATGCAGGCGGTAATTTACATATCAGCCACGCCCAATATTGCTATCTAGAAGCCACCAATATCTATATCGAACGCCAAGCTAGCCATTGCCAATTAAAAGCCCTAGAAAGCCTTATAGTAGGGCCAGAAGAGAGCCCAAATGGTAAGCTCTTTGGCGGTGAAGTACTCGATGCCTGCCGCCTTGAAGCCGGTGAAATTGGTAGTGAGTCGGGGGCCAAGATGCGCATTAATCTAGTTGCCCGAGGCGCGGATATTACCGCTGACAATGACGCTTGTGTGCAGCAACTTTCGCAGACTGACGATAAACTCGCGTCGTTGCAAGATGCATTAGAGAAAGCCGAAGCGATTAAAGACGCGGAAAAGAAAAAGCAACTCATTGAAAAAATTGGTGCCACGCAACTGGCCCTAGTACAACAAGCAGATGAGCTTGAAACTAAGCTGTCTAGCTTAGATAACACCTTACACTCACTGCTAGATGGCGCCAATCTTGTCGCCCATCAACGCTTAAATTCCGGCGTTGAGATTCATATCTTTGACAAGGTACTGAAAACAGCCAGGCAGTACCCACCCTGCGTTGTAAAACTAGAAAAAAGCAAAATAGAGGTTGAGTTTAAAACCTCCTAAACAGCAAAAAAGCGTGCTTAGCCCATTATTCATAACGAGGCTCAGCACGCTAACCACAAGATTTACAATAAGGCTTGCTGTTGTTTTAGCTGTTCAGGCCATACTCCTACCTGCACTTGACCAATATGACTCTTTTGCAAAAGCAACATCGCTAAACGAGACTGGCCGATACCGCCACCAATGGTTTGTGGTAGCTTTTTATGAAGCAAGGCTTGATGCCAAGGCAGTTGCGTTTTGTGGCTTTGCTCGCTCAACTCCAACTGAGTGAGTAATGACTCGGGGCAAACCCGAATGCCCATGGAAGAAATCTCAAATGCATCTTCAAGTACCTTGTTCCACACTAAGATATCGCCGTTAAGTCCAGGCAACCCCTCATCTCCCTGAGTAGACCAATCATCATAATCCGGGGCGCGCACATCATGACGTTGACCGTCTGCGAGCTTACCACCGATGCCGATGAGAAAGACTGCACCATACTGCTTACAAACCGCACGCTCCCGCTCTTTCGCGCTTAGATCTGGGTATGCCTGACGCAACTTCTCGGCATGAATAAAATGAATTTTTTCAGGTAGGTAAGGAGCAATATCAAACTGCTCACCGACATAGGTTTCTGTCGCTTTAATGGCAGCATAAATTTGCTCAACAGTGGCCTTTAGCGTCGCTAAACTGCGCTCGCTACGCTCACAAATCACCTTTTCCCAATCCCACTGGTCAACATACACTGAATGGATAGGGCTTAGACGCTCTTCGTCTGGGCGCAAGGCCCGCATATGTGTGTACAATCCAGAGCCCACCGCAAAGCCGTAATCAGCGAGGGTCTTACGTTTCCACTTCGCTAATGAATGCACTACCTCATAACGTTGCTCAGGTAGGGTTTTCACCTGCACGGCGACGGCCTTTTCATGACCACTGAGCTCATCTTGAATGCCATCTCCTACCTGGGCAAGAATCGGCGCCTGCACCTCAACAAGATTCAAAGCCGCTGCTAAGTGCTGTGAAAATACCTGTTTAACCGTACTAATTTGCTGCTGTTGTTGAATATACTCTGTGCTCATGGTCCTCATTCCCATTGCTGCTTTGTTCGATATAAAAACCATACCTCAGCGAGAGTTTTATTCAATAGTATTTAACAAAAAGAGCTTTACTTAAAAATAAAAATCAATTTAACTGAAATATATTAGATATCATTTATTTTTTATGTGTTTTAACTATGGACAATTATCGATTCGACAATTTAGACAAATCCATCCTTAAGAGCTTGATGAGTAATGCCCGCACCCCTTACGCCGAATTGGCGAAACAATGCGGAGTCAGTGCTGGGACCATTCATGTGCGCATAGAAAAAATGCGCCAAGCCGGAGTGATCACCGGCACCCAGGTACGTGTTGACGCTAAACGCCTGGGGTATGATGTGTGTTGCTTTATTGGCATTAACCTCAACAATGCCCGCGACTACCCCCATACTTTAGAGCTATTGCGTGAGCTCGAAGAAGTGGTCGAGGCCTACTACACCACAGGTAATTACAGCATTTTTATTAAGGTGATGGCGCGCTCCATCGAGCACTTACAAGACGTGCTGATCAATAAAGTGCAAGCGATTGAAGCAATTCAGTCAACCGAAACGCTGATTTCTTTGCAAAACCCTATTAATCGTAGTGTGACCCCATAGCCACATTGGCGTATAATCGGCGCACTTTTTTGTAACAGCAAAGATGGGCTATGGGCGAAAAACGTTACCACCGAGTAAAACAAGTTTTAGATAGACGACAAACCGATCTCAGCGTGTGCTTAGATGAAGTGCATAAACACCATAATCTTTCGGCCATCGTGCGCACCGCCGACGCTGTCGGTTGTCACCATATTCATGCGGTCTGGCCTAAAGAGCAGCGTCGTCTCACCAATAACACCTCCGGCGGTAGCAAAAACTGGGTGCACACCCATATGCATAACGATATTGACCAGGCTGTTGGCAGTATTCGCGAGCAGATCCCTGGGGTGCAGTTGCTGGCCACCAACCTCAGTAGCGACGCCGTCGACTATCGTGATATTGACTACACCCAACCCACCGCCGTAATTGTTGGCCAAGAGCGCGAGGGGATTTCCGATGCGGCGCTTGCCCATGCTGATAAGCATATCGTCATTCCGATGCGCGGCATGGTGCAGTCTCTTAATGTCTCTGTGGCCGCAGCGTTAATCCTATACGAGGCACAGCGCCAACGCGAAGCCGCTGGCTTGTATGAACGCGATATGCTCAATCCACAAATCAAGCACACTTTAATATTCGAAGGATGCCACCCTATTATTGCCCAGCAATGCAAAGAAAAGGGGCTCCCCTACCCAGCTCTTGACGAGAACGGTGAAATTATTGCCAGTGAACAGTTCTGGGATACCTTACGCTACAAACGTCAGCGCTAAGTGACTTGAAAGCAAGGCCCTGCAGTCAGTACACTTAGGTTATAACTGTTTGAAGGACATGCCATTTGCCAAGCCTGAACACCTACCCCATTAACGAGCTCAAAGGCGTTGGCCCAAAAATGGCCGAGCGCCTTGCCAAGCTTGGCATTCGCAGCGTGCAAGACATGCTATTTCATTTGCCGCTGCGCTATGAAGACCGCACCCGCATTGTTCCCATCTGCGAGCTTCTGCCCCATACCCATGTGTGTGTGCAGGCCACCATTGAATCCGCCAACATTACCTTTGGCCGCCGGCGGATGTTGGTGTGCCATATTAATGATGGCAGCGGACGCATGACGCTCAGGTTCTTTAACTTCTCTGCGGCGCAAAAAAACGCCATGCAAGAGGGCAAAGTGATCCGCTGTTTTGGTGAAGTGCGCCGCGCTAAAGTCGGGCTGGAAATGGCGCACCCTGAGTACAGTATTAGCGACAGCCCCGAAGCCCTCCCCACACAAACACATTTAAGCGCTATTTATCCGACCACCGACGGACTAAAACAACTGTCATTGCGCAACCTAATGCTTCAAGCGCTGCAAGCCTTGAATCGCGCGCCGATAGAAGAGCTGCTGCCACAACAGTATCGTCCCGCAGGTTGGTCACTCGCCGATGCCATTCGCTTTATTCACCAACCACCGGTTGATAGCGACACCCAAGCTTTAGAGCTCGGTGAACATCCAGCGCAGCAACGTCTGGCATTTGAAGAGTTACTGGCCCATAACCTCAGCTTGTTGGCCCTAAGGCAACAGGGGCAAGCTCACAAGGCCGTGACCTTGGCGCCAAATAATGCCTTAGAGCAGCCATTTGTAGCGTCTTTAGGGTTTACGCCGACGTCAGCACAGCAACGCGTAGTGGCAGAGATTAAAACGGATATGCAGCAGCCGTATCCAATGATGCGCTTGGTACAAGGCGATGTTGGCTCAGGGAAAACCTTAGTGGCAGCACTGGCAAGCTTATGTGCCATCGCCCAAGGTTACCAAGTGGCGCTCATGGCGCCGACAGAAATTCTCGCCGAGCAACATGCTTTAAACTTCAGCCGTTGGTTTACCCCCCGAGGTATTCAAGTCACCCTGCTTGGTGGTAAAACCAAAGGCAAAGCACGTGAGCACGCCCTGAGCGATATTCAAAGTGGCCAGGCACAAATGATTATTGGCACCCACGCATTATTCCAAGATCAGGTGCAATTCAATAACCTGGCGTTGATCATAATTGATGAGCAACACCGTTTTGGCGTCCACCAGCGCTTGTCACTGCGTGAGAAAGGCCGCTTTGGCGATTGCTACCCACACCAATTGGTGATGACCGCAACCCCCATCCCTCGCACCTTAGCGATGACCGCTTACGCTGATTTGGAAACATCGATTATCGACGAGCTGCCCCCGGGGCGCACGCCTGTTACCACCGTTGCTATTCCCGACAGCCGACGCGACGATGTCATAACGCGTGTGCACAAAGCGGTACAAGAGCAAGGTAGACAAGTTTACTGGGTGTGTACCCTGATTGATGAGTCTGATGCGCTGCAGTGTCAAGCCGCGCAATTAAGCGCCGAAGAACTTCGTGAGCGCCTCCCTGAGCTGCGTATTGGCCTAGTTCATGGTCGTCTAAAGGCGGATGAAAAGCAGCGCGTTATGAGTGAGTTTAAAGACGGCGAACTTGATGTGCTAGTGGCAACGACAGTGATTGAAGTGGGTGTTGATGTCCCTAATGCCAGCCTAATTATCATAGAAAACCCCGAGCGCTTAGGTTTGGCGCAATTACATCAGCTCCGTGGTCGTGTTGGCCGGGGCGCGGCAGCCTCCCATTGTGTGCTGCTCTATCATGCCCCTTTGTCACATACTGCGCAGCAGCGCCTAGGAGTGTTACGTGATAGCAACGATGGTTTTGTTATTGCCGAGCGCGATTTGCAAATTCGTGGGCCAGGGGAAGTGTTAGGCACAAAACAAACCGGCATGACCGATTTTAAAGTGGCGGATTTAGAGCGCGACAAAGCCTTAATCAACAACCTTCGTCCGCTCGCCAAACAGCTTCTAATACAGCATCCAGAGGTAGCCAAGGCATTGTGTTGGCGCTGGTTAGGCGATCGCTCTGCCTACGCCCAGGCCTGATGGAGCTATACCTGTATCAAAGCATTATAAGTGTGCTACTCACTGTATTTAGACAACAAAAAACCCGCCAAATGGGCGGGTTTTTCATCTGCAAAAGCTTAGAATTTGTATTCCATGCCTACAGCTAAATAGTCTTCATCAGCGCTCGCATCGTCATCAAATTTGGTATAAAAGCCAAATAACTTGGTACTTTTATTAAACTTGTAATCAACGCCAGCGGTCATCGCATTACGGTCGTTGCCAGCAAAATCCATGGTTTGGTATTGCGCTTTTAATACCGTTTTATCAATCGCATATGCTGCACTTACTAAGAAGCCGTCGCTGTCTTCACCGCCTGCTGCGGGCTCTTGTGTTTGGTACATGGCACCGAGCTTTATTCCTGCGACTTTAGTGCCCACAGTAGCACGTAAAATATCGTAGCCTTTTACTTCACTGTCAGCGGCAATTGCGGCGTACACGTTGGATTTTTTCAGGCCTTTATCACCATAAGTCAAGGCAACCGAGTAGCCGTTGTCGGCATCGGTATCATCTTCAGCAATATAACTGGCAATAACTTTAAAACCATTGAGGCTATTCGAGGTATATGTAACCGAGTCACCTAAGCGATTTTCACCTTTGAATACGTTTTTAATATCGCCTTCAAGGTCACTGAACAAGTCAACTTTACCTTGCGATTGCTTTAGCGCGGTATCGTTACGACCAATCACGATTTGGCCAAAATTACCTTTAAGACCGACGTATTGGTTACGTGCAGTGATGTTGTCTTTATCGCCTTTTGAATCAGCGTCAGACAAATCAACCTGAAACTCAAGTTTATAAACTACGTCCAAGCCATCAGCAATCCCCTCTGAGCCTTTAAAGCCAAGGCGAGATGCGTTACTTTTGATTTCAGTGAATGATCCCTCACCCTCATCAGATGACTGCACTGTTACATTCGCTTTACCGTAAATATTGACATCAGCCGATGCGTAAAAAGGCAATCCAGCCGCCACAGCGAGCACTAGTGCAGAAGGAGCAAATCTCATAGTCGTTTCCTCAGTTAAAAATCGCAACACATAATTAAAACGCCTGCAGTCTGCCAGTGTTAAATTACAGAAATATGACAAATGACATTTAAAGTTCAACAAAGTGTCACCGAGGTGACATTTAAGCTTCACATTCAACGCTTTAATAATGATGTTTATGTGAGTTCTTCACCGATTAATTGTAGCTGCTGTTGGAGCTTTTCAATTAAGTCTTTTTGTTCATTGTCTTTATGAAAGGCGACGAACACTTCTCGCGAGGTCTGCGGCACTCCTTCAACTAAGAAGAGCTCTCCCGATTCCAGATATTGCTGCGCTTGCACTCTTGGCACAAAGGCACTACCGCCACAACGTAAAATCAACTCTAAGGCGATACGTCCTGTACTGGTGCGAAAATAAGGCGGTGCCGAATTGGCAAAATTGCGGGCATGCCACAGCGAAAATGCCGTCCCCCAATCCACGAATACATATTGGTTATCAAAAAAAGACTCAGCAGTCGCATCGGCATAACTCGACAGCGGAATAATATCCAGTGTGCAAATTGGTTCAACGCACAACTCATCGACCTTAGGTAAATCGAACAGCACCGCTATATCTAAGGTGCGTTCGAGTAATAGCCGGGTGCTCTCCTGCTGATTTTTAACTTCTGCGACCAAGGAGATGCCCGGCATAGCCGAGACAATATGGGCAATACCAAATTGCAAAAACGCATCCCAAATATTCGCTGTGCCACTGAGTGCCAATTGACGGCGCATGTTATCTGCCAGCGCCACATCCAGCTTGGCACGCTGTACTCCGGTGACAATCAGCTTAGCGTGAGGTAACAGACGCTCCCCCGGAGCAGTCAGCTGGATGTTATTGCGTTGGCGCAGAAATAGATTGACACCCAAGCTTTGCTCTAACTGACGAATACGAAAGCTCACCGCTGACTGCGTGATATATAGGTTTTCTGCAGCGCGGCCAAAGTGGCGAGTACGCGCGACCTCAATGAACGTCTTCAGTAAATCGATATCCACTCGTGTTTATCCTCACGATAAAAATTTTTTGTTTAAAAAAACAACGCTTGTGTACCATACTCCAGCCGATTTCCCTTGTATTAGGAGCTAGCTATGACGGCGCACCAATTGTTCGAATTACGCAAAGCTTTTGCTTGCGATCACAAATTCTATAACGATGAAAAGTTCCCACGCGGTTTCAGCCGCAGTGGCCACTTTACGCTACTAGAATCGGAGATTTTAGAAGAACATGGACGCTTATTAAAAGCTTTGCAAGAAAAAACAGTTGAACCCATTAACGACACACAAGCGCATTTCGTTGCAGCCACGACTGGCGTATCCACGCCCATCAACCCGGTCGAGAACGCGTGGATAAAGTACTTAAAACTGACGACCAGTAAGGCACGTTTTTTCACCTTGTTTGGGCGTAAACGCAGCTTTGACGCTCCTGAAGTGGAAGTAGAAATCGATAGCGACGATCTCGATTAAACCGCACTTTACGCCCATGCCAGCGATTAGCAGGCGTGGGCGAGTTTAAAAAATTAACGCAAGCTGGCGCGATTGACGGTGCCTTGCTGCTGCGCGCGAGCGTTGCGGCTAAAGCGCCATGAATCCCAACTAAACACCAGCAATGCAGCCCAAATACAGGCGAAGGTAACGATGCGCTCAGCATCAAATACCTCGCCATAAAAGACCACGGCTAATAAAAACATCAGGCTTGGGCCAATATATTGGAAAAAGCCGATAGTAGTGTATTGCAACCGCTTAGCAGCAGCGGTGAAGCACAATAGTGGTAAGGTGGTCACAATACCGGCGCTAACCAGCAAGGTGTTTAATTGCCAACTATTGACCATTAAATCGGAGCTTGCTGTGGGCGTTGAGAAGTACCAATAAGCCAGTGCCACCGGGAATAAGATAACCGCTTCAAGTAATAACCCAGGTAATGATTCAACGGGCATCTTTTTACGAATTAAACCATAGGTGGCAAAGGAGCCAGCCAACGCAAAGGCCACCACCGGAAACGAACCGAAACTGATCAGCTGAATGGCCACCCCAGTGAGCGCCAAAGCCACCGCAAATAGCTGCCACTTGCGCAAGCGCTCAGATAAAAAGGTTACACCGAGTAGTACGTTCAGTAACGGGTTGATGTAATAGCCAAGGCTGGCATCGAGCATGTGGTCATTGTTCACCGCCCAAATAAACAAGCCCCAGTTGAAACCTAATAAGGTGGCACTCACTACCAGCATGAGTAAGTATTTTGGCTGTTTAATGATCACTTGGACGTTACGCCACTGACGCAACACTGCCACCACTAACAACAAAAATAGCACCGACCAAATCACACGATGGGCAAGGATTTCCAGAGCGGGTACAGCGAGCAACTGTTTGAAATAGACTGGGGCAACTCCCCACATAGTGAACGCCAAGGCTGCGAATAGCATGCCTTTTTTGGCTTGAGCATCGGATGACATAACACTAACCCAAACGGTAAAAACGCTATTCTACGCCTCGCATTGTTGAAGGGCTAGTTTATCCGACTAAATAAGTGCCTGTACCATAAGCGATTTGCACACCTTGGTCATTATGCAGCTCCATACGACAGACACACACCTTGTTACCCGAGCGAATCAACATAGCCGTAGCAATAAAACGCTCACCCTTGCCCGGGCGTAAATAGTCTGTGCGCAAATCGATGGTGCCTAAGGTTGCCAGCCGGGATTGTGCGCTGAGCATTTCTGCCGGGCCAAATTTATCAATCACCGATGCGGCAGCAAGCAATCCACCCACAGTGTCTAACAACGACGAAATGACTCCGCCATGGAGTATTTGCTGTTGCGGATTACCGATTAACTGCGCGCTCCATGGCAATTCGATGCTCGCCGACTCGCCGTCCAGCTCCTTAATCTCCATTGCCAATAACTGGTTGAAAGGCATTTGCGCAAATAACTGGCTTAGCTTATTCAGGGCTTGAGCTTTATCCATAGTCTGTTCTCAACTGGTAAGATGAGTTATAGCCTATCTGAAGATGCATTTTTAAGCAAAGAGCAAGGCAGTTGCAGACAGGAATAATAAAAGACTCTAGAATAGGCGGCCATGAGCAGTGTATCCGCATTATTTTCCGAACAAACGCCTGAGCAGATCCTGCGCGACGTGTTCGGCTACAGCCAATTTCGCGAGGGCCAACAGCAGGTGATCAACGCCGTGCTTGGCGCTCAGGATGCCTTAGTGCTGATGCCGACAGGCGGTGGCAAGTCGTTATGCTACCAAGTGCCGGCAATGTTATTACCCGGGCTAACCTTGGTCATTTCACCATTAATATCCTTGATGCAAGACCAGGTGACTCAGCTCAACGCCCAAGGGGTCAAAGCGGCCTATATTAATAATTCTCTGACTCGTGAACAGCAGCAGCTCATCTATCAGCAACTCCATGACGGCGAAATAAAACTACTCTATGTTGCTCCGGAGAAAGTGCTGCAATATGAGTTTATGCAGCGTCTTGGCTATTTAAATATCAGCCTGATTGCAGTTGATGAGGCACATTGTGTGTCTCACTGGGGGCATGATTTTCGTCCCCATTACTTCCGCCTTAGTGAACTCAAACAGCGCTTTGCCCATGTACCGATGATGGCACTTACTGCCACCGCCGACAGCGCCACTCGTGTCGATATTGTCAATCAACTGGGGCTTCGCTCGCCCTATATCCATATTGGCAGCTTCGATAGGCCAAACATTCGCTACACCTTGGAAGAAAAGTTTAAACCTTTCACTCAGTTGCTGCGCTATTTGCGCACCCAAAGTGGGCAAAGCGGCATCATCTACTGCACTAGCCGCAAGCGCGTTGATGATTTGGCCCAAAAACTCAGTGAAGCAGGTTTTAATGTCGCCGGTTACCACGCTGGCATGAGTAACGAATCGCGCCACTTTGTGCACAACGCTTTTGCCAAAGACGATATTCAAATTGTGGTAGCCACTGTGGCCTTCGGCATGGGCATCAACAAACTCAATGTGCGCTTTGTGGTGCACTATGATATTCCCAAAAACATCGAGTCTTATTATCAAGAAACTGGCCGAGCCGGACGGGATGGTTTGGCCGCAGAAGCCATTATGTATTTTGACCCGGCGGATGTCCCTCGAGTTAGGCGCTTTTTTGAAGACATTGACGATGAGCAGCGCCGCCGTGTCGAAGAGCAGCGTTTCAATGCCATGGCCAGTTTTGCCCAAGCGCAAACCTGCCGACGACAAATACTGCTTAATTATTTTAGTGAATACCAGCGCGAGGCATGCGGTAACTGCGATATCTGCTTAAATCCACCGCAGCGTTTTGATGGCACCGTGGTGGCGCAGCAGGCACTATCCTGTGTGTATCGCGCCGGACAAAAATTCGGGCTAGGCTATATCGTCGAGTTACTGCGTGGCGCCAACACTCAGCGTATCCGGGATCTTAACCATCATACCTTAAGCACCTACGGCATAGGCAAGGAGCACAGCAGCGAATATTGGCTCAGTATTTTGCGCCAGCTCATTCATCAGGGCTTACTGCATCAAGATATTACCCAAGGTTCGGTACTACACCTTACCGAAGCAGCCAGACCAGTGCTCAAGGGCGAATATCAGTTACAACTTGCTGAACCACGTTTACAAGCCAAGCACGTTTATCAAGATAAGCTGGCCCAGTTCAATTACGATAAAAAGCTGTTTGCTAAACTGCGCGCCTTGCGCAAGCAACTAGCGGACGATGATGATGTGCCGCCATATGTGGTATTCAATGACCGAACCCTAGCGGAAATGGCGCAACTTATGCCTACCAATGACACCGAGTTTTTAAAAGTATCGGGTGTGGGTTTCACTAAACTCAGTAAGTACGGCAGTGCCTTTATGACTTTAATTCGTAATCATCTGTCACCCGAATAATCGCCAATACCATATAAGAGCTTAACTGTGACCCAACTCGCTATAGATAGCCAACACCACGTTATTATCATTACTCCTGATGTGATGCCCAGCGCTGATGAATTCGATTTTTGGGGCCGTATTTTCTTGCATCATGACGCCATTGCCATCGGTGAGTTTGAACAAGGTGTAGACAGGCACATGCTGCGCTTTAGCTTTGAGCAGCTTCCTTTTGAGCTGCATTTTGAACATTATGGCGATAATATTTGGATCAGTGCCACAGGGGTTGAGGCGCAAGGTAAGTTAACCGAGTTAGGAAATTATTTAAGCGCAAGTTAATAAATGTGCGATACACTTTAATTCACGATATGGAAAAAAGTGAGTTAAATGAATCGACTATTCGTTCTACTGAGTACCCTAGCCGCCTTTTCCAGTGCTGCTCCGGCGCAGCAGGAAAAGTGCAAGAATGAACAGTCCCAAGTGCAAAGTAACCACTTACTATCGCGTCAACTCGAGGACAAAGCTCCCCTTCCTGATGCCAATCCTAGCCGACGGATTGGAGACATTAGCTTTAGCCAGCAAAATATCTTTAACACCGAATTAGACGACGAAAATAACTGGCTGTTCCGCCTTGCCAACGACATGCATGTGATGACTGAACAGCAAGTGTTAGAGAATATTTTGTTGTTCCAACCAGGCGATCGCTACAGCCCACAACAATTACGCGAGTCAGAACGTTTGCTACGTCAACAAGGCTATTTATATGACGCTCGGATCAGTGCGCAAACGCGGTGCGACGAGTTTGTGGATGTGAAAGTCGAAACCCGTGAGCTCTGGACTTTGTTGCCAGAGATTAGCTTTAGCCGCAGCGGAGGTGAGAACCGCTCCACGTTTGGTTTTCGTGACAGTAACTTCCTTGGTTGGGGTAAGCGCGTATCCTTAGTACGCACCAATGATGAAGAGCGCAGTGGTTACGAATTTACCTATGACGATCCGAATATTCTCGGCAGTCGTTATCGCGGTCGTCTTGAGTATGCAGATAACAGTGACGGTAAGCGCCATTGGCTGTCGGTCACTTATCCTTTTTATGCGCTGTCTACAAAACACAGTTATGGGGTGGCCAATGGCAGTAACCGCCGTCAGGAGAAGCTCTATGATCGCGGTGAAGAGATCAGTGAGTTCTCGCAACATACCTCTTCTAGCCATCTTTTTTATGGGGTTTCAAGCTCCCCAGCCCCGAATTGGACACAGCGCACCATCGTCGGTTATCGCTACCAAAAAGACCGGTTTGATGCGATCGATGAAACCGTGTTACCTCTTGCCGAAGAGCGTACGCTTTCCTATCCCTATCTACGAGTCAGCTGGTTACAAGACGATTATGTAAAAGTACACAATATCGACTCTATCACGCGCACCGAAGATTTGAACCTAGGCTGGCAAATCGATACTACTTTAGGTTACTCAGGCGAATCTCTGGGTGGCGATACTAACCGTTTGGTGCTCGACTTTCGTGTGCAGCGCAGCCACTACGTTAATCAGCAGAGTCTGTGGCGTTGGTCGGTGGATGTACAAGGTCAGTTACGCGAAGATGGGTTTACTGCTGAGAATCTATTTTTTGGCACCCAAGCTGAGTATTTCTTTAATAGTGATGATGCTCAATCGTGGTATGTAAAGGCGCGTATAGATGGCGCTGAAGGGTTAACTTTGGACCGCCAGCTTACATTAGGTGGCGATTCCGGGCTGCGCGGATACCCGCAGCATTATCAGCAAGGGGATCGGCGAGCACTGCTTAGCATTGAGAAGCGCTATTATTGGGAATATAACCTATGGCAGTTATTTCGCGTCGGTGGGGCTGCTTTTTATGACGCAGGACAAGCCTGGTTTACCAACAGCAATCCCGCCAATGACACCCACTTTCGCCACAACTATGGGGTTGGTTTACGCTTAGCACCAAGTCGCGCCAACGCCGGAACGGTTATTCATATCGATGTCGCCAGAGCTATCAACCGCCCAAATGATGTCGACCCCGTCCAGTGGTTGGTGACCGTGAAGAAATCCTTCTAAATACACTTTGCTGATGGCTGTTTCCATGCTATACAGCGGCTTTAACAACTTGTTTTTATAAGGAACATATCTGTGGCGCTGGTTGATCTTCTTACTCAACATTATAAGTGGCTGGTTACCCTTGTGGTGCTGCTGCTTTTCCCTTTATTGGTGCGCTTGCAGCTGAAAATTTTTAACAAAACGATCCGGGGTCGAGTCGACCCTCATCGCAAACAACGCGCGCAATTGTTACTCAAAGTGTTGCTTGCTTTTGTCCTGCTGTGCATCCTGTTGGTGTTCTGGGGCATTGAGTTACGCGGGCTATTAGTGGTCGGCTCAAGCCTGTTTGCAATGCTTGGCGTCGCGATGTTTGCGGGTTGGTCTTTGCTTTCAAATCTGACATCATTTTTGCTGATGTTTGTACAAAATGATTGCCGGGTCGGCAACTGGGTCAAGGTGATTGATGGCGCCAACTTCATAGAAGGACGGATTATTGAAATGGGGTTGATGAACGTGGTGTTAGAGCACCTAGAGGGTCATCGTGTTCTCTACCCCAATAATTTATTTGTAACCCGGCCAGTGATGGTACTGAACAAACCGCCACAAAAAGCCAAGCCTACACGGCGCATACTGGCACCTAAAAATAAACCTTAAAGCAAATGCCAACAGGCGCAATTGCGCCTGTTATTCATTGTTAAGTTCAGGTGTTTTTAACTCATCATCCATGTCACTGATTTCATCAATAAATGTCTCTAGCTGTTGCTCAACCAACGAGTTGGCATGCGCAAAATAAGCAAGATGAAAAATAGCATCGCCCTCGTTCACCAAAGGCATGGTTTGCTGTCCAATCACAATGCCACTGCGCGGCGCTAAAATCGCACATTCACTATCCCCTAGCGGACTGTTGATATAAGCCAACACTTGGCCTTTACTCACGCGTTCGCCAAGGGATACTTGAGCGCGGATAATGCCATCTGTTTCGGCCCGGATCCAACTGGTAGAACTGGCGATAACCGGCTCCGCCTGCTTGCGAACCCGCTTACCTCGTAGCATCCTCAGTTTACGCATGACGTTTTCCACCCCTTGCACACCCGCAGCAATAGCGATGGGATCGAAACGTAGCGCCTCTCCAGCTTCGTACGTGATCACCGGGATCCCAAGCTCTGCCGCTTCACTGCGCAGTGAGCCGTTTCGTAGCGAGGCATTGATCACCGCTGGCGTACCAAAGGCATTGGCTATTTTTGCCGTTTCCTCATTGCTTAAATCGGCTCTGATCTGCGGTAAATTGGTGCGGTGAATAGCACCTGTATGCAAATCAATGATATGGCTGCAATGCATCGCCACTTCGTTAAAAAACGTATTCGCCATACGCCCCGCCACAGATCCTCGCTGCGAGCCTGGGAAGCAGCGATTGAGATCGCGCCTATCGGGAAGGTAGCGAGATTTATGGATAAAACCAAACACATTGACAACAGGCACAGCAATTAAGGTGCCACGCAGTTGCGTGGCATCAACCTTTGCTAGGGTTTGTCGCACGATTTCAACACCGTTGAGCTCGTCACCGTGAATTGCTGCACACACCAGCAATACCGGACCGCTTTCTACCCCGTTGACCACCTCAAGATTAATGGTCAGTGGTGAGTGGGTATATAGCTTAGCCGCTTCAAGCTCAAAGGTGCGCCGCTGCCCAGGTGCGACTTGCTCACCTAACAGCGTAAATGCCTGATTCTTTTTAGCCCTTGCCACGGGTTCTGGTCCTCTTTTCTTTAGCATTCTTTTCTATAAATTGAATAATCATGCCAGCAATATCTTTCCCTGTCGCTAACTCAATTCCTTCGAGTCCTGGTGAAGAGTTAACTTCCATCACTAAAGGGCCACGCTCAGAGCGCAGTAAGTCAACCCCAGCTACATTTAACCCCATTGCTTTAGCGGCGGCCACTGCTGTTTTACGCTCTTCTGGGGTAATCCGTACCAAGCTGGCACTGCCGCCACGGTGTAAATTGGAGCGAAATTCACCTTCTTGGGCTTGGCGCTTCATCGCCGCAATAACACGATCGCCAATGACAAAGCAACGAATATCGGCCCCGCCCGCTTCTTTGATATATTCCTGCACCATGATGTGTGCTTTCAGGCCCATAAAAGCCTCAATCACACTCTCGGCCGCCTTACGTGTTTCAGCAAGCACCACCCCAATCCCTTGTGTCCCCTCTAGCAGCTTGATAACAACCGGAGCGCCACCCACCATCTCAAGCAAGTCTTTGACATCATCGGGTTTGGATGCAAAACCGGTTACCGGCATGCCCACTCCCTTGCGTGATAGTAGCTGTAAAGAACGCAATTTATCGCGCGAGCGGGTGATAGCAACAGATTCGTTCACAGGGTACACCCCCATCATCTCGAATTGCCGTAACACTGAACAGCCATAAAACGTAACAGAAGCCCCGATGCGCGGAATAATGGCGTTGAAGTCCTCTAGTTTTTGACCTTTATAGTGTACTTCCGGCTCTTGCGAGTTGATATTCATGTAACAGCGTAAAGCATCCAATACCTGCACTTCATGGCCACGCTGCTGCGCCGCCTCAATTAAACGGCGAGTGGAATACAACGACTTGTTACGTGATAAAATGCCGATTTTCATAATAAACCTTATAATTGTGTTTGGTGTGACAATTCAGGGTCTACAACAATACGCCCTGCCATGGCTGTACGCCCCAATAGCATACGAAATTTCATGGTGTCTCTATTTGTGAGTGTTGCTTCAATAGGCCATTGTTGGCCGCCAATAAGTAACTGCGTTTGTATGACATAACGCTGCTCCTGATGCCCACCAGAGTCAGTAACGGTGCGCTGATCTATCACCTTCGCTTGGCACTGTATCTCTGTGTCGTTGTCGTCTTGAATGGGGTGAACCCAAAACCGCACCCAGACCTGCTCATCTTGTATAAACTCTTCAACTCGAAAAGCATGAATACATGAAGTACGGGCACCGGTATCGACCTTAGCCTTGATTTTATCAATCCCCAGCTCAGGCAGGGCTAGCCACTCACGCCAGCCTACTGTTATTTTATTTGTCATATGCGAAGTCACTCGTATGCTCCAACGGCGAGGAGCGCAATAGTAAAAGCCGCTTTATACGGTAATTATCGATAAAGAACAGTGAATTAAATTACTCGCGTCGATAAAGACTATTCATTGATCTTGTAGCGATAATAGACAAGGATAGAAGAAACATTCTGTATTGAAAGTGAAGGTGTTATGTCAGCTTTGATTCATGCCTTAGTGTTAGACGCTCAAGGCGGCGCTGAACAATTAACTGAAAAATCAGCGATTAAGCAGTGGAAGCCCAGTGATGGTGTGCTGTGGCTACATCTTGATTACTGCCAAGATGATATTGAGCAATACTTGGCAGCGGTACCATTAAGTGAATTTGCACATGATGCCCTTATTGCCGATGAAACACGCCCTCGTATTGTCAGCGATGACAGTGGCCATTTATTGTTTTTGCGTGGCGTCAATCTTAACCCGGCAGATAGTCCTGATGATATGGTATCGATTCGCGTGTTCGTTAGTGAGCAACTTATCGTCTCTACGCGCCACCGCCGCCTGCTGTCGGTGAATGCCCTTGCTGAATCTTTACGTAAAGGCAAAGGGCCGAGTACCACCTCAGCACTGGTATGCCAATTGTGCGAAAATTTAACCTCGCGAATGCAAGGTGTGATAGATGAACTCGAAGATAAACTTGATCAATTTGAAGAAGATGTTGATAGCCAACGAGCACATGATCACAATGCGCTATCACAGGTGCGCCGCCAAACTATCGGCTTAAAGCGCTATATCAGACCACAAAAGGAGGCTCTGCGCGCGCTTGTGAGTCAACAGCCAAGTTGGTTGGCTGACAGTGATACGCCGCGCATCAATGAAACCATTAACCATCTGCTGCGCTACTTAGAAGAACTTGATTTGAATATTGAGCGGGCTCAGATAATCCAACAAGAGGTCGCCAGCCAAGTATCCGATCAACTAAATAAGCGTATGTATGTGATGTCAGTGGTAGCAGCGCTGTTTTTACCCCTGGGCTTTCTTACCGGTTTACTGGGCGTCAATATTGGCGGAATTCCTGGAACGGAATCAGCAGCGGCATTCCCGTTGTTTGTTCTCGCTCTAGTGATATTAACCGCCGCCGTCGCTTTGTATTTTCGTATGAAAAAATGGCTATAAAAAGCCTACCCACGTGGTCTGCTTAGCTTGCCACGCTCCCCCTTCACACACGGATGTAGCCCACGTATGAGCTTAAAAATACGCGATTTAGATCAGCAGACCCAGTGGCTTAGTAGCGCGCAGCGGCTAGCGCTTAAAGAAGTGATCGCCGCTAGCTTTGCCGGGGTCAGCCCTGATGAGTACATGCAATACTATTTTGATGACCCCAAGGCGTGTCAGCGTAAGCTCAGGCTTTATTTTGACCATAGCACGCTGGTTGGCTATTGCCTGTTAACCTTCACACGGCACGACAAAAGTACGGTAATACGAGCCTCTGCAGCTTTTTACCCACAATATAGAAACGGTGGCAATACCTTCTCCTTTTCCCTGTATCACAGTATTCGCTACTGGCTTACACGTCCTTGGTGCGCTGTGTATTATGCCGATACAATGCTCAGTCCAGCAATGTACCGGGCCATCGCCAAGCATGTAGCAATTATCTGGCCACACCCAGATTGCAGAAGTCCCAACGCGCTGTTTGAGCACTTTAACGCAGAGGGAAGAGTAAGCCCTGGCGGCTCTCTTCGTTGTTTAAAGCCTGTGAACCGTGCAAGTAATTACAGCATCTCGGAGCTTGCGGCCTTTCACGCCAGTGATAAAAAAGAGATTGCCTTTTACTGCAAAATGAATCCTGACTTTCATGCTGGCATGGGACTATTTGTGATTATTCCCATCCATACTAAGCAAGTGATTTATACCTTAGGCAAGCGATTGTTAAGCGTCTTTAAAGCGCGTTAATCGCTTTGATGGTATCTAGGCGCACTGAAGCGATGAACGACTCATGCGAATATAGCTGCACATTGACTTGGCGCAGCGCCATGCAAAGTTGTTCTAATGCATGATATTAACTGCATGGCATAGGCTGATAGCTCATAACTGCCACACAAAATAAAAATGACATGCTCAATATGAAAGAGGGATAGTGATTGATTTAACGGCGGTAATATTAACAGAAAGAAATGGCGCTCTCGCTAGGGATCGAACCTAGAACTTGGCCTCCGGAGGGCCACGTGATATCCATTTCACCACGAGAGCGCAGTGTCTATGTGTTCAGACAGCGCTTATAGTAAAGGCATCACAAGGTAAATACTAGCCCTAGCTGATCATATGGCGATATTTTCAGCAGCTGTCACTCAGCACCGAGCAATACGATTAAATTTCACTCGCTCATGATGCAATTTCGCCTTGGCATTCAAGGTATTTACATTTGACTCATACTTTTGCGTTATTTTCTCTGGCAATCCTGCTATCTTGAACTTTACTTATATCTACTGTGTTGCAAATTTGCTGTTAACTTCCCTCAACAAGCTGTAATTGGGCTGAGATATCATCATCTTTTTATTTCAGTATTGTTGGCTTGCTGCCGCTATAAAAGCGCACAGCTATTGAGAAGAACAGCGTCTGTTTCACTGTATGTACACTACTATTTATATGCTGTTTGGAGCCCCTATGAACTTGATGACTGCAGAACAAGTCGCCGAATACCTTGGTGTAAAAATTGAACGCGTAAAACGCCTTGCCCGTGAGCATTTGCTCATTGCCAAAAGCCAAGATGATAACGGTGACCCAATGTTCGATAAAAGCGACGTGGAAAGATACAAGGAGTTGGCACAGCGCCTAGGTGGCATTTAGAATCTCATCGAGTTGTAGTTTGGCTTCATCCACTCGATGCGCAGTGTTATTCGCTCGATACCAAAAATAATTCAGCGCCGCGACTAACTTCTGCATAGCCGTAAACTTAATCCAGTCGATGCGTTGCTCACTGCCAAAGTACTCACTTAGCAACGCGTGCTGTTGTGCCTCAGTCAGAGAGAAACTAATGCTCAGCATGGCGAGATCAAAGTATCGGTCGCCGGGCTGAGCATATTCAAAATCAATGCACTGCCAACATCCTAAGTAACTAATAATGTTTTGCCGAATTAAGTCATTGTGACAAAAGCGCATATCTTCAGATTGCATTTTAGTATCAGTGACAACCTGATGCAGCGCCTGCGCATATGCTTGGTAAAAAGGCTGATGCTCATAGCGCTTGAGCTCGGCATGCAAATCAAGGTATGGCCCGCTGCATGGTTGGGCGTGGATGAGCTGTAAACACTTCACAGCTTGGCTGACATCAAACTGCTCTGGTACCTTACCCGGCGCATAATGAAAAATAGCCCCTTGATGCGCTTCATCTACGTACAAGGGCGCCGGACAAGCAGCCTGTTTGGCTAAGCGGCGCTGAGCCGCAATTGCCTCGTGGGGTAATGGCTTGGCATAAAATTTAACCAGCCACGATTGCTCTGCGGTATCAACACGATAGTTTTCGTTGCTCACACCTTGTGGCAAATAGGTAATTTGCTCAATGCGCGTGCTGGGTTTATAACGCCGCACTAAGCTATTAATTGAGGCAACAGATTTAGGCATAGGCCGTTCCTGTGGTGCTCTTATGCTGGTATTGCGCCCGCCAGCGCAGATAGCCGGCCACCGCCATCACCGTGTAAAACACAAATAGCACCGTTGTCGGATAATACCCTTTAGCAACATATAAATAGATAGACGCGGCATCAATAACCACCCAATATAGCCAGTTTTCCAACACTTTTTGTGCCACCAAATAGGTCGTTACCACCGCAAAACAGGTGGTTAAACTATCAAGGTAGGCGTAATCAGCATGGGTGTAGTTATCCATAATATACCCGGCCACGAGAGCGACCACCGTCGTGGCAGCGATTACCACTGCGTGACGCTGGACAGTGTATGAAGTAATGCCTTGGCGGGCGCTATTTTGACGACCATAGCGCCATGCCCACCAACCGTACACCGCCATACCCATATAGTAAAAATGTAGCGCCGACTCCATTAACAAAGCGCCGTTCCAGTACATCAAAGTATAGATTAAGGTGCTAATGAAAGCCGCCGGCCAGCACCACAAACTCTCTTTCATAGCCAATAGCAAGTAAGCCATGGATAATG
The DNA here is from genome assembly GCF_022347875.1 of Pseudoalteromonas sp. CNC9-20. Classification (NCBI taxonomy): domain Bacteria; kingdom Pseudomonadati; phylum Pseudomonadota; class Gammaproteobacteria; order Alteromonadales; family Pseudoalteromonadaceae; genus Pseudoalteromonas; species Pseudoalteromonas sp. CNC9-20. The sequence continues at coordinate 426,869 of NZ_JAKRFS010000004.1, read as the reverse complement.
CCACAGCAACGTATTCCCACACCGACATGGCACTGAATCCGGCAATAATAGCGCTCAGAGTTTCCATCTTTACGCCTCTTAACTCGCCTCAGGAGAGAGATCACCGCATAGAAACTTACACACAAAAATAGCCTTGCCGTAGGTTTCATAGGAGCGCTTAATTTCTGCACTCACCACTGACATCACGGTGTCATAATCGCCAAACACCTGAGTTGATAAGGTATTGGTGATCACTTTAATATCGCCATGCGCATTAAGGCGGTCAATGAAATCTTGAATATAGGGGATATAGTCTTGATGCAATGGGTACTTGCTTATTTCTACTGTCAGTTTCATGGGCCTACCTTGGGAAATATAAAGCCGCTATTGTAGCCTGTCGTTAACATAAGCCAAACACCCTTGGGGATATTTTTGTCCTTCGCATAAATCACTGACGGCCAAAGCGAGCACAAAAATGATGAATTATGGCAATTAGCCTGTTACTGCTCACAAAGCGCTAAATTCGCGATATAGTAGCGCTCACAACAAAAAACTCAGCACACGGATTATGAAACGCATTGCCATTATCGAAGACGAAGCTGCTATTCGCGATAACTACGTTGAAATGCTCGAAGGACAAGGCTACCAGGTACAAGGGTTTGCCGACAGGCCCAGTGCTGAAAGAGCACTGTTTGAGCAACTACCAGATCTCGCCATCGTCGATATTGGCTTAGGCAATGAGATTGATGGTGGCTTTATGCTGTGCCAAAGTTTGCGTGCCCGCTCGCATACCTTGCCAATTATTTTTTTAACTGCCCGTGACAGCGAAATTGATACAGTCTGTGGCCTGCGTATGGGGGCCGATGATTACCTTACCAAAGATATCAGCATGGCCCATTTAGCAGCGCGTATTGGTGCGTTATTTCGCCGCGTGGAAGCACAAGAGACGCCCCCGCAAGCGAATGAAACCATAGAGCAAGGCGATTTGGAGTTAGATCTCAAGCGAATGCGCGCTGCTTGGCAAAACCAAGCCGTGGATCTGACCGTAACCGAGTTTTGGATGGTACATTCGCTTGCTAAGCGCCCTGGTCACGTAAAAAGTCGTGATGAGTTAATGAGCGATGCAAAAATATACGTCGATGACAGCACCATCACGTCGCACGTAAAACGTATTCGCAGAAAATTCCAAGCCATTGATGCTAGCTTTGATTGTATCAACACCGTCTATGGCATGGGTTATCGCTGGGAAATGAAGTAAATGGCACGATTTGGCCTGGGCCTGCGCAGTAAGGTCATTGTGTTATCTTGCTTTTTATTCGTCCTGCCATGGCTTGGCTACGAATACGTCTGGGAAATGGAAAAGTACCTACGTAAAGGGCAAGAAAAAACCTTGGTGGGCACCACCCGAGCTCTGGCCACAGCCTTACACGAACGCCCGGCCTTGTTTGAAAACGCCAGTCAATTTACCGACAAGGTCGAGAAAGGTCGCGACCTGTACGCCTACAGCATCGATAATGCCATTCGGCTTGATGGCGAATTGGGTGATTGGCAGCCTTATCAAGAGTTAATGTGGCAGTATCATGGCCAATACCTGAGTACCCCCAACCCAGAGCATGACAACGCTGATCTCTCTTTTCGTCATATGGTCGGCAAGTATGGTAATTACCTGTACGCGGTGTTCGCGGTGCGAGATGACACCGTGCGTTACCGCCCCAAAAATGCCCTTGGCGTGAGTCGCAACGACCACTTAAAAATCGCCATAAAAACGCCACAGGGGGAGCTTACGAATTACATTGTCGCGACCCGCGAAGATGGCTGGGTCAACGCCTTTGAACTGCCTTCACTGCAACCCTACACACAAATTCAGGGCTATTTCCGACGCACTGCACAAGGTTATAACATCGAGCTACGTATGCCCTTAAATATGCTTGGTAACAAACTGGGCTTTGCTATCAGTGATTGGGACGATGGCCAACAGCAGCGCCACCTCATGGCCACCTCCAATGTGCATGATGCCAACCGCCTTGGCACCGTGTTGCTGCCATCGCCTGAGATCAAACGCATTATTAAAGGCATGGGTCACAGCGGCAGCCGTATTTGGGTTGTCGATAAACATCATCGAGTATTAGCACAGTCTGGCACCATTCAACATGCCGATGGCGTCTGGGCAAGCTCGTTACAAGAAAACGAACAACAAGGGGCGTGGCAACGCTTTGAAGAGCGCTTTTTACACCCGCTGTACTATAAAATTCTCACCCGCCCGCCCAGTGATTTTTTAGATACCTTGCACGATGTAGCCGCCCTTGAAGGCAGCCATATAGCCAACGCCCTAAAAGGCAAGCCGGCCTCCAACTGGCGCCTGACACCGGATAACAAAGCCGTTATTCTCAGTGCCGCCTACCCTATTTGGGGTGATGACCAAGTGCTCGGCGCGGTGATCGCAGAAGAGACCACCAATGGCGTACGTACGCTGCGCAACAAGGCACTGGAAAAGCTATTTAACGTGATTTTGGCGGTGATGTTTATCGGCACCATCACGCTGTTTTTCTTCGCTTCTCGTATTTCCTCGCGCATTCGTCGCCTGCGTGACAGCGCCGAGCAAGCCATTGATGAGCAAGGTCGTGTTCGCGGTACCTTAACACTGAGTAAAGACAGTGATGAAATTGGTGACTTATCCCGCAGCTTCGCCAACATCGTTAATCGCTTAGGCGGCTATACCCATTACCTGGAGAATATGTCCTCACGCCTGTCTCATGAATTACGCACACCGGTGGCGGTGGTGCGCAGCTCATTAGAAAACTTGCAAATGATCGCCACCGAGCCACAACAGCAAAAGTACCTCACCCGCGCTCAAGAAGGGGTCAATCGGCTGAACAAATTGATCACCACCATGAGCGAAGCAACACGCTTAGAGCAAAGTATCTCAACGGCAAAAAAAGAACATTACGATCTGCAGCAAGTGGTGCATGGCTGTATGCAGGGGTATCAATTCGCATACCCGCAAGCACACTTTGACATCAACATTAGCGACGCGGCTATTCCCGTGGAAGGTTCAGCTGATTTTTTAGCGCAGCTGTTAGATAAGCTGATTAACAACGCCCTGGAGTTTGCTTACGAGGGCAGCGCGATTGGCGTATCCCTTGAGCGCCAAGCTCAGCACGCAGTGCTTAAAGTGAGTAATCAAGGCCCAGCGCTTCCTGCGGATATCGGTGAGCATATTTTTGATTCTATGGTGTCGGTCCGCGAGCAAGATAAGCAGCAGCAGCCCCATTTGGGATTAGGCTTGTACGTGGCTCGGCTTATTGCCGATTACCATCAAGCACAAATAAAGGCTGAAAACCTCGCTGATGGCAGTGGCGTGGTCTTTTCACTGACCATTAAAATAATCCAAGATTGATTCACGACCTATTCATTCCTGAAGCGTTAGAGTTAGGTCATCGTCGCAATTATGGAGCACAAATGAGTATGACAGGTCAGCTTCTTCAACCTGAGGAGATTGAGTATATTTTTGCGCTCTTTAATAATAGCGAACACGCTGAGCCAACGCCTCCTCAGCCAATACCCCTTGAACCTAACAGTGAAGGTTCATTACAATAAGGCACGTCTTCTCCTCGTGCCTTATTTTTGTGAAACCACACCGCGCTAAAAAAGAACTTGCCCTACTGCCTATTTTATTTATTGCTATCGCCTTATGTGTGGGTGGTCACTTTGTGTTGCAACCCAACTATCAAGATAGCCATATCGTAGAGTACGCCCTCGCGGCCCTGCCCTTTGCATTGTTTGCGTTAGTCATTATTGCGATACGCATGGCCATCAAACAAGAACAAGATGAGCAGGACGAGGAGTAATCAGGTCGCTACAATACGTGATAACCAAACCAATCCGGCTTGATTGTTTGCGAGCGTCCGCTTGGGGTTAGGTGAATGTGGTATTGGTTATCGAGCAAATCCAAGGCAAAGCAGTCATCCACCTCATGGAGATCATCTTTATGCTGATGGCTCATGTGCGTTAAATAACGTTGTTTGACTTGCTGTTTGGCTTGCTCGGCGCTGTGTGCAACGGTCAATGTGAAGGCATGTTGCTCAGCCATTTTATCCGCTTCATAGGCACCTAAGTTCACAAAATACAAACGCTCCGGACGATTTTGCGGCGTGTCGGCAATGGCAATGTGGTAGCCATCAATATCGTTAACAGCCATATACGAGTCCATATGCACCTTGTCCTTGTCACCGACCCATTGCGCCTTGAGTTTTGAGTAGGTATCGTCAATGGACTCCCCAACCACAAAGCGTACGTCGTGCATTTCAATATGACAGCCGCGAACACGCCCACCTAAATACACCATAAATAACTGCATTAAATTATTCCATGCGTCTTAAAAGAGTCAGTATATCTATGAGTTATTGAGATTGTAAGAGCCTTAGAATGGCCCTTACTTACTTGCCGATGGCGCGAACTGCTCAGCGTCAATATCGTGCTTTTTAATCAACTTATAAAAGTCACTGCGATTACGCTTAGCGAGTTTAGCGGCTTGAGCGACATTGCCATCCACCATTTTCAAAACGCGGATCAAATACTCACGCTCGAATTGCTTTTTCGCTTCATTAAGAGCGATGGGTGAGCTCGACTCCATCTCACATTGCAGCGCTAGCGCCACTTGCTTCGCACTGATAAGCTCGCTAGGGCTAAGCGCTACAACTTGCTCCACCACATTTTGCAACTGACGAATGTTACCGGGCCAATCATGGCGCAGTAACAAGTCCATAGCATCGTCACTGAAGCGTTTCACCGCCTGCTCTTGGCGCGCCGCAATTTGCTCACAAAAGTAATGTGCCAACAGCGAGATATCTTCGCGACGCTCATTTAACGCCGGCAGGCGCAGGTTGACGACATTTAAGCGGTAATACAAATCTTCACGGAAGGTATTTTCACTAATGGCCGTGGGTAGGTCTTTGTGGGTTGCCGACACCACCCGCACATTAACGGGGATTTCTTCACTATGACCTACCGGGCGAATCGTTTTCTCTTGCAGCACCCGCAATAGCTTCACCTGCAGATTCAAAGGCATATCGCCAATTTCATCGAGAAACAAGGTGCCTCCCTCGGCCTGTGAGAATAACCCCACATGGTCCGTTGTGGCCCCGGTAAAAGCCCCTTTTTTATGACCAAACAGCTGTGATTCCAACAACTCTGCGGGCACCGCACCACAGTTGATGGCAACAAAAGGTCCATCACTGACATTGCTATTTTCATGCACCGCTTTGGCCAATAACTCTTTACCCGTACCACTGGCCCCAGAGATCAGCACATTCACATCAGCGGCACCAACCATTCGCACTTGCTCTAATAAGTGGTGCATGGTGGCACTGCGAGTAACGATACCATGATGGTTACTTTGCTGACCTTGGCTGTGACCATGCAGGCGCACCGCTTTAGCTAGGGTATCGATCAGCTCGTCTTTATCTATGGGTTTAGTCAAAAAGGCAAACACGCCCTGCTTGGTAGCCTTCACCGCATCAGGAATAGAGCCATGTGCGGTCATCATCACCACCGGCATGGTCGGGTAAAGTTGCTGCACTTGTTCGGCGAGTTGCATGCCATCGATATCATCCATGCGCAAGTCGGTCAGAAGCACATCAAAGTGCTGTTGTTGCAGCTCGCTTAAGGCATCACTAGCACAATTCGCGGTGCTAACCTCATAGTTATTAGCTAACAGGCGAATAGTGAGTAACTTCAGTAGGCTTTCGTCATCATCCACTAATAAAACTTTGGATTTAGTACTCATTGTCACTCTCCTGCTGGGTACTGCGCTGCAATAGCTGTTGCTCTATTGCGGCAAGCGAAGACAAGGTTTTTTGCATGCGCGCTTTCATTTGCGCTTGCTCTTGCTTTTGCGCTTGTAACTCCTGGCGCATCTGCGCATTGGCGATAAGTTGCTGTTTCAGCAACCAGAAGTAGCGAGCGCTAGATTCAGGCCAGTAATACTGGGCACTCACGACTTCGAGTTCAGCCAACATTTCTTGTGGCTGCGTTTGCCCTCGTAAGCATAAGCGCGCAAAAAATTGTTTCAGTTGCGGCTCGGCAATGAAAGTTTCATCGTTATCCTGTGCCGTGGCGGCAAAACCACCACACTGCTGTGCATGCCATTGCACTAGCTGTTGTGCGCTCGGGTAAGATGGCGGCTGTTTTGGACGCGGTTTCGGGTTGGGCGTACCGACCACCACTGTTGTTGGCGCTTTGGGTTGTTCAACCACAGTTGCACTGGGTTCTGCGCTCCCTAGCAACTGACAGCCGGCACTTAGCATGCTGATCATACCAAGGCTCACCAAGGCGACAAACTTATTCATAATGAACTCCATTACTGATTGAAATGCAGCGTAAAGCAACTGCCCTTAGGGGAAACTGAATGAATATTAATATCACCGTTGAGTTGGTCAACACATTCTTTAACTATCGACAAACCTAACCCACTGCCCTGCAAGCGACTAGACTTGCCCGCTTTGCCTTGGAAGAAAGCGTCAAACAGACGTTCTTGCTCAGCCTTAGAAATTCCAGGCCCTTGGTCGCATACTTTTAATTCAACCTCAGACTTACTTTGACTAATCGCGACGGTGATGGTGGCACCCGGTGGAGAAAACTTAATGGCGTTCGAGAGTAGCTGCACCAAAATCATTTGTACCAATTCGCCATCAAGGCGCAGCATAGCGAGTTTTTTATCACACTGCCAATTTACCTTCTGCTGCGCTAACGCTAAGCGATCAGCGAAATGCTCTAACACTTGGTGTTTTAAGTCAGCAAGATCACACGGGCGCGGATTGGCGGTGCGTGAGCGAATAGCGTTATAATTGAGCAAACTTTGAATCATCGCTCTTAGTCGTTCGGTGCTTTGGCTGATCAGCTCCAGCACATCCTGCTGTTGCTCGTTAATGGGCCCAACGACTTGCTCGCTAAGCAGATCACAGCCTTCCACCATTGATGCCAGGGGGGTTTTTAATTCATGGGTAACATGGCGTAAGAACGTATCCTTTTGCTGCTCTAACGCTTGTAGTTGCTGCTGCATCCAATGCAGCTTCTGCCCCAGCTCTCTTAATTCTTTGGCACCCGTGAGCTTAATATCAACATCCCAATCACCTTTGCCTAAGCGCCCAATCACCCGTGAAAGGTAGCTGAGTCGGCTGCTAATACGCCATAGATACCCGCCACCAAAAAGCAACACAATAGGCACCAAGGCCACCAGCCAATGGATAAAGCTTTGTTGTAAATCAGCCAGAGCTTGCTGCGCATGCGTCACTTGCTTTTTAGTGTGTTCGTGCAGCCACTGACCATGGGTATTAATCTGCTGGCGTAAAGGAACAAACAATTGTGCGTTTTGCGTTTGGCTATTACGCAATTCATCGCGGGTAGCGCTAAAGGTGGCATACAGCTCTTGCCAACGGCTTTGTTCACTGAATACATCAGCGGCACTGATTTGGCTATCCAGCATCGTATCTGCTTTTTGCCATTGCTGTGCTACCGCTTCACTTAACTGCTCACTTTGCAGTACCCAATTTTGCAGGGTTGCACGCTCTAAAGACTGAAAAAGTTGTTTAAATTCATTGAATTGTTCATTTTTTTGATAACTACTCAGAACCATTTGCTGAGTATTCACCATGTGCTTATCAAGGGCCTGCAAGAACACCACCACGACTAAAGCCAATGGCACCAACAGAATGGCTACGCCAATAAAAAACTGTGTAAATAGATTGGGCCGCCAACGCCATAACTGTTTTATCAACTTGCCTCCTGTTGCAAATTTGCGAATCCGTAAAACTTTGAAATATATATAAATTTAAAAATTAACGCGCCACCTGTTGCTATTTGGCAACAAATTTACCTAGCTACCTTCATGACCAACCTACTAACCCTATGAATTTTAACAAGAACAAAAACTGGCATTGTTCTTGTTAATGCTGCGCGGGTATGACTTTGCCATGATAAATCGGTTATACCTGCTTTTGAATTAAGCCACTATGAATTGGAGGATGCAGTGCGACGTTTAAGTGTTTTCGTTGCTTTTCTCACGGTGATAACAGTCACTTTTGCAAAAAGCCAGGTTTCATTTCAACATTTGGATAGTGATCATAATCACTCTATTTCGTATTTGGAAGCGCAGCAGCTCGATGGTTTAGCGCCTGTCTTTTCTGATCTCGACCGTAATCGAGATAACACACTCAGTGCCGATGAATTTGCTCGGTTCAGGCAACAACAATTAACACCCAGTTAGGACTTAATCGCACTAATCGAGCCATTAATCTTATTCTGGTTGGCGTGTGAAAATCGATTCGTTAGGCTAACAATATAAGTGCGTAGTCGCGCGCAAGGAACTCATATGAAAGTAATAGTCACTGTATTTATCTCATTAATTGCTCTAAGTTCTCTGAGCACTGCCCACGCTGGGAGTGTGGAGTCGCGCTTTAAAGAACTCGATCGCAACCGCGATGGCGCCATTAGTAAATCAGAAGCCGCCCAAGAACCCGCATTATGGTCACGCTTTAGCAGCTATGATCAGGACAAAGATGGCAAGCTGTCACTACGTGAATTCAGTAATTACGCCCGCCAGTAACGCCCCCTCTCTTTAAAAGTTCATTATACAGTTATGACTTTTGACACATGCGTGTCATTCCTTGATGGATAAACTTGGGCATACACCCATTGCCATTAAGGATAAAACGATGAAGTCACACTGGTTATTGTTAACGACCGCCGCACTGTTTCTGAGCGCCTGCTCGTCGGATGATTTAGAGGAAGAGCTGGAAACCATTAATTTTGGCAGTGATTATTATAAAAATGATTACTACCTGCTTAACGCCACTGACTACGAGCTGGATTACCACATCGCCAACACCCAACTTAACGGTGATGAACGCGACGTGGCAGATGATGATTATTACCTCGCTACCCTAGCAAAAGATGCACAGCAATATGCCATTACTCACGAGAGTAATGCCAACAGAAAGCTCTCCCTTTATGTTGCAGCAAGAAACGTATTTGGCCCAGTAGCGCAAAAGAGAGTGGAAGTGGAATATGATCACGCATACCACGTTGTCGCCTGGCAAAACGCTGCTCAGATAAACATAAGTCTTATAGAGCAGCAACAAGATAACCAAGACAACGCCTATGCTCTACGTATCTTTGCTGCCGAACCAATTCAGGTTAGCATAAAGGGACACGCTTTTAGCCTAGATGCAGGTGAGCTAAGTGCTTTTGTGCATGGCAGTGATTGCGATTCCGACATAAAAATAGCGCAAAAAAATGTCGACCTATGTACTATCTCGTTCAATCGCTCATACTTACTTGTGGCTAACCAACAAGGCTTAGCAGCTTTATATACCGAGCAGTAAACGCATGGACGCAACAACATGAAGGCATGGCAAAGTAACCACTTTATAGCGAATTGGACTGGCTCTGTTCTAGTACTATTCACCTGCGCTATCGTCGCTGGTTTTGTATTTTACTCGCTGCATCAACAACAGGATGTACTGCGCTTCAACTTGCCTTACCCAGATGTGTTCGTCGCTGCTGTGTTCACTGGTTTTGTCATGCTGCACTTGTTGCGTACCGCAGGCCCACAGAGAACTATTCGATCCCAGAAAATATTGGCCACAGCACAATTTAGTCTGTTGCTGATACTACTGATTTGGATAAAAAGCGGTCTCATTTTAATCCTCTCTGTGGTGTATGTAGCAAGCCTTGTCTATCTGGCGCCGCTAATAGTGTGCTTAGCTTTGGCACTGGTTATGCCTTTAGCCTATTTTGCCACCACGCCCACCTCCTACGACCTCGTGAATACTCTCTTATTCATCGCTTATCACTTGTTTGCTCTGCGCTTATCCTACGCCTTACTTGATGAGCGCCGAGCCAACGAGCGCAATAAGGCCCTACTCCAAGAGCTCAGTGCCACCCAGGTTTTACTGCAAGATACCGCCAAGCGCGATGAACGCCTGCGCATCGCTAGAGACATCCACGACTCGTTAGGACATGGCCTAACGGCGTTAAATTTACAACTGGAACTGGCCCAACAACTCAGCCACTCAGCGCAACCTCCTTTGGCGCAGTGCAAACATATAATCACTGATTTACTGGCGCATACGCGCGATACGGTGAGTACTCTCAGGGCTTTCGATAATATTGATCTCAAGCAGGCGCTAACAACACTGATTGCAGATACTGCTCACCCTGTTACCCAGCTGCATTACAGTGAGCGTGTAAAAGTGCGTGATGCGCGAATCGCCGAGTTGCTGTTTCGTGCCACCCAAGAAGCGCTTACTAACGTGCGCAAACATGCGTACGCTACGCGCTGTGATATTTCCTTGTGGCGTCAGCAACAGTGGTTACTTTGGCGCGTTGAGGACGACGGTATGGGTATTAACCACCATCAATGGGGAAACGGGCTCAAGGGGATGCAAGAGCGTGTGATGCAACTTGACGGCGAGCTGACTGTGACTTCGCTAGCGACCGGCACGCGCCTAGATATCGCGCTTCCGTTAGGTGTGGAGGCTGATAGTGATTAAAGTGGCAGTGGTAGATGATCAAAATTTGGTGCTCGAGGGATTATGTAGCTTATTAGCACTGCATCCTGATTTGCAGGTAAGCGCACAACGCAACCACGCAGAGCATATCGTTACTTGGCTCACGGCCAACCCGGTCGATGTCTTGGTGTTAGATGTGCGTATGCCAACAGTCAGTGGTATTGACGCATTGCGTGAGATCCGCAATGCCAAGCTCCCTGTTGCTGTCATGCTACTTTCGACCTTTGACGAGCATGATTTAGTACTCAAAAGCATTCGCCTTGGTGCTGATGGCTATCTACGTAAAGATATTTCCTTTGCGGTGCTCACCGATGCCATCATCGCGCTCAGCCAAGGACAACGCTGGTTACAACCGGCGGTAACACACACTATCGCCTGTCACGCCTCACGCCCGAATAATCCCCCGCTGTATGAATTTACCCAATACGAAACACTCAGTCTCAGTGAGCTGGAAATCCTCCGCTTGGTGGCTGCTGGATTCTCTAACGCCGAGATTGCCGAGGCGCTGCATAAATCCGCAGGCACAGTGCGCAATCAGGTCTCTGCTATTTTAGCCAAGCTGATGGTACGCGATCGTACCCGCGCTGTATTGCGAGGCATCGAGCTGGGTCTGATTTAAACGATGGCGCCAAGGCGTAGGCTAATTACAACTTGCACTCCCCAATTACAGCGAATAACCAGAAGAAGCGGGAAAATTTTATAACCCGCTTGCAGCTTTTACCGAGTCAGCAGCCGCGCACATGTGTCGCTATTCACTGTCCTCACCCGGTTTTTCATCCTGGCCTCGTTGCTTATGCGCCCCCTCTTCTGGTGACTGTGACGGCAACATCTGCACCAGCTTTTCACCGCCTTTGATACCAAAATCCAAGGTACGAATAGGAAATGGAATAGTCACATCCACACTGTCGAGCGCCTTTTTAACGGTAATGTAAGCTTGATTGCGGATTTCCATGTAACCTGGGTCATCATTTGGGTAGGCTATCCAGAACCAAACCAGCAGATTGATAGCGCTATCACCAAAACCATCGGCGTAAACGGCTGTATCCTCTTTACGAATAACAAAGTCGAGGTTATTGATGTGCTCGACAATGGCTTTTTCTGCTGCTTCGATATCATCGCCATAAGAAATACCAACCGGCACTTCGATACGACGGGTACCGAGATAGTTGTAGTTAGTGAGAATATTGCGAAACAGAATCTTGTTGGGAATAATGATCAACTGACCGTAAAAGTTCTCTACTAACGTATTACGTAGATTAATTGATTTTACGGTGCCAAACACATCGCCACTTTCGATTACATCGCCGGGTCTAAAGGGTTTACGAATGCCCATGGCGACACCGGCAATCAAGTTCTCGGTCATATCTTGAAAGGCAAAACCGATAGCCAAACCGACAATCCCCGCACCCGCGAGCAATGAAGTGACAGTGCCTTTTAACCCTAAGAAATCTAGGGCGATAAACACCCCGAGAGTGAGAATCAAAATCTTCACGATAGAGGTCATTAAACCTGCAATCTGCTCGGAGTCCAAAGAGCGTTTTAATACTTTGCTAATGATTGAGCCTAGCACCCGCGCCAACAGCGCAAATACGATAGTAATGACAATCGCCACCACTAAGTTAGGAATATGACTGATTGCGGTCTCTAGCCAACCACCGAGTTTTTCTTCAATGAGTTTTTGTGCTTTTTCGACATTGAAATTAGCGAACATGCAATGCTCCATTCAAGCGCATAAGTAGATAAAGCGTAAATGATGCAAGATAGCTGCCATATTAGTGGGGAAGGTGACTGGGGAAGGGTTTGCGGGCTCTCATCCTCACCTTTAAAGAGAACAGCAGAGCCCTATGTGGAATTAACTTTGCTCGTCGCGCAAAAACACCGGTTCGTTGTCATTTTTCGTCGCTTCAGCGCTGAAATAGTACCCTGAGCTATCGAAACGTTGTAAAGCCGATAACGAGTCCACTTGGTTTTCGATAATATAACGCGCCATCATCCCTCGTGCTTTCTTAGCATAAAAACTGATGACCTTGTATTGGCCGTTTTTACAGTCTTTGAATACAGGCGTAACAATCGTCCCGTCGAGTGCTTTTTTGTCCACCGCTTTGAAATATTCATTCGAAGCCAAGTTAACCAGCGTGGATGTGCCCGCCTGCGCCATGGCTTCATTTAATTTTTTGGCGATAACCTCTGCCCAAAATTGATATAAATTTGTGCCTCGGGGGTTATTTAACTTGGTGCCCATTTCTAAGCGGTAAGACTGCATCAGATCCAGTGGTTTTAACACCCCATAAAGGCCGGAGAGAATGCGTAGATGCTGCTGCGCATAGGCTAAGGCTTTATCCTCTAAGCTTGATGCATCAAGGCCTGTGTAAACATCGCCATTAAATGCAAACACCGCTTGTTTTGCATTCTCAGGGGTAAATGGCTGCGACCACTCACTAAAGCGTGCGGCATTGAGCCCCGCTAGCTTATCGCTAATCTTCATGAGGCTGCCAAGCTGCTGCGGCGAAAGCTCGCGACACACCTCGATCAGCTCTTCACTGTGGCTCAGCAGCTCTGGCTGCGTGTAGTCCTGCGTTGGCGCAGGCGTATCGTAATCAAGATTCTTTGCTGGAGATATAACAGTAATCATAATTGCAGTTGACTTGCCTAGTAATTAGTGTCAATTTCAACATTAAATAAAGCAAAAATCACGCTTTATTCAAAAATCGACCTTTCTACCTGCAAGTTCACTTGTACGGTGCGCGTCGGTTCCATGCGCGCTAGCCAATAGCGACATCAATGCACGGACAATTGACCTCCCTTTGGTTGTCACTTAGGTGCAACATAAACGAAATAACCTATGTATGTTTGTCTGGCGTTTTCAAGCAACAGGCAAGCTCAGCAGATTTTATGCTTGGAATGAGGAAAGCACATGACTACAGCACTGCAACAGTTGAAAGCACATTCAACCATTGTAGCCGACACCGGTGATATTGAAGCGATTCGTAAACATCAACCTCAAGATGCAACGACTAACCCCTCCTTGCTGCTTAAAGCGAGTGAGATAGACGCATACAAGCCCTATCTGGATAAAGCATGGCAGTATGCCAAAGAGCAAAGCACTGATGCGCAGCAGCAACTCGAATTAGCCTGTGACTATTTTGCCGTATTAATCGGTAAAGAAATCGCTGATATTGTGCCTGGTTACATCTCCACCGAAGTGGACGCGCGTTTATCATTTGACACCCAAGCAACCATTGCCAAAGCCAAACAGTTACTCGCGCTGTATGATTTAGAAGGCGTCAGCCGTGACAAGATTTTAATTAAAATTGCATCGACATGGGAAGGGATCAAAGCTGCCGAGCAACTTGAGAAAGAAGGCATTCGCTGCAACCTTACGCTGTTATTCAGTGACGCCCAAGCCCGTGCATGCGCCGATGCCAATGTTTACCTTATTTCACCTTTTGTGGGCCGTATTCTCGATTGGCATGTTGCTAACGGGATGGAGAAGCCTAACGATCCATTGCAAGACCCAGGCGTGCAATCGGTGCGCAGTATTTATGACTTTTACAAAAGCCACGGCTACGACACTATCGTCATGGGTGCCAGCTTCCGTAACACCGGTGAAATTCTTGCCTTAACGGGCTGTGATCGCCTCACCATAAGCCCTGCATTGCTCGAGGAATTAGCCGAGTTGCCAGCTAATACAGATTACTTGTTAAGCGGTGCAAACGATGTACAGCCTAAGCCTGAAGCACTCACAGAGAGTGAATTCCGCTGGTTGCATAACGAAGACGCGATGGCGACTGAAAAGCTCGCCGAGGGAATTCGTGCTTTTGCTAAAGCTCAGCAAGATTTAGAGGCTCGTTTTAAACAACTCTAACACCATTCGGCGGCCCACAGGGCCGCCATTTCTCTGCCCTTTCCGCTCGTAATAGAATTATCACTTTTCTGTAACCTTGGTTAAACATTTTCGTTTTATTTTTATACCAACTGTGGTATAGATTGATTGCATTAGTTATACAGGAGAGTGTCATGGATAGTCTGAATGAACTAATAAAAATAATAGAAGGTCCAGAGACCAAAAAGACATCCGGTCGAAATAAAAAACGTAAATGGCGCGAAATCGAAGCACTAAAAGATAAGCAACGTCTGCGCAAAGAACTGCAAGAACTAGACTTGTTCAGCGATGACATTGGTTTAGAAGAGTTAGATTTTTGATACCAACATAAAAAAGAGGGCCTAGATGCCCTCTTTTTTATTGCGTTATATTTGCTCGGCTAGAGTCCAATCAATGGCAGCTTGACCTTGGTTGGTAAGGATTTCATTGACTTTGGAAAAGTGACCACAGCCAAAAAAACCGCGATGTGCTGACAGCGGCGACGGATGAGGTGCCTTAAGCACATGGTGCTTTTGCGTGTCGATGTGCTTGCCCTTTTTCTGAGCGTGTGCGCCCCAAAGCAAAAACACAATGCCCTTGCCATGTTGGTTAAGTTGTTCGATGACCACGTCAGTAAAACGCTCCCAGCCGAGGTGCTTATGCGAGTGTGCTTGCCCTTGTTCAACGGTCAATACGGTATTGAGCAGCAACACCCCTTGGTGTGCCCAAGACTGTAAATATCCATGTTGAGGGATGCTGAATCCAGCGATATCTTGCGCCAATTCCTTATACATATTCGCCAATGACGGCGGCGGTTTTACCCCAGGTAACACCGAAAAGCATAAGCCATGCGCTTGATTTGGACCATGGTATGGGTCTTGACCCAGTATCACCACTTTCACATCTTCAAACGCGGTGGCGCGAAATGCCTCAAATACCTGTTCTTGAGGCGGATACACAGCTACGCCCTGCTCTCGGCGTTGGTGCACATAATCCAAGGTTTGTTGAAAGTAAGGCTGCTGTTTTTGCTCTGCTAATAAATCAGACCAAGATGTCATGCTGCTCGGTTCCATTAAAAAAACGGCCCTAAAGGCCGTTTGTTATCGATATTGCTAGCTTACCAAATTAACCTAATTTCGCCAGCAGCGCTTGCCGTAATTGTTGATAATCTGCACTCATCGGCTCAGCAAGGCAAGGTTTAGCCAAGGCATCGCTAAGCGCCTTTGGCATCGCTAATTCAACATTTAAAATCTTCTCCACGCTGGCTTGAAACTTAGCCGGGTGGGCCGTAGCTAGGAAAATCCCCTGATGCTCAGGTGCTAAATCCGCTTTTAACCCTTCATAAGCAATCGCGGTGTGTGGCTCAGCTTGATAGCCCATGCTCTGTAATTCACGCATCGCCAAAGCGGTTTGCTCCTCATCCACAGCATGAGAAAAGAAATCGTCATAGCTGAAACGACCACTGTCTAACATCGTTTGTACACGAGGCCAGTTATTGGGCCGACTGACATCCATAGCATTAGACAGAGACTCTTGAGTCTCATGCGGCTGCCATTGCTTGGAGGCGATAAAGCGCGGCACCGTGTCATTTTGATTTGTTGTTGCCGAGAGTTTTTGAATGGGTAAGCCAATCAGCGCCGCTATCATCGCTGCGCACACATTACCAAAGTTACCGCTCGGCACCGAGATGTGCGCTTTGTTTCGCTGCGCTTTGGGCAACTGCGCCACCGCCTCAAAGTAATAACATACCTGCGCGAGTAAGCGACTAATATTAATAGAATTCGCAGAATTAAGGCGCAAACGCGTTTTGAGCTCGTCATCCAAAAATCCTTGCTTAACCATGGCCTGACAATCGTCGAACGAACCTTTTACACTGTAACAGTGAATATTATTGCCTAAGGTTGTAAACAGCTTTTGCTGCGCCTCTGATATCTTGCCTTCAGGGTACAGGATCACCACATCGATGTTCTCTTTGCCATAAAAAGCATGGGCTACTGCAGCGCCAGTGTCACCACTGGTGGCTGTGAGAATAGTGACCTTTTCTGTGTTACTGAACTGGGCAAGGCACTGCGCCATAAAGCGCCCACCAAAATCTTTAAATGCCAAGGTAGGGCCATGAAAAAGCTCTAAACAATGGAGGTTGTCGGCAACTTGAACCAAAGGTGCTGGAAAAGTAAACGCTCCCTGCACCATTTCAGCGACCACATTAGGACTCAATTCATCGCCAATCAAGTGCGTCAGTACTTGTGTGCTGCGCGAGACAAAATCCATTTCCAATAAGGCATCCATATTATCCAGTGGCGTTAGCTGTTGCGGAAAAAACACCCCTTGATTGCGCCCTAACCCCGTTTTTACCGCCTCAACAAAAGACACCACCTGGCTATCATCTTTTAAATTATACAACCGCATTATTCTTTTCCCTCATTCAAAACCCGCGTACCTGCCGTATCTATCTGACAAATATGACTAAAGCCTTGTTCATTTACATAGTTCTGCTGTAACCACTGCTGGCAGTTTTTAGCATCATTGATATTGTCACATAGTGCAAAAAGCGTCGGCCCAGCACCAGAAATACTCACCGCCTTCGCGCCTAACTCTAGCACCGCCTTTTTAGCGGCACTGAAACCGCTGATCAATTCACTGCGATAGGGCTCAGCAACCGTATCAATCATCAGCTCCATCGCTAACTCATGCTGTTGCTGATGCATTAGCGTACAAAATGCACTGAGACGCTGAGCAAATTCAATACCATGGTGTAAGCTCATTTGCTGCGGCAGCACTGCTCGAGCCTGAGCGGTATTAAGGGTGAAACCGGGAAACGCGACCACTGGATACCAGTTACTGGGAGTGGGGATCGTCAGTGAACGACCGGGTATCAGCGCCCCTGTGAGCTGCAAACCACCAAGCAAACACGGCGTGATATTGTCATAATGACGAGCGCCGCTGACCTTAGCTTCAAAATCAGCCATTAGCTCAATGAGTGCATCCTCACTGAGCTCAGTGCCGGCAAATTTATTCAGCGCTGCAAGTGCCGCAACCACTGAGCAGGCGCTGGACCCCAGACCTGAACCAATGGGCAGATTCTTAACTAACTCCATACGCGCTGTCGGCATATCTGGTGCGACCGTGGCACGAAAGTGCGCCATGCACATAAAGGCTAAATTTTGCTCTGCCTGTTGTGGCAATTTATGGGCGTAAGGCCCTGAGCACACAAATTCTGTATCAGCGCTGGCGCTAATTCGCACCACATCGCCCAACAAAGTGCCATCAATGGGTGCAATAGCCGCTCCCAACGCATCAAATCCAACCGCAAAATTACCAATCGAGGCCGGCGCATAAACTTCAATCATGGCCCTCTCCTAACGTGGTAAGGTTTTCAAAATATCAGCGAAAACTCCCGCTGCGGTCACTTCGGCTCCTGCGCCATAACCGCGAATAACGTAAGGCTTGGGCTGATAATACTGACTCAAAATAGCTAAGGCATTTTCGCCGTCACGAATGTCATACAACGCATGTCGACTATCAACGGCTTCAATACCAACACGACAATGACCATCTTCAATTGCGCCAACATAACGCAAGACCTTTCCTTCGGCTTGGGCGCTGGCAACCTTATCGGCAAAATCTGAATCAAGTTGTGGTAATTTAGCCATAAACTCATCAACGCTTAGTCCCTCGGCAAAGCCCGGCGGCAATACCGACTCCACTTCAATATCATCCAGCTCAAGAGCCAAACCTGACTCCCTAGCGATAATAAGTAGTTTACGGGCGACATCAGTCCCTGAAAGGTCATCACGAGGGTCCGGCTCGGTAAAGCCATTTTCTTTAGCTTTGATGGTTGCTTGTGACAGGCTTAAGCCATCACCGATCACACCGAACATATAAGATAACGATCCCGATAAAATGCCGCTAAAATGCAGAAGCTCATCACCGGCACCGAATAACAACTGCAGGTTATCGAGCACGGGTAAGCCGGCGCCAACATTGGTTTCATACAAAAAGCGGCGATTATTGCGCTGCGCAGCGAGTTTGAGCTGCTGATAGTAAGCCTGCGAGCTGGTATTGGCCTTTTTATTAGCCGCTACCACATGAAAACCAGCATTAAGGAAATCAGCATACTGAGCAGCGAGCGCACCAGAGGAGCTGCAATCCACTAACACCGGGTTAATCAGATGGTTTTGCTTAACGAACTGTTCCAGCAAGGTTAGATCAAATTGCTGTGAGGTCTGCGCCAATGGCTGCTGCCAATTTTCTAGATCAATCCCCTCACTGTTTAACAGCATTTGTCGGGAGTTGGCCACGCCTCGGACTTTGAGTTTGATATTACGTTGTTGCAACCATTGTTGTTGCCTACGCACTTGGCTTAGCAGCTCGCTGCCAACAAGCCCACAGCCGAGCAGGAAAACATCAATAGAAGGCACATGGGTAAAGAAGTTTTCATGACAAACCTTCACTGCATCATTACATAACTCACCATCAACAACCGCAGAAATTGAACTCTCTGTTGAATCCTGGGCTATGGCAACGATATTCACTTGAGCCTGCGCCAGCGAGGCAAAGAACTTCGCTGCTAAGCCTTTGTGTGCTCGCATGTTATCGCCAACTAACGTAACAATCGCTAAATTCCGCTGCACTTGTACAGGCTCAATAAGCCCCGCTTTTGATTCAAGTTCAAAAGCTTGTTCGAGAGCATGCAGCGCCAAGGCTAAATCTGGCTGATGCACGCAAAAGCTAATGCTGAACTCACAGCTGGACTGGGTGATGAGAACAATAGAGACATTATCGGCTGCTAGCGCAGTAAACACCTTAGCCGCCATGCCGACTTTACCTTTCATGCCCGGCCCTGACACCGTGAGCATAGCCAAATCTTGTAAACTTGAGATCGCTTTTACCGGCTCACTTTCAGTGACTTCATCACTGATCAATGAGCCGGGTTCTTTACTGTTGTGGGTATTTTTTATCTCACATGGCACGCCCGCTTTTGCGCATGGCACAATGGTTTTGGGATGCAAGACTTTAGCGCCAAAGTAAGAAAGCTCCATCGCTTCTTTGTAAGACAGAAAATCGACCTTAGTGGCCCCTTTGATATAGCGAGGGTCAGCGCTATACACACCGTCAACATCGGTCCAGATTTGACAGATATCGGCCTCTAAACAAGCGGCTGCAACAGCAGCAGAATAGTCGGAGCCATTACGCCCTAGCGTGGTCAATTGGGCATCGTCATTGGCCCCGGTGAAGCCAGGCATAATATAGATTTTTGCGGGGTTAGCGTGCAAATATTCACGAAACTGTAGTTTTGATACATCTAGATCAACTTCAGCGTTTAAGTAGCCACCGCTGGAGCGGATAACTTGTTCCGCACTCATATAATGAGGGCGAAAATCATCGAGTAGCACCTGCATCAAGGCCACACTAATGCGCTCACCAAAGCTAATTACATAAGCGAACACCGAATCCGGGCACTGTCCTAATAAAGCCACGCCTTCTAGCTTTTGTTTTAACTGCGTAAAGTCAGGCCAATTTGCAGGCTGCTGATTTTGCTCACACACTTCGTCTTTCAAAGTGTGTGCACGTTCATAAAACAGTTGCCACTGTGACTGGATATCTGCACCTGCCGCCGCACTCTCAGCTAGCCCCACCAATGTATCCGTCATACCGCCGGGGGCTGACAATACCAGCAGCATTTGCTCTTTGAGCTCTTGGCGGACAATCTCACTTACTCGCTTTAAACAACTGGCATCGGCCAGTGACGAGCCTCCAAACTTTAGTACTTGCATGTTTTCCTCATTCCCAATAACACCTTTTTACCAGGGCGTGGCGTTAGACCAAAAAAAAGGCCTATGCTCAGTGAGCATAGGCCTTTTTTCTCTGCGCACCGACCCATGCCACTATCCGCTAAGGATGGTGGTGGTAATAATGGTGGTCAGTGTTGCGTAATTTGTGTTCATGGTTCTAGACTGCACGAAAATGACTATTTCTGTCAACAGCTAAAGAAAAGAAAAAATATGCTTTTTAGATATAACTAAGATTAGTAAACGCCAAATTTATGCAAAACATCCGCTAAAGCATCTGTTTTTACCGGTTTATTAATGAATCCAAGGGCGCCGAGTTGCGCTGTGCGCTGCTTCATTTGCGACTGTACGTCGGCAGAAATAACCACTACGTAGGTTTCTATTTTGCGTGTGCGCATTTGTTGTAATACCCCGATACCGTCAATTTTCGGCATGGTGAGGTCTAAACAGAGGAGATCAAAGTGTTGTTCGCTCATTAGTGTCAGTGCATGTTCACCATCTGTAGCGTGCGTCACCGCGCAAGGCAAAATAGACATAACCGCTTTGCTCGCTTGTTTTCGAGCCATTACGGAATCGTCACAGACTAACACCTGAAAAGCCATTACTACGCCATTTGAGGGTAAAACTTATATCAGTAGGTTATACCATAGCTATAAACAAATCTTAACACCGCAGGCCATAGATTTTTGTTAATCTGCAGTCTTTAAGCTATTATTTTATTTATTTTTTCAAGAATCTTGGCTAGCTTTAGGTTTTTGAAGCCAATGGCGAATTTAGGGCTGATAATTGACGTTTTATCATCGCTTTTTCATGGTTTATACAAGGGCTCTGTACTCGTATGTTGCATAATAGTTTGTCGAAGAAGCTCCTAACCAGTGTTTTGTCGGTGTATTTTTTACTCACATTTGTTGTCACTTGCGGCCAAGTCTTTGCTGAGTACTTGAATACCAAAAACTACATACGCGATGAACTACAAACACTGCAAAAGACCTTTAGTGGCAGCCTTACCCGCGCAATTTGGGAATTAAATACTGATCAAAGTATTACCATCGCCGAAGGGTTAATTGCTATCCCTATGGTTGAAGGAATTATTGTCCGCGATGACAGCGGCGAAGTGATTTCTCAACTCGGGCGCTCTTTAGACATTCGCGAGCTTTACTCGCAACAATTAGTGCAAGATGCTTCTATCATAGAAGATACTCCCTCCGGATTATTTGGTTACACCTTTCCGTTAATTTTTGAGTTTTCTGGGCGCGCTACTCAAGTGGGTGATGTCACACTTTTTTCCAGCCGAGATGTGGTTGTCAGCCGTATTATCGTGTCAATCTATCTTCTGGTCGGCAACGCCATGATCAAAACCGCGTTTTTGATCTTATTGTTTTTATTGGCTTTTCGTAAACACCTCACCCATCCGCTCAATCAACTTACCGAGCAGATTGAAAGCCTCGAGCTAGATGACTTAGAAGGGACAAGAATAAACCTCGATAGTAATGAAAAAAACGAGTTGAATGTCATGGCGCAGTCATTCAACAACATGATCAATAAAGTAGTCGAGTATCGCAATAAACTGGAACACACCCAAAAAGAGTTATTGAAAAGCAATGAAAAACTGGACCAGCAAAACTTACAGCTGGAGCAAGAGGTAGCAAGAAAAACCTCAAACCTAAGCCAAGCGATGATGGATTTGCAGCAGCAGAAATATGAGCTGGAAAAACAAAAGCTCAACTTAACAGAGGAAATTGAACTGCGCCGTCATACCGAGCAAGAGTTGCTAACCAAGCAAAGCGAGATGCAGCGTTATGTCGATGAGCTCAATTTGGCCCAAGAGCGCTTGCTTGGCTCGGAGAAAATGGCAGCGCTGGGTGGTTTAGTCGCGGGTATCACTCATGATATCAACACGCCAGTGGGAATAGGTGTTACCGCAACCTCCTTCTTACAAGAGCGTCTCGATGCCATTGAGCATGCTTATAAAGAAAAAACACTTTCCCCGAAAGCGCTAGAAGAGTTTATTAAAGATGCGAAGCAAAGTACTGAACTGCTCACTTCGAATCTTGCCCGCGCCTCAGAATTAGTTGCCAGCTTTAAACAAATAGCAGTCGATCAGGCCAGTGAAGCGGTACGCACCATAAACTTTAAAGAATACTTGGGCGAGGTGATTCGCTCACTGCACCCAAAAATTAAGAAAACTCAACACCAAGTGGATGTAAACTGCCCCGATAACTTGGTGCTCAATTTACCTGCTGGTGCTATTAGCCAAATCTTCACTAACCTAATTATGAACTCACTCATTCATGGCTTTGAAGGTGTCGAAAAGGGCACTATCACTATTGATGTGAGCGAAAATGATGGCTTAGTGGATATCAACTATCGTGATAATGGTCGTGGTGTTGATGCCGAACAATTAGATAAACTGTTTGACCCCTTCTTTACCACCAAACGTGACCAGGGCGGCAGTGGTCTGGGCACTCATATCACCTTCAATTTGGTTAAACAAACCTTGGGGGGTGAGATTGAAGTGAGCAGCGAGCCAGGCCAAGGTTTGCAATACCGGATTACTATCCCAAAAGACCTACCAAAGCCAATGCAAATGTTTAATTAGTAAGGTGACTCCTGCTATGATGGCGCCACATTTAATTCGAGCCCACAGCTCAACGGAAGTAAAACTATGTGGTTTAGCAACCTTATCTGTTATCGCTTTAAGCAAGACATCAGTTACCAACAAGACGATTTTGAAAAAGCCCTAGAGCAAGACGTATTCCGCCCCTGTGGCAGCCAAGACATGCATACCTTTGGCTGGACCAAGCCGTTTGGCAAACATGGTCAGATGCTCAGTCACTTCTCGCAAAGTACTGTTTTAGTGTGCGCTAAGCGGGAAGAAAAAGTACTGCCCCCTGCGGTCGTCAACGAGATGGTGCAGGAGAAGATCGATCATTTAGAAGCTGAAGAAAACCGCCGCGTTAGCAAAAAAGAAAAAGATGAGCTAAAAGAAAACATTTTGCATTCTTTGCTGCCTCAAGCATTTAAGAAGTCTAGCCTCCAATTTGCTTTTATCGATATGGAAAATGGCTGGGTTGTGGTCAATAGTGCCAGCTTTAATAAAGCAGAAGAGTTACTTGCGTTATTGCGCAAGTCACTAGGCACATTGCCTGTTGTGCCAGCGTTTGCAAATTATGATCTTGGCTTATTTTTAACGTCGTGGTTGAAGGAATTCAACGCTCCAGAAGGCTTCGCGATTGGCTTAGACGCCGAGTTGCAAGAGCAAGATGACAATGGGGCACAAGTGAAGTTTAAAGGCCATGACCTATCCAGTGATGAGGTTAAAAACCACTTAGATAATGGCAAAGAGGTCACTAAGCTGGCGTTGGAGTATCAAGAACGAGTGAAGTTCTTATTGCAAAATGATGGCTCTATTAAACGCGTCAGTTATGCCGATACGTTAAAAGAAGAAAACGCCGATATTCCTAAAGAAGACATGGCAGTAAAGCTTGACGCAGACTTTATTCTTGCCTCGGAAGAAATCAAACAACTCCTTGATGCATTGACCAATCAATTAGGCGATGCCGAGGATCTGTAAGTACAATGCATAACTGAAAAAGGAGCCTGAGGCTCCTTTTTTTAACTGAATATTTCTCTTATATCACCCACGACTTCCTGATACTCATCGTCAGCAAATATTTCCACAGATGGGATAATCCCTTTATCGACATAAACATTCAGTGCGGACGACTTATCTGACACTTGTAAAATGCCCTCCATGATCGCGCCCATGCGGATGAAATCGACAAACTCCACCTCTTTAGGACGATAATTAGGATCGGCCCAGCACTTTGCTACTTCTACGAATTCATCAGAGAAGTCCCAAGCGGTTAAAATAGCAGCACCAATGCGCCCTGCTAGTTTTTGAATAGCATGAGCTAAAAAGCTCGGATTAGCAAACACCTCTGGGTGCTTCTCAGCCTCGGTGAGAATAGGCAAAATACCAATATTGTAGGTCAGTGCTGCCAAGGTGATAGTTTCGGTATTGATCGTGTCATGACGCTGTTGCTTGCGAAAGTTCTGCACCAACGCTATCGAATGGCAGGCAACACGAATAGTCTTTTGCCATGCCTTATCCATATAGCCTTTGATCAGCTCATGCTGAGAGACGAATAGCTGCTCCATCGCCATCGCTGTGGCAATATTTTTTATCTGCCTTAGTCCAATGCGCGTAACGGCTTGGTTTATAGTCGTCACCTTCACCGAGCGACTCATCAAGGCGCTATTCGCAACTTTGATCATCCGTGCTGCTAATGCGGGATCATTGGCGATCACGTCCGCCATATCATGTAAAGTTATATCCGGGTCATCTGCAGCGTTACGCACTCGAAGTGCCACTTCCGGCAAGGTTGGCAGCACCAAAGTATCGTTATTTATGCGGTCAACCAAGATGGTCAGCAAAGCGTTTTCTGTGGACATGTCGCCAGTATCCTTTATGTCAGCAAAGCCGTTTTTTCTTATAAATTAGCTATAAGTTACCGATAAAGTTTAGAAAGTGATAGCGCAATTGCCCATTTATTTACAAAAAATAATTACCTATGTTCCCATAATCATTATTGCCAGCCAGCCCTTGAGTTGCTTTAATGCCCAACAACATGGGGCTCTCCCCCGCTATAACCGAACAATAAACTCTCTCAATGGACTGTGTTTTATGTCTTACTTTACAGTCCAATAACGAGTTACACCGAAAGAGGATCCCATGAGTAAATTGTCGAAAATTTCTCAAGCACTGCTTATTAGCTCTGTATTCGCACTTGGCGCCTGCTCCAAGCAACCACAGTCAACTACTGAACAAACAGCGGCGAGCGCACAACCAAGCAGTGGCCCTGAATTGATAAATATTGAACGCGAGCGGCTTAACATTTACACCGATTTTGAGCTCAATACCGACTTGTCACACCTAAGCGGGAATCAGCAAAAAATGCTCGCTAAACTGATTGATGCCTCAAAAATTATGGACCAACTTTTTTGGCGCCAGGCTTTCGGTGGCGAGCAACAAGATTTCTTAGCGAGCCTAGATGATGAACAAGTGCGTCACTTTGCCAAGATTAACTATGGTCCTTGGGATCGCTTAAACGGCGATCAGCCTTTTTTAAGCGGCTTTGAGCACAAACCAGCAGGGGCTCAATTTTACCCAGCTGATATGACAAAAGAAGAATTAGAGCAAAGCAGTGTAAAAGATAAAACAGGCCTTTATTCCATCATCAAACGCGATGACAATGGTGAGCTTTACAGTGTGCCTTATTCAGTAGAATACGCCCAAGCATTGGAAGCTGCCGCAGATTTGCTGCGCCAAGCGAGCGAACTGGCCGATAATAGAGAATTCGCTAACTACTTGAGTATGCGTGCCGATGCCTTGCTAAGTGATGACTATCAAGCCTCTGATTTTGCTTGGATGGATATGAAAAATAACCCTATTGATGTGGTTATTGGCCCAATCGAAACCTATGAAGATCAACTTTTCGGGTATCGTGCGGCTTTTGAATCCTATGTTTTGGTCAAAGACATGGCCTGGAGTGAGCGTTTAGCAAAATTTGCGCAATTCCTTCCGGAGCTACAAAAAGGTCTGCCTGTGGCGGAGCAATATAAGCAAGAGGTTCCTGGTTCAGATGCCGACCTTAATGCGTATGATGTCATCTACTATGCTGGCCACTCCAATGCTGGCAGCAAAACCATAGCTATCAATCTACCTAATGATGAGCAAGTGCAACTGGAAAAAGGCACTCGTCGCCTGCAACTTAAAAATGCCATGCGCGCTAAGTTCGACAAAATCCTCATGCCCATTGCCGCTGAGCTCATTGTGCCCGAGCAGCGCAAACACATTACTTTCGACGCCTTTTTTGCCAATACCATGTTCCACGAAGTGGCGCATGGCCTAGGTATTAAAAACACCATTACCGGTAAAGGCACCGTACGCCAGTCGCTTCAAGAGCACGCGAGTGCATTGGAAGAAGGTAAGGCGGATATCCTTGGCTTGTATATGGTTGAACAGCTATTGAAAAAAGGCGAGATTACCGAGGGTACGTTAGAAGATTACTATGTTACCTTTATGGCTGGAATCTTCCGCTCTGTACGTTTTGGCGCATCCAGCGCGCACGGTAAAGCTAACATGATCCGCTTTAACTTCTTCAAACAAGAAGGCGCGTTCTCCAAAGATGAAAACGGCCTATATCAGGTAAATATGGATAAGATGGCTGCAGCCATGAGCAAGCTATCGAATTTAATTCTTACCCTGCAAGGTGACGGTGACTATCAGAAGGTGGACCAACTCGTTGCTACCATGGGTGAAATTAAACCTGAACTGGCCGCTGATTTAGAAAAGCTCAGTAAAGCGAATATCCCTGTGGATGTCGACTTCATCCAGGGCAAAAAGGTATTAGGCTTAAACTAAGCCTGTATTTGTAAACGACATAAAAACAGCGCCTTTCGGCGCTGTTTTTTTATAGCTGCAAATTCTCTTTAATCTGTTGAATTTGCGCTTCAGTGTAAGGTTTAGGTGGGTGTACCCCCCACACCGGTTTGGGCCATGCGGGGTCTTGCTCAAAGCGAGCAATATGATGAATATGCAACTGCTCAACCATGTTACCTAAAGCAGCAACATTTAATTTTGCCGGTTTGAACACTGTTTTTAACATACAGCTAAGCTTCGCCGATTCACGTCCTAACACGATTTGGTCGCGATCACTTAAATCAATGATCTCTTTTAATCCGCTTTTGCGCGGTACCAGAATAAACCAAGGGTACTGGCTGTCATTCATTAACAACACTTTACACAACGGCCAATCCGCCAATTCAATACAATCTCGTTCCAACTCTGGTGCTAATGCAAACATAGCATCCTCCTGTTGCTGCAAGTTTAGTGGCATAAAGTTGCGCTTATGACAGTGCATCAGTACCATCAACGCATCACTACAACAATAAGGTTTACCCGTGTCTAATACAACCAAATACTTATCTGTTGCCTTGGCTGCAAGCTTAGCCTGCGGCGCAGCGACTGCCAAAGAGCTGACGCTCGAGCGCATTTTTGACGACCCTAGTTTAGCTGGTAAAGCGCCTGTAAAGCTTAAGTTTTCTCCAGATGGTAGCCGCGTTACCTACTTGCAAGGAAAGAAAGAAGACTACAATCGCTACGACCTATGGGAATACAATCTCAAAGACAACAGCAACCGCATGTTAGTCGATTCGCAAGCATTGTTCTCAGGGCCGGAAAATCTCTCTGATGAAGAAAAAGCGCGCCGTGAGCGCCAACGTATTTTTGGCCGTGGAATTTTGGAGTATACCTGGTCCAAAGATGGACAAGCGTTGCTTTTCCCACTCAATGGGGACTTGTATTACTATCAACTGACCAGTGGCGAAAGCCGTAAGCTCACCGATACCGAAGCCTTTGAAACCGACGCGCGATTCTCACCGAAAGGCAATTTTGTCTCTTTTATCCGTGACCAGAACTTATATGCCTTAGAACTGGCCAGTGGTAAAGAAATCCAGCTCACTCAGGATGGCGGCGGCGTCATTAAAAATGGCATGGCTGAGTTTGTGGCGCAGGAAGAAATGAGCCGCATGACCGGCTACTGGTGGTCCGGTGATGAACAGAAAATAGCCTTTACCCGTATCGATGAGAGCCCCGTAGAAGAGGCGATTCGCAACGAGATTTATGCCGACGAGGTGAAGCTATTTAACCAGCGCTACCCCTACACTGGCACCGACAATGTGGCCATAGAGCTAGGCGTTGTCCGTATTGATGACAAACAGGTTGATTGGATTGATTTAGGCACCGACAAGGATATTTACATTGCCCGTGCAAAATGGCTCAAAGACAACCACACTCTGTCTTATCAATGGCAAAACCGCTCGCAGCAAGAGCTCGAGCTGCGCTTTTATGATAGCGCCGAAAAAACCCAACGCGTGGCCGTCAAAGAGAGCAGTGATACATGGATTAACCTGCACTTTGATTTGAAGTTTTTGCAAGATAAAGAGCACTTTATCTGGGCGTCAGAGCGCGATGGTTACAAGCACCTTTACCTGTACAAGGTCGATGGCACACTGGTACGCCAAATCACCCAAGGAGATTGGATTGTTGAGTCATTAAAAGGCGTTGATGAGCAAAATGGCGTCGTGTATTTTGCCGGTCGCAAAGACACGCCGCTGGAAAGCCACTTGTATAGCACTCCCCTATTTGAAGCTGGTGAGATTACGCGCATCACCGCAGCGGGTGAATATCATAACGTCGTTCTTGCAGAGGATAGCAAGACCTTTATTGACCGTGCCTCGTCGGTAAACCGCCCTCCCTATGTTGCACTGCGTAAAACCAATGGCGACTTTGTCACTTGGTTAGAGCAAAATGCCATTGATGAACAGCACCCACTCAACCCTTACACCAGCGACTTAGTAGAGCCTGAGTACGGCACCATAAAGGCACAAGACGGTCAGGTAATGCACTACCGCCTGTTCAAGCCACGCAAACTGAATAAAAAGCAAAAGCACCCGGTCATTGTCAATGTATATGGCGGCCCACATGCGCAGCGAGTTACCAACAGCTGGCGCAGTAAAAACCTATACTTTCAATACATGGTGCAACAAGGCTATGTGGTATTTCAGCTTGATAACCGCGGCTCCTATAATCGCGGAAAACGCTTTGAAGACGTGATCTACAAACACCTTGGTGAAAGTGAAGTGCAAGATCAGATCAAAGGCGTCGAGTTTTTACGCACATTAGATTACGTAGACCCGCAGCGCATAGGCATTTATGGCCATAGCTACGGTGGTTACATGGCGCTGATGGGGATGTTTAAAGCTGGCGATTACTTCAAAGCCGGTGTATCTGGTGCTCCTGTTACCGACTGGTCGTTGTATGATACTCATTACACAGAGCGCTATCTTGGCCACCCAAAAACTAATGCCAAAGGCTATGAACAAAGCGCGGTCTTTCCATACAGCGATGGCCTCAAGGGTCCGCTCATGATTTATCATGGCATGGCTGATGACAACGTGCTCTTTACCCACGCCACTAAGCTGTTTAAACAGCTACAAGACAAGGCGTTGCCGTTTGAAATGATGACCTACCCAGGCTCGAAACATAGCTTACGAGGTAAAAAGGTACAAACGCACCTGCATCACACCATTACCGACTTCTTTAACCGCCATTTTGATATGGCTCAAGAGTAACTTTCTATGCTTCAATCAGGCCGGCTTCTGCTGGCCTGATTTCTTTTACAATCTACTGAAAATCCATACTTATTTTTAGGCTCACTCACTTAGAATCGACTAAACTCATAGCATTACCTCGTTCCAAGGATTTGTTATGCAGCAACTTCGTCGCCTTAGTATTTATCAACGCCTGATTGCCCTACTCGTTCTTGCCCTACTCGGTATCATCATATTGGTCGCGACCTCACTGACTAACCAATACAGCTCTTTGCTGGATGGGCAACATGAGAAAACGCGCAACCTAGTAGAAAATGCACACAGCATCGCGGCGTATTACCACCAACAAGCACAAACGAGCGCCCTCACGGATGAGCAAGCGAAAGTTGCCGCTAAAGATGCCATTCGCGCTTTGCGCTATGGTGATTCCAATTATTTTTGGATCAATGACACCAGCCCGACCATGGTCATGCACCCGTTTAAGCCACAGCTCGAAGGCAAGTCATTAGCTAACACCGCCGACCCCGATGGCGTGAAACTATTCGTGCAAATGGCTGAGCTGGTCGAGCGTCAAGGTGAAGGCTTTGTGCCCTACAAGTGGCCAAAGCCAGGAAAAGAACAACCTGTCGATAAAATAGCGTTCGTTAAGGGGTTTGAACCCTGGGGCTGGGTGATTGGCTCCGGCGTTTATATTGATCACATTGAGGACACGTTTGCACGTAGCAAAACAATTCTTATCCTCGAGGGCGTTGTGATTCTCGCGGTGCTGTTAGTGATGGGCTATTTAATAGCACAAAGTGTGATGGGGCCTATTCGTCACGCAGCAGACATGATGAAAGATATAGCGCAAGGTGAGGGAGACCTAACCCAGCGTTTAGACAGCAGCGGCAATGACGAGGTCTCTCGCCTTGCCAGGCACTTTAATGATTACACCGAAAAGATGCGCCAATCCATAGAAGCGGTCAATGAGCAAGCCAATAAAGTGAGTGAGCATGTGGCGCAACTACAATCGACGGCCCAGCAAAATCAACATCATATTGAGCTGCAGAGCGACAGCTCAGCACAAGTGGCCACAGCAATGGAACAGGTAAGTCACCAAGTGAAAGACATCAGTGATTATGCCAATAACGCCGAGCAAGCTAGCAACGAAGCGAACAGTTATGCAGATCAAGTAAAGTCAGTGGTTCATAACACAGTGAATGCGATCACTCGTTTAAGCACACAAATTGAACAAGTCGCTGAGGTGGTGCAGCAGTTAGCCAGCCAAAGTAATAATATTGGCAGTGTACTGGATGTGATTCGCGGCATTTCCGAGCAAACCAACCTTTTGGCGCTCAATGCCGCCATAGAAGCGGCTAGAGCCGGCGAGCAAGGCCGTGGGTTCGCAGTTGTTGCAGATGAGGTGCGCACGTTAGCCAGCCGCACAGGCCAAAGCACCGATGAAATTCAAGCTATGATTGAGCAGTTGCAACAAGGTGCGGAAAAAGCCGTGCAGGCCGTACAAAACAGCCAACAGATCTCGGACAATACTGTTGAGTCCACCGCGAATACCACCGAAGCATTGGATGAAATCAACCGCTTGGTTGACTCTATCCGGGAAATGAACGCTCATATCGCCCGCGCCACTGAACAACAAAATGACGCCTCTAGCGAAGTGTCGCAGCGGCTCAATGATTTAGCCCACGCAACCAATGAATCGCTCTCCAGCACACAGGTTATGAACCAGGCGAGTAACGAACTAGAACAGGCCAGTCAAACACTCGACAGTATAGTTAAGCGCTTCAAAATATGAAGTCATCGCTCTCCGGTCATAAAAAGGCCGCCCTACGGCGGCCTTTTTAACTTACCAATATCGGCTATTGCTGCCAGCGTTAGCGACAGTATTTAGCAAATAAGCTTGCTACCGTAGCCGCAGTTGGTTTTCCATGCTGCCAATCGCCGCCTTCCACACCACTGCCGGCAATATCCATATGTACATAAGGAAGCGGCTGCTCGCTATCTAAGCCATGCTTATCTAACCCACCCACAATCGCCAAAAAGGCCATCGGGAACTGGTGGCCCCGAGCAGTGACTGCCGATGCGGCATTATTACTGGAAAGCACATCGTCAGCTAAGGTGCGTGGTTGCACAAAATCATAGTCTTCGCGACGCGAACGCGATACCTCGGCGCAATCGGCCCATAAGTCACCCTGCTCCACCAATTGCTGTGAGAGCTGCGCTTTACGCGCTGGACCATTTTCAACATAGGCACTATAAGGCCCCACAGCTCGGGCGGCATGCCCGGTGAGAGTAGCTACGGTAAAGAGCTCAGGATTCACCTCGCCTTTGGCCACTTCTTTAGCCTCACTGAGTAAATCACCCATTGCCAAGCGGCCCTCAGCATCGGTATTACCAATGCGCACGCGGATGCCTTCACGGCTGGTAATAATCTCATCAGGAACAAAGCAATCCGAACCAATGGAATTACGAACCACGGCCAAATAGGCAATCACTTTGACTCCTTTAGGCTGTGCTTCAGCGACGGCTTTCATAAACCCAGCGACAGATGCAGCACCGCCTTTATCGCGACTCATGCCGGCCATGAAGCCACCAACTTTTAAGTCCGCACCACCGGTATCGTAAACAAGGCCTTTACCGACAAAGATCAACGTGCGTTCAACATTGCCTTCAGGCACATAGGCCATTTTTACCACGCGTGGGTGATGACGCTCTACCGCATAGGATGCGCGAGCAACGGTACTAAGCAATGGATACTCTTTATCAATCGTCGCGATATCACTGATCACATCGACCTTCACCGCAGTACCAGCAAAAGCCTCGACACAATAATCAGCGAAGCGAGGCGGCGCCATACGCTCTGGCTCAGTGCCACATAAATCGCGTGCCGCATATTGGCCAGCGGCAATCGCATTGACCTGTTTTAGTTGTTCATCTGTAGCGCCGACCAGGCTAATAGTATTCAGTGCAGAGATAGCATCGCCATGATATTCACGTGCTTCTAAGGGCTGCCATAACGCTTGGTTAGCACCTAAAAAGGCCACTTCTAATGCGAACTCATAACCTGGACGCTGTTGAATATTATGCACATACAAAGCCGGCTTGATAGCGCCTGCTTCCTTCGCTACGGCAATGCCTTTTTTAGCCGCTTCAAAGACACGGCGCACATCATCATAATCCCGCCCTAAAGGGCCTGTGGGAGTCACAATCAAGCGCTTACCTGGCGCTTGTTCGCTGATCAATAATGCCGGTTGCTTACCTACACGGCTATCTATCGCCGCGTGAGTATTGATTTGTTCAGCATAGGCTTGGGGCAGCGCATCAAGGGAGTCACAGATAAGAATAAGAGCATCGTTTTCGCTGGTTGCACTAAGTGCATCAAGGCTAGCGCAAGACGTAGCGCGTGCATAAGACATAAAAAAGGTCCTAATCTAAAACAAAGGACCTACATTATCGGTGATTTACGGGGTCTTGACTAGCGAAGCCCTGCGCCACCTTAGGGATTGTAAAGTGGCGTTGACAAGTTGTGCTTACGCTTGCTCTGAACCTTGCTGTTTTTCCCGCTTATGTTTAGCGATCACAGACCACGCCTCAAGCATGACCAACACACTAACAATAAGGACGATGGCATCGAGTACAATAAGCAACCAGTTCCCCTGTTGGTAGTACTCAGCAAGTTTAATGACCCCCGCAAAGAACGCCATAATCAATACGAAGACCATAGGGATCAGCGTGAATTTAGCCGGACGTCCTGCTTTTATAAGCATCACCGAGATCACCAGTAAGGTTAAGCTGGCAAGGATTTGGTTGGTAGAACCAAATAGCGGCCAAATGATCATGCCACCACTGCCAGATGCGCCACCGGCGCCAAAGGCAAGCAACAAACAACACCCCACCGCAACTAACGTAGCAACGACGCCATTTTTAAGCGCCGATATTTTATAAATGTCGCCCCACTCTTGAATAATATAACGCTGGAGACGCACACCTGAGTCCATCGTTGTGCCTGCAAATAACACCACCATTACCGCCAATAGGGTTGAAGCAACTTCGGTGGAAATCCCCCAGCCACTTTCAATTAAATTAGCGCCACCGGTAATAAAAGCACTCACACTGCCAGCGCCTAAATGACTGTATATTTCATGCCACTCCTCTGGGGAAACAGCCAAGGCCACGCCACTAACGGCCACCAGCGTGATAAGCGCTAAACATCCTTCTCCTACGGCACCGAGGTATCCCACAAAGCGACCATCGGTTTCTTTATTCAGTTGTTTTGAGCTCGTTCCTGAGGACACGATGCCATGGAAGCCTGACACCGCACCACAGGCTATGGTGACAAACAATAAGGGAATAATACTGGGCGTGTCAGCAGCGGTTTGCATGTTAAACGCGGGAGCTGTGATATCAGGCATAGAAACAAAGACAGCGCCATAAAGCAGAACCAGCCCCACCAATAGCTGCATGCCGTTAATAAAGTCGCGCGGTTGCAGTAGCATCCAAACAGGTAATAACGAAGCAATTGCAGCATAAACGAAGAGAATAATGATCCAGTTGGCTTTATCCGCTAACCCGAACATTTCACTAGGCAGTGCCAGGGGCATTGAGCTGCCCATGTAAATCGTAGCGTAGAGTACGCCAACACCAATGGCACACAAAGGAATAAGCGGCATATTTCGACGCAGCAGCTGACCTATCACTAAGGCCACCACAATCGCCGACCAAGCTGGGAATACCGCATTAGGTTGCGAGACAAACGAGTTCGCAATCACCACGCCAAATACCGCATTCACCATCAACAGCACCAAAAACACCACAATCATGAATAGAGAACGCGTGCGCGAGCCTATGACAGATTCTGATAACGCCCCCATGGATTTGCCCTTGTGCCGAGCACTGGCCCATAGGGCGCCCATGTCGTGAACACCAGCAAAGAAAATAGTACCAAATACGACCCACAATACCGCAGGCACCCATCCCCAATAAACCGCAATCGCGGGGCCTACAATGGGCGCGGCACCCGCTACCGAGGTAAAATGGTGTCCCCACAATACCACTTTATTGGTTGGCACATAATCAACGCCGTCTTGGAGCTCATGAGCTGGAGTTACAAACTTATCGTCCATTTTGAAGATTTTTTCGGCGATAAACTTGGAATAGACGAACCAGCCAAATAGCATGCCGACAATACCAAGCAAGACAATAACTACTGATTGCATAGTCTTCTCTCTTTATTTTTGTTGTCATTACAATACTCTTCGCTTTAGCAAAGTGTATTAGTCGCACGAGCACAGGCCGACGAGGCTAAGTGCCTAAAGTAGCAATTTACCTTATCAGCTTAGTTTAAAAATTCATTAACGCTTTAGTCTAAAATGCTTAACTGGGTAGCTTGTTGCTGTTGCGGTGAAATTCCAACGCCCAGGCCCAGTAATCTCACCTCTGGAGTATTACCCCTTTGGTAGGCTTTCGCCGTTAGCGCTGCGAAAGTGTCTAGATTCAAGGCGAACCCACTTTGATCAGCGGTAGTCACCTGAAAATCGGCAAACTTTACTTTGACTGACAACTTGTTAATGGCGTTGCTAAGTTGGTTGCGCTCAAGGCGTTGTTGCAACTCCTCGAGTAAAGCGGGTAAGGCCTGGTGACATTGTAGCAATGAGGTTTTGTTATATTCGTAAGTGTGTTCAACGCTGAGTGACTTGCGAATGCGCTCGGTTTTAACTCGCCCTATTACTTCGCCTGCGCACTTTTGGTATAAGGACACACCAAAATTCCCTATATGCTGCTGCATCCAGTTTACTCCCTTATCCAGCACATCCTGGCCTTTGTATAATCCTTTCTGATGCAGCCGCTCTAGCGTCACTTTGCCAACACCGGGGATTTTTTTTAAGTCCAACTGAGCAAGAAAGTCTGGCAGTTGCTCAGGCAGAATTACGCATTGCCCATTCGGCTTATTCTCGTCGCTGGCTATTTTGGCAACAAACTTAATAGGTGCGACGCCTGCTGAGGCTGTCAGTCCGGTTTGTTGGAAGATATCTTGACGAATTTGCTCAGCAATGAGTGTGGCACTGCCACGGCATACCTGTGCTTGAGTCACATCCAAGTAAGCTTCATCCAAAGAAAGTGGCTCGATAAGGTCCGTATAACGGCTAAAAATGGCGCGAATTTGCTGTGAGATTTGCTTATAAAGTTGCATCCGCCCCGGGACAATGACTAAATCTGGGCACAGTTGTTTAGCATGGTAGTTAGACATCGCCGAACGTACGCCGTACTGACGAGCAATATAGTTTGCCGTTGATAGCACTCCACGACGACTACGCCCGCCAATGGCCAAAGGCAAGTTTGCCAGTTCAGGATTGTCGCGCATCTCTACGGCGGCATAAAAGCAATCCATATCAATATGGATAAATTTCTTCATCGCGCTTGTGTGAGGCCAGGGTAGCCCAACAGTTTTAGGTGAAGCTATAGTGACAAAAAGTGTAAGGAAAAGCCACAAACAACTGTATAAAACACTGTATAAATAATCGAACTAAGGTTTTGGTGCGTTATCTCTGCGCTTGCTACGTTTAAACAGTCCAAGCCAAAAAATAAGCTCGCCCACGACCGCCACCAGCACCAAGGCAATCACACCTTGGCTGCTACCGATGGCATAGCACAACAGCGCCAAAGGTAAGGCCCATAGCCACAGGTACTTTCTCAGCGTCATTGATGTTTCTCGTAAATGTACTTAACTCTACCTTACTCAGTGCTCGCTACGCTGTATACGAGCAAAATGTAAGCAGTTATTGCTGATAGCGTACTAAACGCACAAATACATCACTACTTTTAGCATGAAGACTATTTTTACCACTGTAAAATTCATACACCCAAGCATGATCTGCCGGTGTTACTGCAGATGTGCTGGACCAGTAATTATCATTACTAGCATCTAAAAACAGGTCTAAATTTAGGCTGGGCTCAACACATCGATGCTCAACAATGGATGCGAGCTCTTTACTGTTAGGCAAGTGCCAGTCATCAAAACCGGCAAACTCATCATTAGTGGCGCTTTGCAGTGCCTGCTGCCAGTTAAGCTGTTGCGCCGCCCCGGAGCAACTTTGCTGTTCAGCATCGAACTGTTGGCCATAGCTACAACGTTGCCACATCAGCCCAGTGGCGTTATCAGTAATCGTACCATCAGTATTAATCACAAAGCGCTCTGCCGGAGTACTAGCTTGCAGATTATAACAACGCTGTTCAGCCCAAAGCGATGTGCTCAGCACAGCCGCCAGGATTAGAAACGTATAATTCATGATCACTCCTATGGGTTGCGCACCAAACGTACGTAAGCGGTATTATCTTTGGGGTAAGCCAAATCGTTACCTGAGCTCATATCAATAATAAAGGCTTGAGATAATGATTGGCCGTCAACGCTGGTGCGTGATGTCCAGTAGTTTAAATGCCCCAGTAAACTCACCGACGGGGTGTGAATAAAGTAGTCCGGGCTAATCATGAGTGCCTGACCATGGCGCTGATAATCCACCAAGCTCAGCAACTCAACATAGGTAGGTAGACGCCAATTGGCACCACCGCAAAAGTCGATGGCATTGACCTCATCGATATATTGTTGCACCGAGCAATCGACGTCACTAGGACATGAGCTATTGGCTGGCGCGCGCTCACTCCCGATAAGCACGCCTCCCTCACCGTTAAGAGCCCAACTGTAATGATTCTGACCTTCGCGCAAGTCGGTATTTGGTAAAGTGTGGGTGTTGGCTTGTTTCACTTCCCATATAAGGCCAGTGACGTTATCGCGTACACAAGCAAACTCGGTAGCAGAGTCAGGTAATTCGTCGGCAAACTCATTCAGTTTAGTAAAGTCAAAGGCCATATCCCCTTTGCCCACTTTGTCTAAGCGCTGCGCTACACTGTCTCGGCCTTGCTGCGCATCTTGCCCTTGGAAGTCTGTGCTATCACAGCTGATTGCTTGGCTGTTATTAAAGCACGCGCTCATACCGGTGTCGTTAATCAGCCCCAACGCGCGACGCTGCACGCTCACAGTGACCTCATCACTTGCACTGCGGCTAAGTTCATCGCTCACCCTAACGCTAAAGCTCAGTTGTTGTGCTACATCGATGTCGGGAGCAACAAACTGCGTTTCGCACTGGCGCTCACTGGCTAGGGTGACGGCACTGCCGCTTTGTTGCTGCCAATAACAGCTAAACTGACCACTCACCGTTTCACTATTACCGGCATTGAGAGTCACGGTATCAAACTCAGTGGCCTGCTGGTCGTCCCCCGCATTGGCAATGACCACTTGCGCGGTTTTATTCAGCAGCAGGCTATACTCGGTACTCACTTGGCCGCCCTCGTCATCACTGACAAACACAGTCCACGCAAGCGTGGTATCACTATCTAGTAGCGGGTGGCGAAAACTTAAAGTGGCTTCATCAACAGCGCTAAACTGCAGTTGCGGGCCCTCAGTTTGTTGCCATAAATAACTTGCAATAAAGCCGTTTTCATCAGGATCGCTAGAACCAGCCGCACTCAGGGTGACAACATCATTATATTGTGAGGGCAGTTGTTCGGGGGCAATTTGCGCTATGGCTATCTGTGGTAACTGGTTTGCTGAAGCGATATTAATGGTAAGCGTATCAGATACTAAGGTATTGTCTGGGGCTCGATAATCGACCTTAATTTGCGCCGCGCGGTCACCCTTAACGTCCGGGAGCATCAGCGCCAACTCTTGCTCTTCACTGGGTAGCCCTTCGATAGCCGGACCGGAAAGTTGTTGCCACCTGAAAGTGCCTCCGGGAGGCGACACTTGCGCGTTGATGATTAATTCTGATTTTTCTACCGCATCGCGATCAGCACCAACATTAATACTCGCATTTTCAGTGACTTCGTCGCCACCACTGCCACCACAGGCAACCAATCCCGTGGCCAAAATGATGCTGAGCGCGCTATGAATAAGTCGACCCATGATGTGCTCCCAATTATTGCATAGCCCTACCAACGCAAGTTGCTTGCCAACATCATCAACAAACCGTATTTATCAGGTGTTATAAATAACTGTCCTGGTGGATACGAACAAATAGTTTAGTACCAACTTTGGAGTAATCGACTTTGTATTCTCGCCCATCCAAAGCTTGAATAAATAGCAAGCGTTTTTCTTCTGCAAAAACATCCGGGCTGGCAATGTACACCATCTCAAGATAGCGCTCTTTAGCCTCTCGACGATTTTTGGGAAGCTCTTCTTTAAAGGGCTCTAGGCCGTGCTGAGTCACTTTAATTTTTGGCTGCTCTTCGCCATTAACGATGACTAAATCCAGCTTCTTAATTTTATGAATGATGGTATTACGACCACTTTTTATAAATGCTCTATCGTCAGACATATGTCTTATCCTGTCTACTTGCTACTGTGGCTATTGAGTTGCTGTTGCAACTGCACCACAGTGTTAGCCGGGTCGCGTTGCCATCTATGTAATAAATAGCTGAACGCCCAAATATCACGGTCTAACATAGCGGCGGGTATTAATATTTCATACCCAGTCAAAAATTTTAAGTTCTTCATTCTATTAGCAAACATAGCTAATAATCCAGTATATTTTTGCCCCGACTGGCTGACGTACTCGGTATCCTCAACCAACCACTGTGGCGGGCATTCATTGCCATCGCGGCAATACGCTTTGATCGCCTGCAGCAAATAATGACGTTGCTCCACCAGCAAACGGCCCGCCAACCGGGGTGAAAGCTTATTTAAGAACTCATCTTCTCGCTTTAAGCTTAGGCCCACAACATTTAACTCGAGCGTCTGCATTGCCTGTTCGATACTCACCACACCGACCTGTTGTAGGTTATCGACATCCAGCTGCCACCAGCCGTATTTATGATTATAGCTAAGTTTCTGTTTGTCGAGAAAAATGCTGTAAAACGGCTCTCTCAGCTTTAAGTACCCCACTAGCATGCCAACTAAAGCGGCGCTCAGTAAGAAAATCTCCGCTATCAATATGTCAGCGCTTTTAAACTGTATAAACAACACCAAGAAAACCAAGACAATCGCGCTGGTAATGAGTATTTCGCTGCCGTGGCGCGCACTGTGGGCACGAATTTTCGCGTATCGGCTGGCGCCCCCCTGTTCTGAGGGCTGCGTATTAGGGGGTGTTTTTTTATTACTCATACGCTCTCTTTTTGGTGCCACTACGTATACTCCTATTGTACGTATAATTTGCGAGTTTTATACGCAGTAAGGGTAGGCAAAGGTTACAAAAATGCGGCAAATTGGGAACACAGTGCATCATTTTGCTGAATTTTCGGTTAACACACAAAAATACAGGATTGGCGGTCTATGTGTTAGAGCGCAAGTTTGTAAACTAAGCTCTCACCTTTTTCAGCCGAGAAACCATAGGTACCGTCGATGAACCACAGTAGGCATTCGGGCAAGGCACTTTTCCCTGTCATTATTATCATTTTCTTAGGGCTGTGCATTTACTTATATCTGCCCAAAGGGCAATCACAGCAACCCAATATGGGCGCTCAATCAACTCGTGTGCAAGCTCATACCGTGACCAAAGACAGCCGAGCTATCACCGTTGATGGTATCGGCAGCGCGCGAGCAAACCAAGCCGTATACATTAAAAGCGCCCAAAGTGACTATATCGACAGTATCCATTTTGATGATGGCGACAAAGTGCAAGCAGGACAACGACTGGTGCAATTACGAGATACTGAGGAACAGTTGCGAGTCAAGGAGCTGCAAGCCAATCTCTCTGAAGTAGAACGGCAATTGAATCGTTTGACCGAGCTGGCCCGTTCACAAGCCACGGCAAAGTCACTGTTAGAAGAGCAACTAGCAAAGTTTGAAGCCACCCAGGCTCAGCTTGAAGCTGCTAAAACCAAACTCGCGGAGATGCGTGTTACCGCGCCCTTTTCGGGAGTGCTAGGTAAACGCATGGTGTCTAAAGGGGCATTCGTGAGCACCAACACTGAAATTACCACGTTAGATGACATCAGCGTAATTAAAGTCGACTTTAATGTGCCAGAGAAATACCTTGCGCAGCTGGGTGTGGGAATGACAGTAACAGCGCGCAGTGACGCTTACCCAAGTAAGCTATTTACCGGCAAAGTGTCTCATGTCAGCTCTCGTATCGACACCAACACCCGTAGCGTGCCAATTAGCGCCAGCTTTACCAATGAAGACAATATCTTGCGCCCAGGTATGTTACTGGGTACGCAACTGGAATTGCAAACCTATGAGGCCTTATTGGTACCAGAGAAGGCCATTATTCCACGTCAAAACAAACACTTCGTTTTTCAAATTGTGGAAGGTGTAGCCAAAGAGGTCGAGGTGAAAATCGATAAGCGCTATAACGGTTGGGTAGGCATCAGTGAAGGTCTAAGCAGTGGCGATCAAGTGGTCACAGAAGGCATTATTAAACTGCGCTCAGGCTCAGCCGTGACTGTTGAGGAGGCTGCGCTGTGAGAATCACCGACACGGCTGTTAAGCGTCCGGTTTTTGCGATTGTAATCAACCTTTTATTACTGACCTTCGGGTTAGTGGCATTCTCAATGCTGCCCCTTCGAGAGTATCCAGATATCGATAGTCCCATTGTCAGTGTCAGTACTGACTACACTGGTGCTTCTGCGGAAATTATCGAAACTAAAATTACTCAAGTAATTGAAAACCGCATCTCCGGGATTGAAGGCATAAAAAGTATCACGTCCTCGTCGCGCAATGGCCGCTCTAATATCACCATCGAGTTTAATATTGACCGAGATATCGATGCGGCGGCCAATGATGTGCGAGAGCGTGTGTCGCGCGCACTGGACAACCTCCCCGACCAAGTTAGACCTCCGGAAGTATCCAAATCCAATTCCGATGAAAGTCCTATTGCCTGGTTTGTACTCAATAGCTCAACCATGAATACCTTGCAGCTATCCGATTATGCTCAGCGCTACATTGTTGATCGCCTTGCGGTTGTTGACGGCGTATCCAATGTACGAGTGGGTGGTGAACGCCAGTATGCAATGAAGATTTGGCTAGACCGCGAGGCCATGGCGGCACGGGGCGTTACAGCCAGCGATATTGAGCAAGTTTTGCGAGCTGAAAACGTAGAGCTGCCAGCAGGGGAAATCGAGTCAGTTGATCGTGATTTTTCGGTTCGTACCGCGCGTAGCTATATAAGTCCTACTGACTTTCAAAACTTGGTTATTGCTCGTGGTGATGATGGCTATCTCGTGCGTTTAAACGAAGTCGCTGATGTACAGCTTGAAGCCGCCGACGAAGAAAGTTTATTCCGTGGGAATGGCCGCAATATGATTGGCCTAGGTGTGGTAAAACAAGCAAAGGCTAACACCCTCACCGTGGTGGAAAACGCTCGCAAAGAATTAGAAAAAATCAAACGCAACTTGCCTCCAGGTACCACCATCGAAGACAGCTATGACTCCTCGATTTTCATTAAAGAGTCTATTGATGAGGTGTATCGTACGCTGGCCATATCAATGGCCTTAGTGGTTTTGGTTATCTACCTGTTCTTAGGCAACGTGCGCGCCACGTTAATTCCAGCAATCACCGTCCCTGTAGCCTTAGTTGGCAGCTTTATGTTTTTACTTGCCATGGGCTACTCTATCAACTTGCTAACCCTGTTGGCACTGGTGCTTGCTATCGGTTTAGTGGTCGATGACGCCATTGTGATGTTGGAGAATATTCACCGCCGTATTGAGCTCGGTGAGCCTCGTTTACTCGCCGCGTATCGCGGTGCCCGCGAAGTGGGTTTTGCCATTGTCGCAACCACGCTGGTACTGATCTCCGTATTTGTGCCCTTAGTCTTTATGGATGGCCGTATCGGCGCTTTATTCACTGAGTTTGCCATGGCCGTGAGCGCGGCTGTGTTCTTCTCCAGTATCACCGCACTCACACTTTCCCCAGCTCTGTGTTCGAAAGTGCTGAAGCAAAGTGAAAGCGAAGGTCGCTTTAGTCAGTGGATGGACCGTCAATTTGCAAAACTTGAAGGCGCCTATGCTCGCACTCTTGAGGGCAATGTTCGACGCTCAAAAATGTTGGCCGTGGTGCTGATGCTAGCGGGTCTTGCCAGTTATCTGCTGTTTCAGCAGATTCCATCTGAACTGACACCTAAGGAAGACCGAGGCACCTTCTTTGTGATGATGAACGGCCCAGAAGGCGCAAGCTATGAAAACAACGCCGCCAATATGGATAAAATTGAGCAACGCTTGTTGCCATATGTTGACTCGGGTGAACTCAATCGTGTTCTGGTCCGAGTGCCAGGTTGGGGTGGTCAAGGTGGCGTTGCGATTATCGGCATGGCTGATTGGGGCGAGCGCAAACGCGATACCTGGACAGTAATGAATGAGATCAGTGGCAAAATGCGTGAAGTAACGGATATTCGCGCCTTTGCCATCATGCGCAGTGGCATTGGCGGCGGAGGCTCCTCGCGCCCTGTTGAGTTTGTTTTGCAAGGCAATGATTATGACGAGCTCGCCGATTGGCGTGACCGCATTATTGCTCGGGCAGAGAAAAACCCCGGGTTAGTGCGTATCGACCATGATTATAAAGAGACCTTCCCACAATTTTTGGTCAGTATCGATAAGAACAAAGCCGCCGACTTAGGGGTCTCTGTCTCTGATATAGGCCGCACCTTGGAGACAATGCTCGGGCAACGCCGTGTCACCACCTTTATTGACCGTGGTGAAGAATATGATGTGATTTTAAAGGGCGAGAAACAAGACTTTGCCAGCCCACAAGATGTCTCTAATATCTATGTAAACTCACGCTCCGGGCAACTGGTGCCCCTTGATAGCTTAATCAGTATCTCTGAAGAAGCCACGGCGTCGAGGTTGAATCGTTACAACCGTATGCGCGCGATTACCTTAAGTGCCAACCTCGCTAGCGGCTACACTTTAGAAGAGGCCTTAAGTTTCTTAAACCAAGTGGCTGCAGAGGAAAATGATATTGATGGCGCCATTGACTATAAAGGGGAGTCACAGTTGTTCTATGAAGGCGCCTCCGCCATGGTGTATGTCTTTATTTTGGCATTAACGGTGACCTTCTTGGTGCTGGCAGCACAGTTTGAGAGCTTCGTTCACCCCTTGGTGATCATGCTCACCGTACCACTGGGGATTGCTGGGTCGTTATTTGGGTTGCATATAACCGGTTTGACCCTCAATATTTACAGCCAAATTGGTATCGTTATGCTTATTGGCTTAAGCGCCAAAAACGGTATTCTTATTGTTGAATTTGCCAACCAGTTGCGTGATAAGGGTCTGGAATTTCAAACAGCGCTAATCCAAGCTGCCACACAACGTTTGCGCCCTATTATTATGACGTCGCTAACCACAGTGATGAGCTCGGTGCCCTTGGTGCTAGCAAGCGGCCCTGGAGCTGAAAGCCGTATGGTTATTGGTGTGGTGATCTTTACCGGGGTAAGCATCGCGACCATACTCACCTTGTTCGTCGTGCCCAGTGCTTACTATGCCCTTGCTCGTCATACTCAGTCACCAGAGTATTTACAGCAACGCTTGGCAAAACAGCAACAAGATAACCCGCTCAAACAGCAATAGTGCACGAAAATTTCTTACCTGCGAGGGTATTCCCTCGTAGGTGAGCGATAAACATCAGGCGGCCGTTCTACTATTAAAAGGGTAAATACATCAAGGTGTTAGTATGACAAATTTACACACAGCCACCTTTGGCGGCGGTTGTTTTTGGTGCATCGATGCGGCCTTTCGTCGCGTTCGTG
The DNA here is from genome assembly GCF_022347875.1 of Pseudoalteromonas sp. CNC9-20. NCBI lineage: Bacteria > Pseudomonadati > Pseudomonadota > Gammaproteobacteria > Alteromonadales > Pseudoalteromonadaceae > Pseudoalteromonas > Pseudoalteromonas sp. CNC9-20. Next base: position 382,765 of record NZ_JAKRFS010000004.1, on the reverse strand, counting down.
GCGTGCATAAGGTTGAATCGGGTTATACCGGTGGACGCAGCAATTCACCAACATACCGTGAGGTATGCAGCGGCGAAAGCGGTCACGCAGAAGTTGTGCAAGTGCACTTTGACCCCGCTGTGATAGATTACACCACCCTGTTGGCGATGTTTTTCACGCTTCACGACCCTACGCAGCTTAATCGCCAGGGAAATGATATTGGTAGTCAATATCGCAGTGTGGTGTATTACCACGATAGCGCCCAAAAGCAGCAGACCGAAGCAATGATCGCGCAGCTACAAACTCATAGCGCCGCAAAAATTGTAACCGAAGTCAGTCCCGCATCAAGGTTCTATCCCGCAGAGGATTATCATCAAGACTATTACAGCGAAAATCCAAACCAAGGTTATTGCAGTATCTTAATTGCTCCTAAAATAGAGAAGTTTGAGCATACCTTTAGTGACTTGCTCATATCATGACGACGGGAAAACAATTAAAAAAGCCTCCCAAGTGGAGGCTTTTTGTTACGCTGTTATAAATCGAATTGTAATCCAGCGTATACCTTACGCTCAGCGCCGCGATACGCAGAGGTGACCTCACCCGTGCTCCAATCCGTGGCCGCCACGTTGGTGATATATTCTTTGTCAGTGAGATTATCAACACCGAAGGTGAACGTGAGGTCGCGTAACAATTGATAGCGAGCATTGAGGTTCACCAAAGTATAGCTTGGCAAGTCAGTACGATAGTAACTTAACCTATCGGAGCGGTACTGCAGTTGTGCACCGACATACCATTTGTCGAACTGCTTACCTACGGACCAATTGAAGGTTTTTTTGGCTCTAAGCACCAATGCTTGCCCGGTATTGTCGTCTTCGGCGTCAACATAACTAAAGTTAAGCTGGTGATCGATACCAAACATATCTTGCACTTGTGCACTCAACTCAACTCCTTCAAAACTCGCTTTAGCGATATTTTCCGGGCCGTTGTTGCCCCATGCGATGAGGTTATCGAATTGGTTTTGATACAAGGCGATATCGTATTGCCCAGATTGCAAATCAAGGCGCAGACCGAGCTCGGCATTGTTTGACTCTTCAGGTTGCAAAGCATCGTTGCTGCCCCAGATGGAGCTGGCGTCATTAAACGAGGGTGCCTTAAACGCCGTGCCGTAGCTGGCGCGAAACGTCGCAATGTCACTTAGCGGCACACCCGCCGCTAGGTTGTAGGTGAAGTGGCCGCCAAATTGTGAATGATCATCATGACGCACAACGGCATTAGTATTAAATGCCTGGCCATCATAATAGCCTCCCACATACACACCTTTATTATTACGCGCCTGCACGGTAAAACCGGACGCAGGCTGCTCTGGTGTCGCCGAGCTGCTGTAGGAATCGCTAATGTCTTCATAGTAGTAATCGGCGCCACCACTGACAGTGATAGCTGGACTAAAGACATAATTAAGCTGATAGCTTAGCTCATCTCGTGCAGTGCTGTACTCATTGCCACGATAACCTGGCGCGCCATGTTGCTGAGTATTAATCTCATCATCTTGAGCAAGACTGGTTTGTAGCTTGTGAGCAAAGGCACCATGGTTTTTACGCCAACCCAGTTGCACATGGTATTTTTCAAAGTCGGTGTAATCATCACCAAAGCTAGTGTCGTATTCGACATAGCCTTCACTGTACTGCCCTAACAACTCTAGCACGCCATAATCGCCGAGATCATAGCCGAAACGCGCACCGAGGTTTTGGTTTTCATAGCCATCTTCATCTGGGTCTTGCCCAGTGGTGACGTCAAAGCCGTCGGTGTGCTCATAGCCAAGGTTGAATGCCGCATTGAACGCTCCTTGGCGAAAAGCAAAAGCACCTTGCGCATTCACGTAGTTGTCACTGCCACTTTGTACACTCACGCTTTGGCTATCGCCGTCTCGGGTGACAATATTGATGACTCCGGCTAAGGCGTCTGAGCCATACCATGCGGCGCGGGCACCACGGATCACTTCGACTCGTTCAATACTATTGAGTGGCACACTAGAGAGCGCCTTATACCCTGTTGTGGCTGAACCAACACGAACGCCATCAACAATAACCAAAGAGTGGCTGCTAGCCGCCCCACGAATAAAGAGGCTGGTACTTTGACCTTGGCCGCCACTGCGGACAATATCGACCCCAGCATAATGAGATAACAACGCTGGCAAATCACGTACGCCAAGGCGCTCGATGTCTGCACGAGTGATCACATCGATACTGGCGAGCACATTTTCGATAGGTTGTTCGAACTTATTAGCGGTGACAGTCAATCGCTCGATAGACTGTTGCTGCTGCGCACATACCGCGCCGGAGAAAAGTGCCGCTATGCCTACAGCGACTTTGGTTTTGTTATACATGTTAGTCCCTATACCTGCGCCCACCGCACAGGAAAATGTAATGAAATGGATGTTATGGCCGGTCTCCGGACTGAATGAGCAAGACTCATATCACCGTTGCGGGGGCAGTGCAGGCTTTTCACCTGTTTCCCGATTATCCCAGTGGCTTAACTGCGTTTTGCGCTTGCGGGCACCATAACAAGGTGGCGCTATTTTGCGGACTGATGACAATAAAGTCAATGGACGTCTAAACATCTATAAAAAGATGGACTATGGCATTTACTTCACCAATAAAAAAGCCAAGTGCGAATGACTTGGCTTGAGAGGTATTTAGTCGCGGAAGTTCTTAAATTGGAAGGGCTGACCTAACTCAGCTTCGCGTACTAATTGCATTACTTGTTGTAAGTCGTCGCGTTTTTTCCCGGTGACTCGTACCTCTTCACCTTGGATGGCGGCCTGAACTTTGATTTTGCTGTCTTTAATCAGCTTAACCAACTTTTTCGCGATATCTTTAGCAATGCCTTGTTTCATCGTAACTTGGCGGGTGACGTATTTACCGTGCAAATCAGCTTTTTGAATCTCAAAACTGTTTACATCTAAGCCGCGTTTTGACGCCTTACTGGCAAACATATCAAATAACTGCATCACCTGTTGTTCAGCTTCTGCGGTAAGTTCGATAAGTTCATCTTTTAGTTCTATCTTGGCATCTACGCCGCGAAAATCGTAGCGGGTTTCGAGTTCGCGTTTAGCGTTTTCAACCGCATTTTTTGCTTCGCTCATTTCGATTTCAGAAACGATATCAAATGAAGGCATGAAATTCTCCGTAACTGGCTTGTCGTTTCGGGGATTATACCCCGAGATCGGTATTTTTGTGCACTGATACACAGTGAATTCAGTTTACAGTTTGTTATACTGCCTGCGATTTCACCAGTAATAAAGGTAAAGTAAAGTGACGCGCAGAGTTTATCAGGGGTTGTTTCTAATCACATTGGTGGTCTGCACCCTGCTATTTGTTCAAGAAGTAAAAGGCTCTGTTACGCAGCTTTTCCCTCACGTCGATAAGGTCGCTCACTTTGGTATTTTCTTCGTGCTTGCCTTTATTATGGATAAAGCCTTTAGGATCCCCTTTTTTGTCCAGGTGGTATTGTTGTTATTATACGGCGGAGCAATTGAGTGGATGCAGGATATGCTGCCCTACAGGCAGGCATCTTTTTATGACTTTCTCGCCGACGCGGCAGGCGCGGCCAGCTACTTTGTGATTCACTACCTATGGCAGAAAAAACGGGCCAAGGCTTAGCGCCTACTTACCTTATCGGGCCGGGGGCACTCGGCCTCACATTTGCCCACTTAATGGGGCAACACCGACCGCTAAAGCTGTTGGTGAAACCTTCTCATCCCAGCACTTTTTATTATTGCCATGGGCAGCAGAAAAGCCCCGTGGCAGCCACGGTTTGTTTAAAACCGTGCGAGCCAATTACAGAATTGTGGCTATTCGTTAAAGCGCATCAGCTGCAAGCAGCACTGGCACAGTGGCGCCCTTACCTCGCCCTCAATGCAAATATTGTTGTTAGCCATAATGGTATGAGCGACCTAGCACCACATACACAGCAACTGACTCCTCAACAGGGGTTATTCTTTATGCTCACCCAGCAAGCAGCTTATAAAGCCGATGATAAGCATGTCGTCCATGTCAGTCAGGGTGACTCCGTGATAGGAGCCGTCAATGCCTGCGCGCAGCAAAGCTTTAAGGCGCAATTAAAGCAGTGGCAGAGATTAATCCCCGCTCTGACTGGGAGTGATGATATTACCCATGCGCGATGGCAAAAATTACTGGTGAATTTGGCAATAAACCCCATAGCAACCTGGTATCAGCTGCGCAATGGTGAGGTGGCCGCCCCTTGTTATGCCAGTGATGTCTTTGCACTACTGCAGGAGGCGATTACCGTAGCCAAAGCACAGGGAGTTGAATTATCGCTGCCGCAAAGCCTCGACAGCGCCTATCGAGTAATGCGCCTCACAGCGGGCAACCGCTGCTCGATGTTGCAGGATAAGTTATTGGGAAGGGAGACAGAAATAGCAGCCATGTGTGGCTTTATTGCCAGCTCGGCGCGCCAGCTTGGCCTCAGCGCGCCTATCAATGAACTGTATTATCGGCGAATTACGGGCGATACACCTTCACATTGTTAAAGCCGTTTTCGTGCAGGATCAAAGCCTGTAGTTGACTCATCACCCCTTTAGCACAATACAGGTAGTATTCTTTGCTCTGATCTAAGTCGCCAAACTGAGTCGCTAAACGGTAAAACGGCAAGTGTTTGACCTTCACCCCGTCAATCTCTAGCGGCTGAGCATCTTCCTCTTCGGGTGAGCGAATATCCAGCACCACCGCATCCGTTGGCAATTGTGATACCGATTCCGCTTCCTTGACCTCTTCTTTAGCTTGAGTATCAATATCGCGAATATCCATCACTCGAGCTTTATCAACCACAGTTTCGAGAACCTCAAAATCAAACTGCTGCTCTTGCTGCTCAATTACCTCTAACTTGGCTTTCACCGTTGGTTTGCGCGATATCACGCCACAGTACTCGGGCATGGCTTCGGCCATCTCGGAGGTGCCAATGGCGCGAGCAATATCAATAATATCTTGCTTATCATGTTGGATAAGTGGGCGAATGATCAGCGTATCGGTCACTCGGTCAATGACACTTAAGTTTGCCAGAGTTTGGCTTGATACTTGGCCAATACTTTCGCCAGTGACCAGCGCAGGAATCCCCAGTTTTTCAGCGATAATGCTACCAGCACGCATCATCATGCGCTTGAGCACTACACCCATTTGCGAGTCTTCGACATTTTCTAGAATCTCAGCAACCACCGGCTCAAAGTCGACGGTAATAAACTTAACCTTGTGAGTCGAGCTATATTGTGACCAAAGATAATGGCTTGCTTGCTTCACGCCAATTTCATGGGCCGCGCCGCCAAGATTGAAAAACAAGAAGTGCGTACGCGCCCCTTTGCGGATCATTTGGTAGCTGGCCACCCCGGAATCAAAGCCACCAGACATCAGCGATAACACATCTTCTTGAGTTGGCAACGGAAATCCACCCATGCCTCGGTGCGCTTGGGTGACAATGTACGCGCGCTGGTCTTTAATTTCGATCTTTACTGTTACCTCAGGCCGCGTAAGCTTAACCCGAGCACCGGGTACATGCTGGTTTAGTCCGCCGCCAACATAGCGTTCAACATCGCTCGAGGAAAAGTCATGCTTACCTTGACGCTTACAGCGCACACAAAAGGTTTTACCGGCAATTTCATCGCCAAGAAGTTGCTGTGCCTGTTGGTAAATTTCATCAATGGTGGTGAATTCAATTTCTTTTACTTCATTAAATTGCACGATACCAGGAATACGCCCGAGGCTGTCAGCCATTGCGCGGCGCACTGAGTCATCGGTTAATGCCGATTCAACCGTAAGGTTATCCCAGTTGTTGCGCACCTTTACCTGCTCATCAATGCGTCGCATCATGATCTTAATGTTGTTCTCTAACACCTTGGTAAAGCGTTTACGAACGGACTTACTTTTTATCGCAATTTCGGGATGCAATTTAACAATAAACTTGATCATGACTTAACTCACAGCACACAGATAAAGCCACACTTCTGAATGAGAAAGTGGCGGAAGATTCACCAAAGCGCGCGATTATAGCAAAAACCGCTCGCCTTCGGAAATAATAGCTTAACTATGCGTGGAGGGTGACGTTTGTAGTTGCGCTTGGCGCTGCTGATAGTGTTGCTTTAACAATCCCAAAGGCTCACGCCCAGCTGCGGTAGTAAAAGCCATAAACAAGGTGATTATTTTCAACAAGCCTTGATAGATATCGCCGCGATTCAGCTCGCCGCTTTGGCGACGCGCTTTGATGTAAGGAGTCCAGAAGCTGACTGTCAGCTTTAACATATGAGTTAGCTCTGCCGCTTGCTCTTCATCGACGTTGAGAATACCGTTGTCACCCAGCGCCAAGACAATATCGGTTACTTGGTCAAACAAGCGTTGTTGGAAAGCGATATAATCAGCTTTAAGCTCAGCATCGCGAGACAAAATGTCGGTCATGTTGTCGTAGAAAAAATGAAATTTCCACATGAGCTCAAACAAGGCATCGAAATAATGGCTAAGCTGCGCCATCACCGGCTCATCATGATTAATCGGCTTGAACTGAGTATCTAAGTGCTGGCGGTACAACTTAAAGATATGGCGAATGATGTCTTCTTTATTTTTAAAGTGGTAATACAAATTTCCAGGGCTGATTTGCAAATGGGCTGCGATATGATTTGTTGTGATAGCGCGCTCACCGTGGCTATTGAAAAGCTCAATGCTGGCTTGAATTATGCGGTCCTTGGTACTCATTATTACTTCCCCACCCTGATTGCAGGTGAGCAGTATAAACATCTTAGTCACAGTTAACAATTTATCACATGACTGAGAGTTGAGTTTGCACTGGCAACTCACATAAAGACTGCTAAAATGCGGCCATTGCATTACATAAAAACAGAGAATCATATGCAGGTAACGGCTATCTACCCAGGGACTTTTGACCCCCTTACGAATGGTCACTTAGACCTTATTGAGCGCGCCGCTAAAATGTTCGATCACGTCATTGTTGCGGTGGCTCATAACCCGAATAAAAAGCCTTGCTTTAGCCTTGAAGAAAGAGTGGAGTTAGCAAAGCAAATTGTCGCCGACCTTGGCAATGTCACAGTCATTGGCTTTAGCGGCCTACTTGCTGACTTGGCTAAAAATCATAAAGCGAATGTATTAGTACGAGGCATTCGTGCGGTCTCCGACTTTGAGTATGAATTCCAATTGGCTAACATGAATCGCCGCTTGAACCCCGACTTAGAGAGCGTATTTTTGACTCCCGCAGAGGAGAATTCGTTTATCTCATCGACCTTAGTAAAAGAGGTTGCCTTACATGGTGGTGATGTTTCTGAGTTTGTTGTGCCGCAAGTCGCCGCCGCTCTGAAAGAAAAGCTCGGCTAAATATACCGGTGGTAACGCTACCCGTTATCACCTACTTTCTTTGGTGCCAGAGAGGCCTTTAAAAACCGCCCTATTCGACATAGACCGAGAAAATCTCGCCAAATGATGAAAGACAGTATGACTATAATATCAACGGTATTTACGCCATAAGTGTACAAATCCCATAACCACCAAGGCTCTACATTACCAAGTTCCCAAATATCTATATGGACTGTTAAGTGCAGGCAAGCATTGATAGATAAGGCTGTTAATACGTAGTAATAAGCATAGGGCTTGCTTGTAAAGAAGAGTCTGTAGGCTAGCCATATGCAGCCTATAGTAATAAGCTCTGCAAGAATGTAATACATATATACCTTGCTAACATTTGGCATAAATGTAGTACTGAGGTATGAAATATTAACTATTAAGCAAATGGCTATAGGTGAGTTTTTACGAATTGCTTTGTCAGAGAAAGCCACTAAGTTGTAGAGCAAAGCCATCATCAAGCCCCACTCTATAAAAGTACTAATTAGGTTTGATATTAAGAAGCCTCGATATGACAGCATTTATTGCCAAACCAGCTTGAAGGCTGAAAATTAAACAATTGCTTCTTTAAAGTCCTTTTAATCAGTAGAATTCCCAAGATATCTTTATCTACAATAAGAGCAACTATCATAGCCAAATCGCATAGGTTTACTGTTATCGAGTAAAAACTCCAAAACCACCAAGGCTGGCTATCTACATTTAGGTAGACAAGGTCTATGTGCATCCCCAGAAACAGAATCGAATTTATAACTAACCCAATGGTGACGTATATTACACCTGGTGAGACGCTTGTAGTCCTCTTGATCAAAAACACTGGCAGAATGGCTAAAAGAGTAACTATGTCGTAAACAAACCAAGTAAAGTAGGTTTCAATTGTGGAGAAAAAGTCGAAAAAGTGGTCGCTAGTTACATAAGAAATGGCCATGACAAAGCTGCACCACAAAAGTTTGGGGTCATTTTTTGCCTTGTATGCTTTGAGCATCAAATTAAAGAATAAAGCCATTAGGAAGCCCCAAACCACAAAGGCTCCCATAAATATGCCTAGACTTTTTTCAAAATACATCCGCCATCTCGTTAAAGTCCTAGTTTTCCTTTTTACGATCTGTGATTACGGTTCCACCGCCGCGCTGGATTTCAGCTTGGCTAGCAGCGACAGCATCACTTGATAAACTTACTGTATCAGATTGTAACGTCTGGGTGCTAGTAGTTTGTGCGGTAGGCTGTTGCGTTTGTTGTTGTAACTTAGTGTAAGCCTGTGTTTGTAGTTGAGCATTAGCATTAACTTGCATGATATTAACTCCTTTAAAATTTTGTTAATTATTTGCTAAGCAAACCTAACTTAACATGCTTTGGGTACACACGTCACACTTCAAAGGCAATTTCTTAGCAACTCACTTTAAGCTTATGCACCACGCGTGCCAATATTTTTTGACACGCTCAGAAGCCCCAACTAAGCAACGTTTTTACATGGTATATCACCCACAGAATGTTGCTGATGTAGGTAGAAATCCATAGCAACTTCGTCACAGTTATCTTTACGCAGACATAGCTCACAGTCTTTCATCACCTTTTCAGGAAGGCTCTCTTTGCTGCTGTCCGCAAACCCAAGTTTAGCAAAGAAATCCGGTACACGCGTAAGTACAATCACTCTTTTAAGCGCCAATTTTTTGGCTTTCACTAACAGGTGATGGACCAATAAACGCCCCTGCCCTTTTACTCCGGTATCGGGGTTAACCCCTAATGAGCGTATCTCCGCTAAGCCGGTATCATAAATATACAACGACGCACAACCTGTTACCTGGCCATTCACTTCGGTTACGGCAAACTCATTAATGGAATGCACCATATCGCTTTTAGCACGAGGTAAGTTCTCTCCTACCTTGGCCCAATATTGCACCAGCTCACTGATAGCTTCAACATCATGCAGATTGGCATCACGTACTTTAATTGTACTTTGCTGTTTAGCTTGCTTAATGGCGAATTCCACTTGCTTTGGCGATGTTCCACCTAGAGCCTTACGTGCCGCCAAACAGGCATCGAGTGCCAACATAGGATAAACATCTTCAGCAATAACATCGCACACCGATTGAAATTCGGACAAACTCAACTGCTCAAGGCTTTTTCCTTCTGAAATTGCCAGCTGCACCAGTTGCCCAACAATATGATGCCCTTCACGAAATGGGATCCCTTTTGCCACCAAATAATCAGCAAGCTCGGTGGCATTCGCATGCCCACCTTGGGCGGCGGCTTTGGTCTTATCACTATTGACCTTAATGCCGTTTACGCATGATTGCGCCATATGTAGACATGCCAGCCAAGTCGGTAGCGCATCGAAAAGTCCTTCTTTATCTTCTTGCATGTCTTTGTTGTAGGCTAAAGGCAGTGACTTTAACGTCATCATCATCGCACTCATAGCACCAAAAACACGCCCTGTTTTGCCGCGAATCAACTCTAAAGCATCGGGGTTTTTCTTCTGCGGCATCAACGATGAGCCGGAGGTAACGTTATCGGCCAACTCAATAAAACCGGCTTCGCCAGAATTGTAGAAAATTAAATCTTCAGCAAAACGTGACAAGTGCAACATTGAAATGGATGCCGCGCTCAGCAGCTCGACCACAAAGTCTCTATCAGAAACCGCATCCAAGCTATTACGAGTCGGCGCTGCAAAACCAAGATCTTGCGCCAAATGCTCGCGGTCAATGGCATATGCAGTGCCCGCCAGCGCACCACTTCCAAGTGGACATTGGTCCATACGCTGAACCGCATCATTAAGGCGACTACTATCGCGCTCTAGCATTTCCACATAGGCCATGCACCAGTGGCTAAAAAGTACCGGCTGAGCGCGCTGCAAATGAGTGTAGCCAGGTAGTACCGTGCCTAGCTCTCGCTCGGCTAAGGCAATCAGTGCATTCTTGGTCTCACTGATGGCTTCACTGACTGTCGCCGCCGTTTTTTTGCACCACAAACGAAAGTCGGTAGCGACTTGGTCATTACGGCTGCGGCCAGTGTGTAGCTTCTTCGCGAGGTCACCCACTTTGTCAATCAGCGCAGCTTCAACAAAAGAGTGAATATCCTCTTCACCGCTGATAGCCACACTTTCGGGCTGCGCTTGCACTTGCTCCAACAACTCATACAGCGCCGCAACTAAACGTCGGTGTTCATCATCGTTGAGTACCGCCACACGATTTAGCGCGCCGGCCCACGCCACTGAACCAATAATGTCTTGCTCCGCCATGACATAGTCAAATGGTAATGAATCATTAAACTGTTTAAATGCTTCATCCGGTCCAGATGAAAAGCGCCCGCCCCATAATGCCATTGTTGCTCTCCTCGTTACTTCTTCAGTGCTGCAATTCTGCTTGAAAGTGAAAATAGCCGTATAAAGCCCTCGGCATGAGACTGGTCATACACATCGTCCTCGCCAAAAGTGGCAAAGTCTTCGCTATATAAACTGTTTTCTGACTGCTTTTGCACGGCGATTGCCTGACCTTTGTATAGTTTCACCACCACTTCACCATTAGCATGCTCGGCAAACGCATTGGCCGCCCCCAGAATCGAATCTTTTAAAGGCGTAAACCAACGGCCGTCATAGACCAAGTGCGCAAACTCTAGGGCAAAAGTGTCTTTCCATTTACGGCTCGCTTTATCCAGCACAAGTTCGTCAATAGCCTGCAAAGCGGCCATCATCACCGTGCCGCCAGGTGTTTCATAACAGCCGCGAGACTTCATACCCACCAAGCGGTTCTCAACAATATCGACACGGCCAACCCCGTGCACAGCAGCAATGTCATTGAGCTTCACTAAGCATTGATAAGGGCTCAGCGCTTCTCCATTTACGGCAACCACCTCACCGCGTTGAATGGTTAGCGCCACTAACTCGGCTTCATTTGGCGCTTGCTCAGGTGATTGCGTCATGGTCCATACTTGCTCGCTAGGCTGACACCAAGGATCTTCAAGCTCTCCCCCCTCATGGGAGATGTGCCATGCATTGGCATCACGACTATAAATTTTCGTTGCCGATGCAGCGCAGGGAATATCTCGCTGCGCTAAGTAATCCAGTAACGACTCCCGGCTTGATAGATGCCACTCTCGCCACGGCGCAATCACTTTTAAATCCGGTGCCAACGCCGCAAAACAGGACTCGAAGCGTACTTGGTCATTACCTTTGCCAGTACAACCATGAGAAAGGGCATCGGCACCCACTTTGCGGGCTATCTCAACCTGTGCTTTGGCAATAATAGGACGTGCCATTGACGTTCCTAGCAGATAGGTGCCCTCATATACACAGCCGGTTTTGAGCGTCGGGTAAATATATTCAGCCACCATCTGCTCTTTTAAATCCACCACGTAACATTCGGATGCCCCTGAGGCGATGGCTTTTTCCTCAACCCCTTCGAGCTCTTCGGCACCTTGGCCCACATCGGCGACAAAGGCAACCACTTCACAGTCATAGTTTTCTTTTAGCCATGGCACGATGGCTGATGTATCTAGTCCGCCGGAATAGGCCAGTACGACTTTTTTAATTGCGCTCATTTCGGATCCTTAGCAAAAATTTGGGTTCAAAAGGGTTAACAGCAAGGCATTTTGCGCATACATACGATTTTGTGCCTGCTGAATAATTTTGGCTTGCGGTGAGTCCATCACTTCAGAGGTGATTTCAAACTCACGATGCGCTGGCTGACAGTGCAAAATAGTTTGCGCGCCGGTCATATCCACCAGCTGTTTATTGAGCTGATAAGGCAGATATTTATCTTTAACCTGCTGGAGCGGGGTGTCATCCCCCATCGACACCCAGGTATCGGCATAAAGCGCATTCGCCCCCACAGCGGCCTCGACTCTATCACTCACTAATACTGACGCGCCTTTGCTCGCGGCAATTTGTTCTGCTTGCTTAACAATTTGTGCATCTGGACCGCTGCCTTTAGGGCATACAGCCACGAAGTCAGTCCCTAGGGTGGCGGCCAACAACATTAATGAGTGGGTGACGTTATTACCCTCGCCGAGATAAGCCAGCTTGAGCTCGCTAACCTCACCGTGCACCTCTTGCAAGGTTAAAAAGTCCGCCAGTGCTTGGCAGGGGTGGTATAGGTCACACAAAGAATTCACCACCGGTTTAGATGAGAACTGTGCCAGCTCTTGCACTGTGTTATGGTGATTAACCCGCGCCACGATGGCATCGGCCCAGGTGCTGATATTCAAAGCAAAGTCCTTTACCGACTCGCGGTTGCCCATGGCGCCATTTTGCTGATCTAAGTAGACCGCATGGCCACCGAGTTTATTGATGCCTATATCGAAGCTTAGGCGAGTTCTGAGGCTTTGCTTTTCAAATAAGGTAACCACCGATTTGCCCGCTAAGGCTTGGGCATAATCATTGGTTTGCGCTTTCATTTTTTGCGCTAGGGCGAGTAGCGCGAGTACGGCTTTGTCGTCCAGCTCGAGGCCGGTAATAAAATCATGTTTCATGGTCTATGCTTACATTGTAATTTGCGTGCCAACATGCTCACCATTGAGCAATGCAACTAAGTTCTCTGGCTTTTGCCAGCTCGAAATGTAAACACCCCGTCGTAAATGCTGGGCAGCAAGAAGGCTGGTCTTTACTTTGACCTCCATCCCACCCGAGATAACTCCTTGGGCTATCAATTCATCTATTTGCTCAGCACTTAATTGGTGTAACGGCTGAGCGGATTTATCCAGTACGGCCTCAACGTCGGTCATAAAAATCAATTCACCATCGAGTTGTTTGGCAATCGCCGCTGCGGCCTCATCAGCGTTAACGTTGAACCATTGTCCTTGCTCATCAAAACCAACTGAGCTCACAACAGGCAGCTTTCCTACCTCTAGCAAGGCTGGAATAGCCGAGCGAGCACCTTGACTACACTCACCCACCCGACCCAGTGCCTTGAGTTTTTGCTGCGCATTGACCCCGGCTTCGTATAAACTCAGCCCTGCAGGCTCGAGGCCATTGGCTATGGCTGCTCCCATCAATTGTTTATTGGCACACCCAGCTAGGGCACCAACGATATAGGGCATTTGCTCGGCAGGACTAATGCGGAGACCTTGGTGCTTCGCCGTGGCGAACCCCGCATCGTGCAGCCAGCGGTCAACCAGTGAGCCACCGCCGTGAACCACGACAAAGCGGGTGTCGGTCATGGTCGCCAAGGTTGCGAACAATGCTTGCACTGACTGTGGGCTGTTTAACAGGGCGCCGCCCAATTTAATTACCCAAGTGGTGTTGCTACTCGTCATCATTTTCCTCTTTATACCAAACCAGTCGTTGGGTCTAATCCAGCGTTAATGTTCATACATTGCAGCGCTTGACCTGATGCGCCTTTTAGTAAGTTATCGATGGCAACACTGATAATCAGTTGCTGCTGTTGCAAGTGCCAACCAATATCAACATAAGGGGTTTGCGCGACGCCTTTAATTGATGCCAAACCACCAGCACCGAGCAGCCGAATCAAAGGCTCATCGGCAAGGCATTGATAAGCATCGGTGATGTCGGTAAGCGTAGTTCCTGCATTTACTTGCGCGTATATGGTTTCCAAGATACCGCGATTAAAGTTCCCTAAATGCGGGGTAAATAGCACTGGATGCCCTAATGCTTGTTCAATCTCCGGAGTATGGCGGTGATTAAACACGCCATAAGGAGCCAGTGATACTTCGCAAAAGTGCGTGTTCATATTGGCTTTGCGCCCTGCCCCAGTCACCCCGGATACAGCATTAATGATCACTTTTTGCTGCGGCGCTAATAACCCTGCTTGTTGAAGTGGTTTAAGCGCGTTTAGGCTGGCTGTTGGGTAACAGCCCGCCACAGCAACCAGTTGTGCATCCATGATGGCGCTGCTTTGCCACTCAGCTAGCCCATACACTGCTTGGCGCAATAGTTCAGGATGGGGATGATCAAAGCCATAGTACTGGGTATAAAGTTCGGCATCGGCAAGACGAAACCCGCCAGAAAGGTCAAAAACTTTAATACCCTGCTCGAGAAATTGCGGCGCTAATTCAACACTTACTTTGTGCTCGGTACACAGGCATACGGCGTGCGCATGCTGACCAATATCAGCTATAGCGTCGGCTGTTAGACCCTGTAGTGGCATGTCTAATAACCCACGGTGCTGAGGATAAAGATCGCTGAGTTTTTTATCGCGATCATGACTCCCGGCTGAGACATAGCAGCCCTGCAAGACAAAATGAGGATGCTTGGCAACTAATTGCGCCAACTCAGCGCCGCTGTAACCACTTGCGCCAATAATTACGATGTTCATGAAGATGCTCTTTTTTGGTTTAATCAAGGGCGAGATGCCCAACGCGACACACTCTCACACTAGGATTTTCTAGGTGAGCGGCTTATCGTCGTCGCGCTGTACAAAGGGGGTGATGAACCATCATAACCAAACCAATACTTATGCTTAAAAAGTGAATTGATATTCACTATAAAGGCATTTATATTAATATGCAACAATCGCGAATAATTATTTGGAAATGTATGGCTCTTCCCGACTTTTTGCACCTTTACCGGGAGTTGATCGCTACCCCATCGATCAGTTCACTGGATCCGAAATTAAGCCAAAGCAACCGCGCCGTTATTGAACACTTGGCATCTTGGTGCGAGGAGCTGGGCTTTGCGTGTGAAATAAAACCACTCAGTACTGATGCCGATAAGTTTAATTTGATAGCGAAGCGTGGCCATGGCAGTGGCGGATTGATGTTAGCAGGGCATACCGACACCGTTCCTTTTGATCAAGGCCGTTGGAGTATGGACCCCTTCACTTTGAGCGAGCGAGATAATAAGCTCTTTGGCCTTGGCAGCATCGATATGAAAGGGTTCTTTGCTTTTGTGCTCAATGCCATCGCTGAGTTGGACGCAAGTAAGCAACAACAACCGTTGATTATTCTCGCCACCGCCGATGAAGAAACCACCATGGCTGGTGCCCAAGAAGTGGCAAAGTATCCAGACTTAAAACCGGCTCGCTGCGTTATTGGCGAACCCACCGATATGACCCCTGTATTTACTCACAAAGGGCATATGACATCGGCGGTTCGTATCATTGGCAAAAGCGGGCACAGCTCTGATCCTGAGCGCGGCATCAATGCCATTGAAGTGATGCACTTGGTGATTCAAAAATTATTGGTTCTAAAAGAGGATCTTAAGAATAAATATTCAATTGAACATTTTGCCATTCCCTACCCGACATTGAACCTTGGTCACATACATGGCGGTGATAACGCTAACCGCATTTGCGGATGTTGTGAATTACAGTTAGATATGCGCCCGTTACCTGGACTGAGTATCGTCGAGCTGCAAGCCATGTTATTAGCGGCAACTCAGGACATCACTGCTCGCTACCCAGGCTGCGTTGAAGTCATTGATATGCATGACCCGATCCCAGCCTTTGCAGGGACCACTGATAGCGCGCTAGTGCAGCTGGCGCAAAAGATTTCGCAACAGCCAGCAATAGCGGTGAACTACTGCACTGAAGCCCCCTTTATTCAGCAATTGGGCTGTGAAACCATAGTCATGGGCCCAGGTTCCATCAACCAAGCACATCAGCCCGATGAATTCTTGGCCATGGACCGTATTGCTCCATCACAACGTATTATCAAAGAGCTTATTCAACAAAGTTGTTGGTAATACTGACTTCATGACGCCCGGATAGCGAGCACAAAAAAGCCCCTCATAGAGGGGCTTTAAACTAATCAACAAGATTCAAAGATACAATGTTACTGTAAGCCTAAACGCTTAAGTTCACGCTCAACCATCTTGCTTGAAAGTGGCACATAACCATCTTTCTCAACAATTTTTTGACCTGTTTGTGATAGCACCATTTTTACAAACTCAGCATCGATAGGAGATAGTGGCTTGTTAGGGTGCTTATTCACGTAAACGTAAAGGAAACGTGATAGTGGATATTTGCCCGTTGCAACGTTATCAAGTGTTGCATCAACAAACTTATCGCCTTTTTTCGCCAGTGGCACCGTACGTACACCTGAGGTCTTGTAACCGATGCCTGAGTAACCAATCGCATTCACAGAAGAAGAGATTGACTGTACTACCGATGCAGAGCCAGGCTGCTCGTTTACATTATTACGGAAGTCACCTTTACATAGGGCTTTCTTCTTGAAGTAACCATAAGTACCAGATACTGAGTTACGACCATATAATTGAATATCTTTTGCCGCCCAATCACCCGTTAGGCCAACATCGCCCCAACGGTTAATCTGTTCGCTGGCGCCACATTTACGCGTTGAAGAGAAAATGGCGTCAACTTGGTCAATGCGCAAGCCCTCAATGGGGTTGTCTTTATGCACGAATACCGCCAAGGCATCAATTGCTACGCGAATTTCTGTCGGCTTATAACCATGGCGCTTTTCAAACGCTTCGATTTCCTTTGACTTCATTTTACGGCTCATCGGGCCGAAGTTTGCCGTTCCTTCAGTGAGCGCCGGTGGTGCCGTTGATGAACCTGCAGCTTGGATTTGAATATTGACGTTAGGATAAATACGCTTATATTCTTCAGCCCAGAAGGTCATCATGTTTGCTAGCGTATCGGAACCAACCGATGAAAAGTTACCAGAGATGCCGCTCGTTTTTTCGTACTCTGGAATTGCTTTATCTAGAGCAACTGCCTGACCTGCTGTCAGGGCACTTACAGCAACCCCCATTGCAGCAACTAAGTTCTTAAATTTCATTGGGTTCTCCAATTTGTTCTTCCCGTGTTTCAACTGCTGTCATTGTGCAGTGACAAGATGACAGTTAAATTACTTGAGTATTACAGTTTTATGACTTTGCTAATTTTGTACGTGTTCTAGTGCTGATACTAACCAACTTGGTTCAAAGGCGAACCAAAAACACGAGCCTTTACCGACGACACTGTCAATATGCAGGTGTGAGTCGTGGCGCGACAACACGTGTTTAGTAATAGCTAGACCGAGGCCCGAGCCCCCCGTTTTCCGACTTCGCGCTTTATCCACTCGATAAAAGCGCTCGGTTAAACGGTTGATATGTTCAGGCGCGATGCCCTCACCATTATCGGTCACGCTAAAGACCGCTTGACCGTCTTGGCGATACCAACGCACCGTAATTTCTCCCTCATCTGGGGTGTAGTGCACAGCATTAAATACCAGGTTTGAAAACGCGCTGCGTAACTCATCGGCAGCGCCAACGATATCTAAGCTGGTATCGACATCAAAATACAGGCGGTGGCCTTTATCTTGATTCAACGATGTCGCTTCTGTTTCGATAACTTCCAACATTTTCGGCACATTGACTGGTTTATCATTGTCGTGTTTACGTGCTCCTTCAATTCGCGACAGCGACAACAACTGATTGACCAAGCTGTCCATTCGCTGACATTGCTCAATCATCGTGCCATGGGCCTTATCCCACATCGCTGGCGGTGGTAAGTTGTCGCCATCAAGCATCTCTAAGTAGCCGGTAACCACAGTTAAAGGTGTACGCAGCTCATGTGATACGTTGGCAACAAAGTCTTTACGCATCTGCTCCAATTGCTTAAGGCGAGTAATATCACGGACCACCATCATGATCTGTGATTGTGCATAGGGCATCACGCGAAATTCCAACACTTGTTCACCGGTGTGGGTTAAATCAAGCTCAAGGGCATCGTTGAATTGATGCTGCTGCATATAGCGGCTAAATTTGGGGTGTCGAATAAGGTTATCTATACGCTGACCATGATCAGTAGGCCACTGCAAGCCCAATAACCGCAGCGCTAATTGGTTACACCAGACGATGCTGAAGTCCTGTTGCAGCACAATCACAGCATCAGGTACGGCTTCGGCCCCCTCGCGGAAACGACGGATCAAGTCAGCCAGCTCATTGCGCTTTTTACGGTTGCGTTGTTGGAGCTGGTAAATTCCCTCGAAAACCTGCTCCCAAGCCCCTTCTCCCTCCGGTGGATTAAAGCTACGTTGGTTAATAAGCCAATCACTAAGGCGGTAAAGCTGGCGATAATGCCACAGTAACAATGTGATAGCGCCCAAAAATAGAAGCAAAAAAGGCGCGCCTACTAGCACGCCTATCAACAATAAAGGCAGGAAAAAGATAACTAAACGCTTGGTAAGTGTGCGTTTATTAACCACTCGGTACATAGACTCGCTCTACTTAAAACAATGTGTCATCGGCCTGATGCCGATGCAATGAGCAATAAAGATAGTTATACCTTGCTAGAAAAACGATAACCAGCACCACGCACAGTTTGTACTAAGCGATCATGTCCCATGGGAGCAATTGCTTTACGCAGGCGACGAATATGCACATCAACGGTGCGATCCTCAACGTAAACATTGGTTCCCCATACATGATCCAGTAGCTGCTCACGACTATATACTCGCTCAGGGTGGGTCATAAAAAAGTGTAGCAAACGAAATTCGGTAGGCCCCATATCCAACTCGCTGCCATCGGATGTCACACGATGAGAAATAGGATCTAAACGCAAGCCGTGTACTTCGATAGCCTCTTCAAGTGATGTCGGCGCCACACGGCGAATAACGGCTTTAATGCGTGCCATTAATTCTTTCGGAGAGAATGGCTTAGTCACATAATCGTCGGCCCCCACTTCCAGGCCTTTCACTTTGTCTTCTTCTTCACCTCGGGCGGTGAGCATAATAATGGGAATTGCGCGGGTATGATCGTTTTGTTTAAATTTCTTCGCAATCTGAATACCGCTGCCTCCGGGCAACATCCAATCCAGTAATACCATATCTGGGTAGGGCTCTACCATGGCTGCTATGGCAGAGTCGTAATCCTCAGCTTCAATGGCTTGAAAACCATTCTGTTCTAAAACAAACACCAGCATTTCGCGGATGGGCGCTTCATCATCGACCACAAGAACTTTACGTGACATTCCGTTTATCTCTTTCGCTTTATTGAACTGAATTTACTGATGTCATTATTATGACTTTTTGTGACAATTTTATGAAAGCGTACACCTTCAATGGAAATGCTGCAAAATTAAACTTGGGATCAAGACGTTAGGGGCTGTAAAAGCAAGGATCATAGTCTTACCAACTGAGCCGTTACAAGATCAGATTTATACCAAGTTGGCTATCAGTGGATCAGAGTTTTACCCATTGATCTGCCCTGAGATCACACTCTTACCAAGTGATGTTCTTTATGTGTATAAATCTCGCTCAAACCTTGTTCAAATATCAATCACATATAGTTTCATTGCCTGAGCAGCGCGTAAGAACGTGATCCCATAATCAGTGCAGTTGATAAAAATCTGATCCCGCTATGATCCACTCAGTAAAATAGTGATCCATAAAAAAGCCCCGCTTATGCGAGGCTCATTCAAGTCGTGAACGTGACTATTTTATTTTTGCATCTAGTTCGCCGTTTAAGTAACGAAGGTGCATATCATCTAACGAGATAGGCTTAATCTTGTCGGCCTGGCCTGCTGTGCCAAAAGCTTGATAGCGATCAACACAAATTTCCGTCATCGCTTTCGTTGCCTCCGCTAGGTATTTACGCGGATCAAAATTCGCGGTGTTGTGCGCGAGGTGGCGACGAATAGCCCCTGTTGCAGCTAAACGTAGGTCGGTATCGATATTCACCTTACGTACACCATGCTTGATACCTTCAACAATCTGATCAACAGGCACACCATAGGTCTCTGGGATCTCACCACCGTACTCATTGATAATCGCTAACCACTCTTGTGGGACGGATGATGAGCCGTGCATAACCAAGTGAGTGTTAGGGATACGGGCGTGAATTTCCTTGATACGATCGATAGCTAGAATGTCCCCTGTTGGTGGGCGGGTGAACTTATAAGCTCCATGTGACGTGCCACAAGCAATAGCCAACGCATCGACATTGGTTTTAGCAACGAAATCCGCTGCTTCTTCTGGGTCAGTAAGCAGTTGATCTTGTGTCAGCTTGCCTTCGGCGCCGATACCGTCTTCCTCACCTGCTTCACCGGTCTCTAGAGAGCCAAGTACGCCCAGCTCACCTTCTACCGATACACCACCAGCATGAGCCATTTCTACGGTACGACGGGTTACATCAACATTGTACTCATAAGATGAAGGCGTTTTACCATCTTCAAGTAATGAGCCATCCATCATGACCGATGAAAAGCCAAGCTGGATAGAGCGCTGGCAAACGCCAGGAGACGTACCATGATCTTGGTGCATAACCACTGGGATATGAGGCCACTCCTCTACCGCAGCAAGGATCATATGGCGAATGAATGGGGCACCTGCATATTTACGTGCACCAGCTGAGCCTTGCACAATCACTGGGCTGTTTGTTTTATCAGCCGCTTCCATGATGGCACGCATTTGCTCTTGGTTATTAACGTTAAAGGCTGGCACGCCATAACCATTTTCTGCTGCATGGTCGAGTAGTTGACGCATACTGATCAAAGCCATTTCGCTTATCTCCAATTTTTGATAGCACCGAGACTATCTGGTTTTTGAACGGGATGAAGCTTGGTTTCCCCAAGCAAGGGCTTAATGCCCAAAACACAAGGCCGGCAAAGTGAGAGAGGCCGGCCTGGTGATTATTCGTTATTTTGCTCGCTCTTCAAGCATAGCAACTGCGGGTAGTTTTTTCCCTTCAAGGAACTCCAAGAAGGCTCCACCACCTGTGGATATATAAGAAATTTTATCCGCGACATTGTATTTATCGATGGCCGCCAAGGTGTCACCGCCGCCAGCAATAGAAAACGCTGATGATTCGGCTATGGCTTTGGCAATGCTTTGAGTGCCATTACCAAACTGATCAAATTCAAACACGCCCACTGGACCATTCCATACAATCGTGCCCGCTTGCGCAATAATATCGCCAAGCTGTTTAGCGGTATCGGGGCCTATGTCGAAAATCATGTCTTCTTCGGTGACATCGGCAACCTCTTTGAGTTGCGCGACCGCGGACTCTGAAAATTCATTGCCGACAACCACATCCACTGGCACCGGAATATCACCGCCATTACTGCGAGCGGTCTCTGTTAGTTTCTGAGCCTCGCTAATAAGGTCTTGCTCGTACAAAGACTTACCTACCGGGTGACCAGCTGCAGCAATAAAGGTATTGGCAATACCACCCCCTGTCACTAATTGGTCAACGACGTTTGACAGTGAGTCTAACACGGTTAACTTGGTCGATACCTTCGAGCCACCCACAATCGCAACTAGCGGACGCTTCGGGTTATCTAGTGCTTTACCGAGTGCCTCCAGTTCAGCCGCAAGCAAGGGGCCAGCACAGGCGATTGGGGCGTGAAGACCTACACCGTGGGTTGAAGCTTGTGCTCGGTGTGCAGTACCAAAGGCATCCATCACATATACGTCACACAGCGCCGCAAGTTGTTTTGCGAGGGTCTCATCATTGGCTTTTTCGCCTTGATTGAAGCGCACATTTTCAAATACAACCACTTCATTGTCGCCAATCTCTACGCCATCAAGGTAATCTTTGGCAAGACGGACATTTTGTAACAAGGCGTCGTTAAGATAGTCAACTACAGGAGCCAGTGAGTAAGCCTGGTCATATTCTCCCTCGGTAGGACGGCCAAGGTGAGACATAATCATCACTTTAGCGCCTTTTTCAAGGGCGAGCTTGATGCTTGGTAGCGCCGCACGCAAACGAGCATCTGAGCTTACTTTACCGTCTTTGATTGGCACATTGAGGTCTTCACGGATCAGCACCCGCTTCCCGGCTAAATCTAAATCCGCCATCTTAATGACCGACATTCTCTTCTCCTTAGTTATACGTTTTATTCATTTGCGTTTATTGGCGCATCCAGGCTGCACTGGTATCTAACATACGATGGGCAAACCCCCACTCGTTGTCACACCATACCAATAACTTTATCAACCGTTTATGACTAACCCGTGTCTGTGTACCGTCTATGATACAAGAATGGGGATCATGGTTAAAATCAACAGATACCAATGGCTCCTCGGTATAATCCAAAATACCTGCCAAGCGCCCATGTACAGCCTTAGCAATCGCTTGGTTAACATCATCTAGGGAAACATCAGTATTTACGGTGACGCTCAAATCCATCGCCGTCACATTGATGGTTGGAACACGTACGGCTATCGCCTCAAAACGGCCATGAAACTTGGGCAAAATACGTTCAATGCCCCGCGCTAGTTTAGTATCCACTGGAATAATAGACTGGCTAGCCGCCCGGGTACGTCGTAAATCATCGTGATACGCATCGATCACTTGTTGGTCGTGCATAGACGCATGAATAGTGGTGATAGCGCCTGACTCAATGCCAAAAGCATCATCCAATACTTGAATCACCGGAACAATACAGTTTGTTGTGCACGAGCCATTGGAAACAATGTGCTGCTCACTGTGAAGCACATCATCGTTGATACCATAAATAATCGTTGCATCAACATCAGCATCTGCGGGTTGAGAAAATAATACTTTTTTAGCGCCTGCCTGAAGGTGTTTTTGCGCATCCTCACGGGAATGGAAAACCCCAGAACACTCCAAAACGATATCAACGTCATGTTGGTGCCAAGGCAAAGCGCTTGGGTTTTGCTCGCAGTACAAGGCGATTTCATCACCATCAACAACTAAAGCTTGCTCACGAAGCTCAACAGGAAAGGAAAACCGCCCATGGGCAGTATCATATTTTAGTAGATGGGCTATGCCCTCAGGTTTGGCCAATTCATTGATTGCCACAATCTCGAACTCGTGGCGACGTTCACTCTCATACAAAGCGCGTAAAATGTTACGCCCTATTCGCCCAAAGCCGTTAATCGCAAGCTTTATTGCCATAATTACAGACTACCGCCATCAAAGCAGACACAGGTCTAAGAAGAATGGCGGCTATTGTAATCGACTCGCGCTCTGAGTGTAAGGGGTGCGCAAAAATAAAACGCTGATAGAGGGTGTTACGACAGGCCGCCAAACAAAGTAAGTAAGGCTATCAGTGCCAAGAAAAATAACACATTGCGTTTTACTAAGCGGATCATGCACTGCGCTTCGATGGTGCAGCCATAGTGAGCCAGTTCTATCTGTTCAGCAGCCAAGGCTGTTTCAGTAATAACCTGACGATTGCTGACTCTAAAATCGAGCACATGGCGCAACCAACATTGCGTGCCTTTGCTAAAGTTACCAATCACCAAGTAGCCCAGACTGGCAATTCGTGCAGCAGGCCATTCAAGCCAATGACCGACACGAGCTAACAATGTATGCTGTTTTGATAGAGGATGGGATGTCTGCTCACTGTCATCTACGCAAGTCCGTACCAAGGCATAAAAAACGGCCCCAGGTGCGCCCAGTACAACAAACCAAAAGATCACCGCACAATAAAAACGAAAATTGACCCACGCTAAAGTTTGCGCAAAGGTTTCACCACCGCTTTCATTTTCAGTGCGTTTTTGTCCCATTTGCAACGCATACAAAGTGGCCGCTTCACCGTCGTCTCGGGTCAGGGCATTGAGGTAGCCCTTATAATTCGCGCGCATGTGCGCGCAGCCAAAGCAGATGAGTATGACCAGCGTATTGACCGCTAATTGCCACAGAATAAAATCACTCGCGTGCACAAAGACAGCAATAACTAAGGTTGGCACTAGTAACCACAGCAACAACCCAATGCCGTTATGCAGCTGTTGCAAGCGCGACAACAGGGGCGCACTTTTGCGCTCATACCAGTGCGCATAGGTCGCTATTTGCCAACGCGCTGAGCGAGCGCCTAAGCGTTCAGCTATTAATGCAAATAAGATTGATATCAAAGTCATGGCGACTACTTTGCTCGCTTAAGTTGACTTTAGTTTATCGCAATCTTGGGCAAAAGTAAGGTCAAAAAAATGTTCCCAATCAAAGCCTTCACCGGGGTCTGTTTTTCGCCCGGGAGCAATATCGCTGTGACCCACAATGCGCTGTCTATTCAAATGCGGATAGGTACGTAATAAGCTTTTTGTTAATTGCGCCAAGGTGAGATACTGCGCTTGGGTGTAGGTGGACTTGTCGGTGCCTTCTAGTTCAATGCCGATGCTAAAGTCATTACACAGCTGGCGCCCTTCGAATTGTGATACTCCAGCATGCCAAGCACGTTGCGTAAATGGCACATATTGGCGTAATTTCCCATCTCGATCGATCAAGCAGTGCGCTGACACACTTACGCCTGCGAGTGAGGAAAAACTCGGATGTGCTTGGCAATCGATCTGCCCTGCGAATAAATCATCAATATAGGGTGTACCGTACTGGCCCTCAGGCAGTGAAATGCAGTGAATCACCAGTAAGGACACTTCACTTTGCGGACGCTCATCATAATGCGAACACGGCAACTGCTGCGCCTGTTTGCATACGCCCAAATCATCTATATCCATGTTTTTCGTTTATAAAAACTTGATTGTGCCTGCATGGTAAGAGGCTAAGAATCACTGCGCAAGTTGATCTGGGGAGAAAAGTTACACTCGCCAGTGTGATTGACACTGACCAATTCATCATCGCGGCGCAGCACCGCCAACCGCCGGTATTTACTAATGGTACGAACAAACTCCAGCTCAAAGCCCATTTTGGTGAGCGCATATACCTTATCTACCTGTTCGCCGGTCAAGTTCGCATAATGTTCGCGAAACGTCCTTTGACCACTGCGGCGTTCGCTATCTGCTTTTTTCGCCTGTGCCATGGTATTAATCCGTTGGGAATCCCTTTCCAATATAGTCGAATTTGCTCATAAAAAAAGCGCCATGCGATTGCATTGGCGCTTTTTACTTCATTTTAATGCTTACTCTGCACGCTGCTCGCGCCCTAAAAGAGCCATGGCAGCTTCTTTTACATTCTTATTTTCATATAAGACCTGGTAAATTTGCTCAGTAATTGGCATCTCGATACCGCTGCGTTTAGCCAGCATATACACTTCTTTGGTGTTACGGTACCCTTCTACGACCTGGCCTATTTGTTGCTGCGCAGACTCGACATCGAGCCCCTGCCCTAAAGCTAGACCAAAGCGACGGTTGCGCGACTGGTTGTCGGTACAGGTAAGAATCAAATCACCTAAACCTGCCATGCCCATGAAGGTTTCCGATTTGGCACCCAGTGCACAACCCAATCGGCATAACTCCGCTAAGCCCCGTGTGATCAACGCGGTTCGAGCATTCGCACCAAAACCAAAGCCGTCAGAAATCCCGGCGCCTATCGCAATGACATTTTTCACCGCACCACCTAATTGGATGCCGATGAAATCATTGTTTCGATAAACCCGGAACGAGCGTCCACAGTGCAACAAACCCGATAAGCGTTCACAAAACTCATCACTGGTGGCTGATACCGAAATAGCGGTAGGTAAACCGGCGGCCATTTCTTTGGCAAAGGTTGGCCCCGATAACACCGCTAAATCCATATCTTCGCCAAGATGCTGCTTAGCAACATCTTGAAGGAGGCGACCGGTGTTCGGTTCCAAACCTTTAGTTGCCCAAGCAACCTTGGCACCGCTGCGTAGCATGGGTGCGATGGTCTGCAATAGATCCGCAAAAGCATGGCTAGGTACGACCACCAAAACGATGTCGCTACTGGCAACAGCTGTTTGCAAATCACTTTGCATCTCTAGGCTATCAGGAAAAGCGATATCACCGAGGTACTGCTGATTCTTTCGCTCATCGGCTAAACGCTGTATATGGTCGCTATTGCGGCCCCAAAGAGTCACTTTGTGACCGTTTCGAGCAAAACAAATAGCAAGGGCGGTGCCATAAGACCCCGCCCCTAAAACCGTAACAGCGCTGGATGCTGAAGTGGTCATGACTTATGCGTCAGCTTGCTCAGCAGCTCGTTGCTGCATGTACTGGGCAAATAGCGCATCGAAGTTCACTGGTGCTAAGTTCAGCTGTGGGAAAGTACCACGATTCACCAAGTTTGATACAGCTTCACGCGCATAAGGGAACAACATATTAGGACAAAAAGCGCCCAACATATGAGCTTTTTGTACATCTTCCATTTCACCAATAGTGAAAATACCCGCTTGCTGGATTTCACATAGGAAAGCCGTCTCTTCACCCAGAGTCGCAGTGACTGTAACGGCAAGAACTACTTCATAAATGCCTTCATCAAGCTTATTTGAGCTGGTATCTAGATCTAATTTGACTTCTGGATCCCATTTCTTCTGAAAAATAGCTGGAGAGTTAGGTGTCTCGAAAGAGATATCTTTGGTGTAGATGCGTTGAATAGAGAATTGCGCCTGTTGTTCTTGTGCTGCGCCTTGATTTTGTTCTTCCATTGTTGTTCCTATCAATTCTTTTTGCAATAAATTAGCCGCGTGAGGACGCGGCAGCATATATGTTCGAAAGCAATTACGCGTTTAGCAGGGTGTTTAATTCGCCACTGGCTTCTAACGCCATCATATCATCACAGCCACCCACGTGATGCTCACCAATGAAAATCTGCGGCACCGTGTGCGCGCCATTTGCGCGGGTGAGCATTTCATCGCGTAGCTCTGGTTGTACACCGATGTCGAACTCAGTGTAAGTTACCTCTTTTTTATCCAGCAAGGCTTTCGCACGCTGACAAAAGGGGCAATAGGCTTTAGTGTATAATACAACGTTACTCATAAATGCTTCCTAATAAAGTTATCGGCCTGATACCACAGGCAGACCTGCGCTTTGCCAAGATTGCATTCCACCTGACAAAATAAATACGCTTTCAAAGCCTGCTTTATTCAAGCCATTGGCAATACCTGAAGCCGTCATGCCTGTCGCACATACCAATATAATGGGTTTGCTTTTGTACTTTTCAAGCGCACTAAAGTCACCCTGCTTTGCTTTTTCAGCGCTCAGGTGCACGGCATTAGAGATATGCCCAGCGTTGTAGTCCTTTTGCGCGCGAATATCCGTTACTACGGCATCTTCACGATTCACTAAAAGGGTTAATTGCTGTGGGTTAATCTGCTTGATGGCAGAAAACTTACTTTTAAACCACCCCGATATCAACATCGCGACGATCGCTAGCCAAATGATGCTTAAAATAGGATGGTTTCCGATAAATTCTATGTATTGTTCCATACGTCTTACTGTATTGTTCAAACCTTGCGGGCGGCACAAGTATACACACTTGCCTTCGACTTACCAATTGATGAAATATTTTCTACTGCTAAGGCGGATAAAAAACGGTAGGATACATTATAAGAGCGCAGTTCTGTGGTCACAGTGAACATCTATAGAGCTGTATTCTTAATAATTAGTATCAAGCAATTCATTTGTCGTGCCGACACTAGCAGGAGATCCAATGACACAGCCAAAGAAACCTCTCGTACTGATGATTCTGGACGGTTGGGGTTACCGTGAAAACAGCGAAAGTAATGCGATTTTAGCCGCCAACACCCCCGTTTTAGATAAGCTTTGGGAGCAGCGCCCGCACACTCTGATTTCCGGTTCTGGCATGGATGTTGGTTTGCCTGATGGGCAAATGGGCAACTCTGAAGTAGGTCATGTTAACCTCGGTGCTGGGCGTGTGGTATATCAAGATTTTACCCGCATTACCAAAGCCATCGACGATGGAACATTTGCTGATAATAAAGCGCTTACCACTGCGATAGATAATGCCGTAACAGCGAACAAAGCAGTGCATCTGATGGGGCTGTTAAGCCCAGGTGGCGTCCATAGCCACGAAGAACATATTATTGCCGCTATTGAGCTGGCTGCCGAGCGCGGCGCTGAGCATATTTATGTGCATGCCTTTTTAGATGGTCGTGATACGCCTCCACGCAGCGCTGAAGCATCACTTAAACGCATCGATGAAACATTCGCTCGCCTCGGTAAAGGTCGTATCGCCAGTGTTGTTGGGCGTTACTTCGCTATGGATCGTGATAATCGCTGGGATCGCATCGAAAGTGCATATAACTTGATGGTCCTCGGCGAAGCTGACTATCAAGCTGTAGATGCAGTGTCAGCGTTACATGCAGCCTATGAGCGTGATGAAAATGACGAATTTGTAAAAGCAACGACCATTGGCGACAGCCCCGCAACCATCAATGATGGTGATGCAGTGTTATTTATGAACTTCCGAGCGGATCGAGCGCGGCAGATGAGTCGCGCTTTTGTTGATGCCGAATTTAATGGCTTCAGTAAAAAGAAAGCGCCGCAATTAAGCGGTTTCGTTATGCTGACTGAATATGCTGCAGACATCAAGGCGCCTGTGGCATTTCCACCAGAGCCACTCAATAATGTGCTGGGTGAGTGGCTTGCCAAACATAACAAAACGCAACTTCGCATTTCAGAAACAGAAAAATACGCTCATGTGACCTTCTTTTTCAGCGGCGGTCGGGAGCAAGAGTTTGATGGTGAAAGCCGTGAACTTATCCCCTCGCCGGATGTTGCTACCTATGACTTACAACCAGAAATGAACTCTCAACTGCTAACCGACAAACTAGTGGCGGCTATTCAAAGCAACAAGTATGACGTCATTATTTGTAATTATCCTAATGGCGATATGGTTGGCCACTCAGGCGTATTTGCAGCAGCCGTAAAAGCTTGTGAAGCTGTCGACAGCTGTATTGGCCGCGTGGTGGAAGCGTTAGAGCAAGTCGGTGGCGAGGCCTTAATTACCGCCGATCACGGTAATGCCGAGCAAATGGTAAATCCACAGACTGGTCAAGCGCATACCGCCCACACCAGCGAGCCTGTGCCATTCATTTACGTTGGCCGTGATGCTCAAGCTATTGATGGCAAAACGCTCAGTGACGTAGCTCCCACTATGTTGCACCTATTAGGCATGGAGCAGCCAGAAGAAATGACTGGTTCACCCATCATGCGTCTTAAGTAATCTCGATGCCGATGGTTTTATTGAGTCACAAACGTCAAAAAGTGTCGCTACTGTGCGCGACGCTTTTGGCGTTCCTAAGCTTCAATAGTTTTGCTAACGAGAACCGTACCAAGCAAGACTTAACCGAAGTCCAACAAGAGTTAAAAAAGAGCCAACAAAATTATCAGCAGCAGCAACGCTCGCTGGATAAGTTACAGAGCCAACTCAAGAACTCAGAGCAAGCTATCGCTGCAAATGCGAAGGAGTTACGTGCGCTCGATAACAAACTCGCAGACAACGAACGGCAACACCAAAAGTTACAACAACAGGCTGAACAGCTGGAGTCGCGTCGTAAAAAGCTTGATAAAGTTCTTGCAGCCCAAGTAAAGAGCGCCTACATGGTGGGTGGGCACGATTATTCAAAGATGCTGTTAAACCAACAAGACACAGCCAAGCTAGAGCGCACCATTAGCTATTACGACTATTTCAACAAAGCCCGTTTGCAACAGCTTGAAGCGTTACAACAAACAATGCGCGAAATAGCGCAAAACCAAGCAGCGCTGCAACAAAACAGACAACAACTGGCGAAGCTACGCGAGCAAGAACAACAGCAGCAACAGCAATTAGTTGCCGCGAAAGCACAGCGACAATCTCAGGTCCAAGAGCTACAAGGTAAATTAAATCAACTGCAAAGCTCAATAGCGTATTTAAAAGATAACGAGCAGACCTTACTGGATACCTTAGCAGAGCTAGAGCGCAGTAAAGACCGCCAAGTAGCTATGTTAGGTCTGGGTAGCAGTAAAGGAAAATTAACTTGGCCGACACGGGGTAAGCTTACCCACCGCTTTGGCACCCGTAAACGCCAAGGGTTCAATTGGAAAGGAGTGGTGATCGCAGCCAGTGAAGGGAGCAGTATAACCAGTATAGAGGATGGCCAAGTGGTCTTTGCTGACTGGCTAAGAGGTTTTGGTTGGGTCATGGTGGTCGATCACGGCAAAGGTTATATGAGCCTGTATGGCCACGCTCAAGCACTACTCAAAGAAGTGGGCGATCCGGTTTATAAAGGCGAAACAATCGCTTTAGTAGGCCAGAGCGGCGGTCAAATTGATCCTGGTCTATACTTTGAAATACGCCACAAAGGACGTGCCGTTAACCCAACGACATGGTGCAAATCCTCCTAATTGAATAGAGGCTGCACCTCAAGGGGGCAGCCGATGTTTGTATTCACAACTTACCTATACAGGCGCTTGTTACTGGGGCTCAGTTTTTTAGCCTTAGTGGTACTAGCGCCTGCCTCATTGGCAAAGGACAGCCAACTCGATGAAGTGCTTTTCCACATCAACAACTACTACGTTGAGGAAGTGGATCGCGACAAGTTAGACCAACATGTACTCAGCAGTTTATTACAAGAGCTTGACCCATATAGCGAGTTCCTTGATGAGCAAGAGTTAAAACGATTATTCGATGTTACCAATGGCCAATACAAGGGCTTGGGTATCGAGGTAGAACAGCGTGATAAACATGTAGTGGTGATCTCCGCTCTACCCAACTCACCCGCTCGGGCCGCTGGCTTACAGCGTGGTGATGTTATCGTCTCTATCAATGGCACTAAGGTGAATAACACTACCTTAGAAGAAGTCTCAGCTCTGATCAGCAGTCGTGAAGATGGGCAAGTGCATTTAGCCGTTGCTCGCGCAGGCCACTCACAACGCCTCGACTTTCAGCTTACCCGACAGCCTATCCACATTGAAAGCGTCGCCAGTGAGCTCAAGGCCAATGGTATGGGCTACTTACGTATTAATAGCTTCAACAATCATAGCTTTCATGATGTCGCGCGTCACATCACCATGATGCAAAACGCCAACGGCGCCATACTCAACGGTTTGCTAATTGACCTGCGTGACAACCCAGGCGGTACCCTCGACAGTGCCATTGCCATTGCCGATTTATTTTTGTCTCAAGGTGTTATCGTCTCTACTCGAGGTCGCTTTGTGGAGGCTAATCAACGCTTTGAAGCGAAAGCAGGGGACATAATTCAAGGCGCCCCCATGGTCGTGCTGATCAATGAGGGCTCTGCTTCCGCTGCAGAAATTGTTGCCGGTGCGCTCAAGGATAATGACCGGGCAACCGTGGTAGGGACTCGCTCCTATGGTAAAGGGTCGGTGCAGTCATTGATCCCCTTAGGCGATGGCCGCAGTGCTTTGAAGCTGACCACAGCGAAGTACTATACCCCCTCTGGCGTGTCCATTGAGGGGACTGGCATCGTACCTGATGTGCCGATATTGCAACCTGCCCTTTCGCAATCAAATAAAGAAGTTATAATCAGCTTAGCTGAGGGGCAAAGTGCGCATAAAAACTTAACCGCACTGCTTGATAAACAATTACTAAAAGCTCAGCAACTATTAGAACAATAAAAACGCAGGCTCGGCTTTAAGCACGGGCCTGCACACTAATCATCAACAAAGATAAAAACACATTGTGCGCTTTTTAATATGGACTACGTTGTGTGTGCTGGTGCTCTTATCACCAGTACATGCGAAGCAAATCGCTATTGTCATTGATGACATCGGCTATCATCGTAACGACATGGCTGCCTTGCACTTGCCTGGCGCTGTGACCTATTCGGTGCTCCCTTTTACTCCTTACGCCACTCACTTTGCTCAACAGGCAGGGGCCTTAGATAAAGAGGTGCTTTTGCATGCCCCCATGCAAGCCATAAACGGTAAAGCGTTAGGGCCTGGGGGGCTGACAATGGATATGTCAAAAGAAGCTTTCCAACACGAGTTACGCAAGGCATTAGCTAGCCTACCCAATGCGCGCGGCGTCAATAATCACATGGGCTCGCTGCTAACACAGCAAAATGCGCCGATGAGCTGGACTATGGAAGTGCTAAAAGAGCAAGATTTGTTTTTTCTCGACAGTAAAACAACTCCCAATTCAAAAGCGCAAACAATTGCCGGGCTATACGGTGTCAGCAATATTGCTCGCCATGTTTTTCTCGACAATATTACCACCGAGCAGCAACTACGTTATCGCTTTGAGCAGTTAAAGACTCTCGCTGATAAGTATGACTACGCAGTTGCAATTGCTCACCCCTACCCCGAAACGTTTGCGTTCTTGCAACAGGCATTGCAAGAACTCGAGGGTGAAGGTTTCCAACTTGTGCCTTTATCTCAGCTAGTGCAGCAGCGCACAATTCGACTTGCTCAGGCCGATAAAAAAAGTGTAACCGAGGAAGAGTAGAGGCCTCTAAAACAATCATAGGTGGCATGACTGCTGATGACTGGGTTCTGGTGCCGATAAATCACCTCCTCCGTATTCAGCACCTGCCCAAGTGCTTGTTCTATGAACATAAAATTAATCTGTATCTTTTACACAAACAGTGAAAGCTTTTCTTTTCCCCTAGTCCACAAAAAACAACAAATTCATTAAAATCAACACCTTAAAAATTGGCATGGACTTAGCAACGTATATTCCGAAACGCAAATCTATGGAGGGTACATTATGTTAGGTTGGTCAATTGCATTTTTAGTTATCGCTTTGGTCGCAGCACTTTTAGGTTTCGGTGGCATTGCTGGCGCAGCCGCTGGCATCGCTAAAATTATTTTCTTTGTATTCTTGGTACTGCTGGTTATCTCCCTTGTTGCTGGCGCCATTCGTGGTAAAGCGCCAAGGTAGGTATTAATTTTACAGTACAAGCGGTCACAGGTGGGATGAAACCCGCGACCGCAACCAAAACACGTTATTTGAATCCAGATTTAAAGAGTTAATATTCAAGGAGAGTTCTATGTTTAATCATTCAGCAACAAAAGCATTTATCGCTACATTATTTGCCGCAGTATTCGCTATGGGCTGTGAAGACAGTGGCGGTGCCGAAGAGGCAGGTGAAAAGATTGATGAGGCGATCACTGACACTCAAAACGCGGTTGAAGACGCGTGTGAAAATGTTAAAGAAAACGCCGGTGCAGAAGAAACAAACTGCTAATACAGGCTTATCTTCAAACAAAAAACCCGCGAAGTTCGCGGGTTTTTTTACGTCTCTAATTATTTAAAACTGACTGTTGGCCGCCGCAACCACATTGTCTACGGTGAAGCCAAAGTGCTTAAACAATTCGCCCGCTGGCGCTGATTCACCAAAGCTCGTCATGCCGATAACTTTGCCATTCAAACCAACATACTTGTACCAGAAGTCGGCAATGCCTGCCTCCACGGCGACACGGCGAGTCACACTGCTGGGTAGGACACTTTCTTTGTACTGTGCGTCTTGTTGATCGAACAAGTCCGTTGATGGCATAGACACCACGCGTACCTGACGACCTTGAGCGCGAAGCTCAGAAGCTGCATCCATAGCAAGTTGTACTTCCGAGCCTGTGGCAATCAGGATAACTTCTGGCTCGCCATCACAGGTTAATACATACCCACCTTTTTTCACATCAGCAAGCTGCTGCGCATCGCGTGCTTGCTGAGCAAGACCTTGACGCGTAAAGACCAGCGACGTTGGCCCATCTTTGCGCTCAATCGCTTGCTGCCACGCAATGGCTGACTCAACTTGGTCACATGGACGCCAATTCACTAGATTCGGTGTATAACGTAGGCTCGCCATTTGCTCAACCGGTTGGTGAGTCGGTCCATCTTCACCCAGGCCGATGGAATCGTGGGTGTAAACAAAGATGCTAGGCGTCTTCATTAGTGCAGCCATGCGCACCGCATTGCGTGCATACTCCATAAACATCAAAAAGGTTGCACCGTAAGGAATGAAACCTTTGTGCAGGGCAATGCCATTCATAATGGCGGACATGCCAAATTCACGCACCCCATAGAAAATATAGTTACCTGACGCGTCGTCTTTACTAAGGCCTTTTGAACCACTCCAAATAGTTAAGTTCGATCCGGCCAAATCGGCTGAGCCGCCCATAAACTCGGGTAGCATGGGACCAAAGGTATTCAAGGCATTTTGCGATGCCTTACGTGTTGCTGGGCTATCAGGGTTTGCTTGTAACTGCTCAATATAGGCTTGCGACTTCTCAGCCCAGTCAGCAGGCAGTTCGCCATTTTGGCGACGTTCAAACTCCGCAGCAAGCTCAGGGTATGCCGCCTTGTATGCCGCAAACTTATCCTGCCAACTTTGCTCTGCTTGCGTGCCCTTCTCTTTAGCATCCCACTGTTGATAGATATCATCAGGAATCGCAAAGGCGTCATGAGACCAACCTAAGAACTCGCGCGCAGCTTTAATTTCATCATCGCCCAACGGCGCACCGTGGCAATCATGGCTTCCTGATTTATTCGGAGAGCCGTAACCAATCACTGTTTTACAACAGATAAGCGTTGGCTTGTCACCTCGGGCGCGGCCTTCATCAATAGCAGCGCGAATAGCCTCGCTATCGTGGCCATCAACATTACGCACCACGTGCCAGCCGTAAGACTCAAAACGCGCGGGAGTGTCGTCACTAAACCAGCCTTCTACCTCACCATCAATAGAAATACCATTGTCGTCCCAAAACGCAATCAACTTACCAAGGCCTAGAGTTCCTGCAAGCGAACACGCCTCGTGAGAAATCCCTTCCATCAAGCAGCCGTCGCCCATAAAAGCGTAAGTATAGTGATCAACAATTTCATGGTCAGCGCGATTAAATTGAGCAGCAAGGGCTTTCTCCGCGATTGCCATCCCTACCGCATTGGTGATCCCCTGTCCAAGCGGGCCCGTAGTAGTCTCAATACCCGGAGCGTAACCGTATTCAGGGTGGCCCGGAGTTTTTGAATGAAGCTGACGGAAGTTTTTAATTTCCTCAATAGGAAGTTCATAGCCGCTTAAGTGTAAAAGCGAATAAATCAGCATTGAACCGTGGCCATTTGAGAGAATAAATCGGTCACGGTCAGCCCAGTTAGGGTTGCTCGGGTTATGCTTAAGATAATCGCGCCACAGTACTTCGGCGATATCGGCCATGCCCATCGGGGCACCCGGATGACCTGATTTAGCTTGTTGAACCGCGTCCATGGAAAGCACGCGAATGGCGTTTGCAAGTTCTTTGCGTGATGGCATGAATTCTCCTACCTTTAAATGTATTTGCGCTGGGGCTTCACTCGCGCTCATGCTGGCGCGGGTAAAGAATAAGACGAAAGCCCATTCTTACTTATTCATCTGCCCCCTGCAATTAAAAATTGGGCATCGAACGAGTAACTTTAGAATTACTCATAACGAATAAAAATACTGATAACTAAAAGAGTACAAAAACACCAAGCAATAAAGGTCAAAAGACCGCTATACAATCAATTTTATTTAGACGTCTAGGCGTAAAAAGCTAGGAAATCACCTGTGATTTAGCTAGAATACGCGCCTTAATTTATGCTGCGCTCAACCCAGTGGCTGGTATGATCTTGGGAAGCGCGATACTTGTGAGCAGAAACTTATGGCAAAACATTTATTTACTTCTGAGTCTGTGTCTGAAGGACACCCGGATAAAATCGCTGACCAAATTTCTGATGCGGTACTCGATGCTATTTTGGCGCAAGATCCCCATGCCCGTGTAGCCTGCGAAACCTATGTGAAGACCGGTATGGTGATGGTGGGTGGTGAAGTCACAACCAGTGCTTGGGTCGACATCGAAGAGTTAACGCGCAAAACCGTGCGTGAAATTGGCTACACCCATTCCGATATGGGCTTTGATGCCGACTCATGTGCAATTCTAAACACCATTGGTAAGCAGTCTCCTGATATTAATCAAGGTGTTGACCGCGCTCGTCCAGAAGAGCAAGGTGCAGGTGACCAAGGCTTGATGTTTGGTTATGCCTGTAATGAAACTGACGTGCTCATGCCAGCGCCCATTACCTATTCACACCGCTTGGTACAACGCCAAGCCGAAGTGCGCAAAAATGGTGAATTACCGTGGTTACGCCCAGACGCCAAGTCACAGGTGACCTTTGCTTATGAGAATGGCAAGGCCGTTGGTATCGATGCCGTCGTGCTGTCAACGCAACACTGCGATTCTATTGCGCAAGATGACTTGGTTGAAGCAGTCATGGAGACCATTATCAAACCAACGCTACCGGCAGAGCTTATTACCGATGCGACTAAGTTCTTCATTAACCCCACAGGACGCTTCGTGATCGGTGGCCCTATGGGGGATTGCGGCTTAACTGGTCGTAAAATCATCGTTGATACTTATGGCGGTATGGCACGTCACGGTGGTGGCGCATTCTCAGGTAAAGATCCATCGAAAGTGGACCGCTCTGCCGCTTACGCAGCACGTTACGTTGCCAAAAATATAGTCGCGGCCGGCCTGGCCGATAAATGCGAAATCCAAGTGTCTTATGCCATTGGCGTTGCCGAGCCAACCTCCATCAGTGTTGAAACCTTTGGCACTGGCAAATTAGACGAAACGCGTTTAATCGAACTGATCCGCAAGCATTTCGACTTACGTCCTTATGGTTTAATTCAAATGCTTGATTTAGAACGTCCGATTTATCAGCCTACAGCGGCTTACGGCCACTTTGGTCGCAATGAATTCCCATGGGAAGCGACCGATAAAGCACAGGCACTTAAAGCCGACGCTGGATTATAAGTGAATTACCTATAAGTTAATTGAAAAGCGCCTATATGGCGCTTTTTTTTATAGCTATAACCCCACTCTCGGCAGTTAATCCTCGCCGCAATCGCCGGCACTGATTGGCGCAACTTGCAGAGCCTGTACTGCTGCTAACTGACTTTTCAAGCTCATCATAGTTTTAGATACACTTTTCAACGATACTTTATTACTGAGCCAGCGTGGAAGCTTACCACCTGGGTCGGCAAAAACCTGATAGCGGATAAGTAAGCCGTCGTCTTGCTGCGTCATTCGCCAGTTAGCAGTCAAGGTTGTGGTGCGTACCCTATCACTTTTACGAGCGATATTTGGGTTATAGGCATGCACCCGTAACTCAGTGGTATAGTCATTGACACGCTGATAGCAACTTTGTGTATAGAGCTCCCTATCAGCAACGGGCCAAGGCGAATTAATCACCGTGTATACGCGGTTGCGATTACCTTGCGAGTGCAAAAGACGAACTTCTTGTACTGCATGCAACCACTGCGATGCTTGTTGGGTGTTATACAGTAGCGTCAGTAACTGAGCTGTGCGGGCGTCGGCAACGAAAAGCTCAGCATAAATATGGTAGATACCATCTTTACTGACGGTATAGACCACTTTCAAATCAGGGAGGTTTTTATAATTCCGCCAAGGTTGGATTTCAGCCCCAGCTGCAAAGCTGAGGCTAAGTAGGCTAATCGCGCCAATAAGGTTGAACATCACGAGTCGCTTCTCGGCTTTGCTCCATGGCACTCAACAGACTATCGGTTTTTTGCGTCAACCAAGCCTGAATTTTGATGAATTGCTCGCTCTCATTACCTTGGCACAGCTGACCGAGGTAATCGAGGGTGAATAATTCAAAAGTGCCGTGCACAATATCTAGCCATGGCGCCCGAAAGCTCATGCGCAAAGACTCATCAAACAATGCGCCCAAACAACAGCCACTTAAAAGATTGCGTTCCAAGCGCTGCTTAAGCTGTAAGTATTGCTCGCTGGCTAGCGGCTGTTGAGGCTCAACGAGCTCTTTCATTTCCTGCCAATCATAGTCGAGTAGCCGTGCCGCCAGATCATGAATTGGCTGTTCACCAGCCTGAAGTTGCGCTTGCCCCCATGATTGTCGCCACCCTCGCTCGGTCAACCAGATTGTTAAATCTAACAACAGCAGGTTATAGCGTGTGCTAGTGAATATAGCCTGGACATCGTCAATGCTTGGTTGGATGGATTTTAGATCGCCTATCACCTGAGTCAGCTCTGGTGCTGCATTGATTTTCTTATAATAAGCATGCTTTTTCGAGGTAAAGGTCTTCAGTTGAATCGCCGTCTCGACCCAACTTAATTCGCTCAGTAACCACTTAAGTTCGCCGCGCAGACGCTCGGTCGCTTGTTTTTCAACGATATCGCTGAATAACCACAAACTATGGCGAATAAGACTGACACCGTCGGTTACCCGTTTCAGTGTTTTAAGGGTCGGCTTTTGGAAATAACATTGTTCGTGTTTTTGTACAAAAGCAATGCCATAACTCAAGCACTTCTCCAGTGCCCGCTCTTGGCTGTCATCGTTGCTCAGCGGCACAAGGCCAATCTCTTTACTGGCTTTGAGCGGCTGATCGTCCGCCAACCGATAACCTCGAGCTGCCTTTGAGTAATAGCCCATGCGAAGAGGCAGGTTATCGATTAATTTTTCAGCTAGGGAAAACAGCTCACTGCGCTCCCCCTTTACTAATTCAATCTCAAGTTCGCAAATCGGCTCTACATTGGCGTTAGCCGATACCTCCCCCTTATCCAGCACCACTTCAATTTCAGTCCCAGCTTGGGTTTCAACTAACCAAGTACGACGAATAAAGTTAGTACTAAATAGCGGATAGAGATTGTCGGCTAACGCGTCCACTTGCACCCCATGAGGCCAAATACTGGCATCAAAATCGTGCAGCTCTGGACGATTTCCGTCAATAGGCAAATTGTACTCTGGACGCTGGTGTAGACCACCCACGTTCTCACCTGCAAGCTTAATGGTTTGCTCACAAATGCCGTCACAACAGCGAGTGCGAAGACCAATATCTAATGCTCTAAGCTCTCGGCTCGGGGTGTCGAAATAAGCATTTTGCAGGTTGCGTGCGGGTTTATTTTTTACGGTTTTTGCAAACTGGGTAATGAGTGCGGGTATGGACGGTATCACCGCCTCGGAAACTAAAAACTTAAGCTCTATCTCAGTGTCCATGCGCTATAGGAAGACCAATGAAATCGTCAAAAGCACAACATAAACAAAGCCGCCTACGAATGCAAACATTTTGCCATTTGGCTGTGCTATTTTGCCCCTTTACTAGCGTCGGTGAGTTACAAAATCACCCTTGCCAATCACTGCGCCAACCCATACTATGCTGGGATTGGAGAAATTATTTACGTAAAACAAGGTTAAGTTGGATGGTCAAACACGCCTGTGTCGCGCTTGCTTTTATGCTCAGCGCATTGTTCACCACCGCAGCACACGCAGAACAAGGCACCGCCTATATCAGTGATGAACTGTATATCTTTATGCACTCTGGAGCAGGTAAAAACTACCGCATTTTAGGTTCAGTTGATGCGGGCACGCCAGTGACACTGGTGAGCGGTGAAGAAAATAACGGCTTTCTCGAGATAATCGATGATAAACAGCGCCAAGGCTGGGTTGAAACTAAGTTCATCAACCAAGATAAAAGCTTGAAGATTCAATATCAGGAACTTGGTGAGCAGCTGGCACAAACTCAACAGGCATTGCGCAATGCCCAAGCACAGCTTCCCGAGCTACAAACGCTGAATCGCGACTTGCAGGAGCAAGCCCAGCAGTTGCAAGCTCAACTAGATCAAGCGATTGCCGAGCGCGACGCGCTTAATGCTAAACAACAAGGTTTAAAGGCCAAAGAAAAGCGACAGTTACTCACCTACGGTGGGGCAATTGCATTTATTGGTCTATTCTTAGGAATAATCCTCACCGTTATCTTGTCGCGCCGCAAGCGCTATGACGGATGGGCATAATCATTATTTTCAATTTGCATTGAGCCAAAAAGAGCACCTAGGTGCTCTTTTTTTTGCCAGCCGCTAATAGCGCTATTCGTAAACTCTATATTACAGCTTGTGTTTGCATGCTCAGGGCATTCACAGCTCGATACTGAGCCCAGTATCTTCTTTTACTTTTTCAATCACCATGTACGTATGATGCGTACCGACCCCAGGAATATCCACTAAATCTCCCAGTACTTGGCGGTATTCGTTCATATCACTGACACGCACCTTGAGTAAGTAGTCGTAGCCTCCAGCAACCATATCGCACTCCACTACTTGTGGTGTATTGAGGATATGCTCTTTAAAAGTTTTAAATACCGAAGTATTAGATGTCACTAACGACACCTGCACATGGGCCAATAAACTTTGGTTTAATTTTTGCTCACTGAGCTTAGCATGATAGCCTTCAATAAAGCCTTCTGATTCGAGCCGTTTTACACGGTCGAGGCAAGGGCTAGGACTGAGGTTAACTTGCTTAGCTAAATTGACGTTAGAGATCCGACCATTGCGTTGTAAAACGTCGAGAATAGCGAGATCGATTCGGTCTAAGGTGCGAGGTTTAGCTGTTAAAGACATAGCAGCATTTTATACGGACAACGAAGAAATATGCCCTGTAAATTATCGTATTTCGAAAAATTAAACCAGCATATTCTGCGGCATTTTCATTAGAATGCCCGCGAATATGTATTCATATTGAGTGCAATCTCACCTTCGCGTTTTAGCAGCGGGGTGACCTACACTGTAGTAATTGTCGTAACCGAGGCCCCACCATCTCACCTTGTGGTGTGGGTACAGTTGCTATTTTTAGACTCCATGATTTTGAGGGTTGCTTATGTTATTTGAAGGCAATTTGATTACTGAATGCCCTATCCGCCAGAAGATCCGTGACTTCTATCGCATTGATGAAAATGAAGTGATTGATCATATTTTACCACTGGCTGAAGTAGGCGTTACGGCACGCAGTCGCGCTTGGGAGCGCGCACGACAAATGGTATTGAATATCCGCAAGGACCAAGATGGTCAAAACGGTATTGATGCCCTGTTAAATGAGTTCTCCCTGTCGACTGAGGAAGGGGTGGTGTTAATGTGTTTGGCCGAAGCGCTATTGCGAGTGCCAGACAAAGAAACACAGGATAATTTAATTCGCGATAAACTCGCTAATGGCGACTGGAGTTCGCACTTAGGTAGCAGTGAGTCGCTATTTGTTAATGCCTCATCGTGGGGCTTGTTGGTCACCGGAAAAATGGTGAACTACACCGACAAAAACAAAGAAGAACAGTTTGGCCTGCTAAAACGCACCATGGGCCGCCTTGGCGAACCGGTGATCCGTAAAGCAGTGAACTATGCCATGAAGATCATGGGCAAGCAGTTCGTTATGGGGCAAACCATTGATGAAGCCATTGAGCGCGCCGAAGAGACCGAGCGCAAAGGCTATGTTTACTCATACGACATGCTAGGCGAAGGCGCCCGCACTATGGCGGATGCTGATCGCTACTACGACAGCTACGTCAATGCAATTAATGCCATTGGTAAAGCGGCCAATGGTCGCGGCCCAGTAAAAAGCCCCGGCATTTCCGTTAAATTATCAGCAATTCATCCACGCTACGAGTTCACCCACCGTGAACGCGTCATGTCAGAGATTGTGCCCAAGCTAAAAGAGCTTGCACTGTTGGCGAAAAAATACGATATCGGCCTCACCGTTGACGCCGAAGAAGCCGATCGCCTAGATATTTCTCTTGATGTCATTGAAGCGGTATACAGCGATCCTGATTTAGGTGACTGGCAAGGTTTTGGTCTGGCCGTACAAGCCTATCAAAAACGCGCTATTTTTGTTTGTGAGTGGCTTACAGAGCTTGCTCGACGTGTAGGTCGTAAACTGATGGTACGTTTGGTTAAAGGCGCTTACTGGGACACCGAGATTAAAACCACACAGCAAGACGGTTTAGACCACTTCCCGGTCTTCACCCGTAAAGCCACCACCGATGTGTCGTACAAAGCCTGTGCTATCAAACTAATGGAAGCACGTGATGCACTATTCCCACAGTTTGCCACTCACAATGCTTACACTGCAGCGACCATTTTAGAAGTCGCTAAAGGTGACCATCACGGCTTTGAATTCCAGCGCTTACACGGTATGGGTGAATCTCTTTACGACCAAATTGTACTCAAAGAAAAGATTCAATGTCGTGTGTATGCGCCAGTGGGCCAGCATGAAGATTTGCTTGCTTACTTGGTACGTCGCCTGCTTGAAAACGGCGCCAACTCGTCATTTGTAAATGCCATTGTTGATACTAAGCAACCGGTAGAAGCACTGCTGCCAGATCCGGTAGAAACCCTGCAGGGTCTGCGTAATAAATACAACAAGCAGATCAAATTACCTATCGAGCTTTATGGTAGTGAACGCGCCAACTCAAAAGGCTTAGACCTGACTGATATCAATGCCATCACGCCGCTAAAAGAAAACCTTGATACCTGGTTCGAAGAACATCGTATTAGCGACGATCAGGTTGCTGAGGGTAACTTAGCAGTGCGTAACCCTGCTAATCATAAGGAAATCATCGGCCAATTGCATTTGCAAAGTGGCGAAGAGATGAAGACCTTATTGGAAAATGCCGAAAAAGAGTTTATCTCTTGGTCAGCAACGCCAGTAAAAGAGCGCGCAGACTTATTGCGTCGTGTCGGCGATATCCTTGAGCGCCACCATGATGAGCTGGTTGCCTTGTGTATAAAAGAAGCCGGGAAAGTGACCCAAGATGGCATCGATGAAGTCCGTGAAGCCGTAGACTTCTGCCGCTACTATGCAGCACGCGCCGAAGAACTCGCCGAGGACGAGCGTTTCGAGGCACGTGGCGTGATCCTCTGCATCAGCCCATGGAACTTCCCACTGGCTATTTTCCTTGGCCAAGTTGCAGCGGCTATCGTTACTGGTAATACCGTGATTGCTAAGCCAGCGGAGCAAACCAGTCTTATCGCTTTGCGCGCCATTGAACTGATGCATTCCGTCGGCTTGCCACAACATGTGGTGCAGCCAGTGATTGCTCGCGGTAGCGAAGTAGGTGAACATATTGTTCCTGATGAGCGCATCCAAGCAGTGATGTTCACAGGTTCCACAGAAACAGGTACGCTGATTTCCCGCACTTTAGCGGCTCGTAATGACATTCAAGTGCCCTTGATTGCCGAAACGGGCGGTCAAAACTGTATGATTGTCGATTCGACGGCGCTGCCGGAACAGGTTGTTGATGATGTCATCAAGTCTGGCTTTCAAAGTGC
Organism: Pseudoalteromonas sp. CNC9-20; assembly: GCF_022347875.1. Taxonomy (NCBI): domain Bacteria; kingdom Pseudomonadati; phylum Pseudomonadota; class Gammaproteobacteria; order Alteromonadales; family Pseudoalteromonadaceae; genus Pseudoalteromonas; species Pseudoalteromonas sp. CNC9-20. The sequence goes on along the minus strand of NZ_JAKRFS010000004.1, from coordinate 339,788 downwards.
AGGTCAACGCTGTTCAGCATTGCGCGTGTTATTTATTCAAGAAGATGTTGCCGATGGCATGATTGAGATGCTCAAAGGCGCATTGGCCGAGTTGCATGTGGGCGACCCTGCCTACCTGTCTACCGACATCGGGCCGGTGATTGATGAAAAAGCACTGAAAACCCTCAACGATCATGTTGAGTACCTCAAAGGCAATGCGACCTTGCATTATGAATGTGCGATTCCTAATAACAGCGAGAACGGCGCGTACTTCTTTGCCCCGCGACTGTATGAAATCAAAGATTTATCGGTGCTCAAGCGCGAAGTGTTTGGCCCTATCGTGCATATAGTTCGCTACAAAGCCAGTGAGTTGGACGATGTGATCGATCAAATCAATGGTACCGGCTATGGCCTGACCATGGGTGTGCACTCTCGAATTGAAGAGCGCTGCCAGTATGTCGCTCGTCAATCTCGTGCCGGTAACGTATACGTTAACCGCAATATGATTGGCGCTATCGTTGGTGTGCAACCTTTTGGTGGCCGAGGCCTGTCTGGCACCGGACCGAAAGCCGGTGGCCCTAACTACCTATTGCGCTTGGTCAAAGAGAAGGCCTCGCCTGATAACGTGCAAATGACTGATTTGCCACCTGATGAGCGTGACCTTCACCATTACTCCGGCGCCAGCGAGAAAGTTGAAGAGCTGATGAGTAATTCATTACGCGATGAGAAGATTTGGCGCGCCACCGCGTTGAATGATCGTGTTTCGGCATTGCGTCAGTTACTGGCGAAGTTGGCGACGGTAGAGATCCTCGATGAGCTAGCCGATGACTTGGCAATGACCTTGAGCGATGCCAGAGCACAAATCAACCGTATCGAAAAGCGGATGAAACGCCACAAAGAGCTACCAGGACCAACAGGGGAATCAAACACCCTGCACCTCGAACCTCGTGGCTGTGTCGTGTGTTATGCCGATAAGAGTACGTCCTTTAATTTCTGGGCTATCTCTATCATCACCGCATTAGCGGCCGGTAACACAGTGATCACTGTGGCCTCAGAACTGTTCTATGAAGAAGCGCAAGCATTCAGAGATAAGTTCGTTGCCACAGGCGTTGCCGAAGGCGTGTTGCAGGTAGCAAAACCCAATCAGCTACAGGCAATTTTGGCTCACCGTCACCTAGCCGGTGCCGTAGTAGCCGCACGCTCATCGCGTTTAGGTTACTTCGCGCAGCAACTCGCGGGCCGTAAAGGCGCTATCCTGCCAGTGATCAGTGCCGAGTACTACGACACACTGATTAATCGTCTACTGACCGAAAAAACGATCAGTATTGATACCACCGCATCAGGGGGCAACACGTCACTGATGACGCTCGTGGAAGACGACGAATAGTTATAACTAAGCTATTGATTAAAAAGGCGCCGTCGGCGCCTTTTTTATTGCCTGCAGCAGTAATTGTTGCTACCTAGCAAGGGGAAACTTTGCTATGTTTTAAGGAAGAGTTCATAAAGCGGTAAATCAATGCACGATACCATCTCCATCAATCAGCTTAAGCCCGGTATGTTTGTTGTTCAGGTCAGTAAGCAATCAGGCTCTGTGAAAATAAAAAATCAGGGCTGGGTAAAGACGCAAACCGCGATTGAAAAGTTAAAAAAAGTGGGTGTGCAGGAAGTCATTATCGATCCTGACAAGACGCTACAGCGCAAAAAACCTAGCAAAGAAGCACAACCAAAACCCACTTCAACGGAGTCTGCAAAGCCGCAGAGCAGCGATCCTTGGGCGAGCAGTGTGAGCGTTGAAAGCGAACTTAACAAAGCACAACGCCTATACAGCGAAGCTAAACAGTTACAAAGCAAAGCTTTTAAAGATATTAAAGCGGGCCGCAAGATTGATGTGGGACCCTTTAAAGACGTCGCCAAAGGCTTTATGGATTCGGTGTTTCGCAATCAAGACGCTCTGGCCTGTCTCACTCGTTTACGGGAAAAAGATGCCTACTTGATGGAGCACTCTATTAATGTCTCCATCTTGATGACTATTTTCGCCAAACACTTGCGCCTCGATACTGACACCATTCATGAGTTAGCCACTGGTGCTTTACTGCACGACATTGGCAAAATAAAAATCCCCGATGAGATTTTACATAAACCGGGGCGCTTGAGTGAGCAAGAGTTCACGGTCATAAAAGACCACGCCCGCTTCAGTAAAGAAATCTTAGAACAGTCAGGCCTAACCGGCATTGCCGTCGATATTGCCGGGTTTCACCATGAGCGCATTGACGGCACTGGTTACCCTTTCGGCAAAAAAGCTGAGGAGATCAGCCAGTATGTGCGTATGGCATCGATAGTCGACGTTTACGATGCGCTAACCGCCGAGCGCGTTTATAAAGAAGGCATGACCCCAATTCAGGCATTTAAAATTCTCAAAGATGGCGTCCCCAATAGCTTTGATGGTGAGTTATTAAACCGCTTTATCCAATGCATTGGCGTGCACCCGGTAGGCACCTTGGTGAAGCTCACCAATCATAAGGTGGGAGTGGTGTCGCGCAGCAACCCTAATGACCCTCTCAAACCTCAGGTCAAAACCTTCTACAACGCTAAACATGCCCACTACACTCAGGTTGAGGATATAGATTTAACCCGAGCTCGGGCCAACGAAGAGCTCGAAGCAGCTGTTAAACCTGAGCTTTTCAACATCGACCTGATGCGTTTTTTCAAGCACTCGCTGATGCCTTAAAAAGAACTATACAGGGTGCTGAGCGGTATTGTTGAAAAAGTTACAGCGCCCTGTGCAACTTGTTCCCATTTTCTTCCCTCCTAAAAACGAAAACAACGCTGAAAGCCAAGCAATACCTGCTGACTTTGTGATGGTCCCTATTTTGCTACCAACTCATTATTCACTCTACTTTTGAAATGAGCAATAAGGATGGCAAATGGCTGAATCATTTAAATACCAAGGCAATGAAGGCAGTGGTGGTGAGCTTCACCAAAAAGCATCAGAAAAGCATCCAACGATGACCACAGCTCAAGGCTGCCCGGTAAGTGATAATCAAAACTCACTGACCGCCGCTAAGCGTGGCCCAGGACTGCTAGAAGATCATGTGCTACGTGAGAAACTATTTCATTTTGATCATGAGCGTATCCCTGAACGAGTGGTGCATGCTCGTGGTTACGGTGCGCACGGTTACTTCGAGACGTATGAGTCACTCTCGCAGTTAACCTGTGCTGACTTATTTCAACGTAAAGGTGAGAAGACCCCAGTTTTTGCTCGCTTTTCAACTGTTGCTGGCAATAAAGGCTCACCTGATTTAGCGCGTGATGTTCGTGGCTTTGCAGTTAAATTCTATACCCAAAAAGGTAATTGGGATTTAGTGGGAAATAACATTCCGGTATTTTTCATTCAAGACGCAATGAAATTCCCAGACCTCATCCATAGCGCCAAGGCAGAGCCGGACAGAGGGTTTCCGCAGGCACAAACGGCTCATGACAACTTTTGGGATTTTATCAGTCTTACGCCGGAGTCCATGCACATGGTTATGTGGGCCATGTCAGACCGCGCTATTCCCCGTTCACTGCGCTTTATGGAAGGTTTTGGCGTGCATACCTTTAAGTTTATCAATGCCGAGGGAGAGGAAAACTACGTTAAATTTCATTGGAAACCAAAACAGGGGATGCAATCAGTGGTTTGGAACGAAGCACTGAAGCTGAACGGCGCAGATCCCGACTATCACCGTCGTGATATGTGGGAATCGATTGCCAACGGCGACTACCCCGAGTGGGAGCTAGGGGTTCAGGTGTTCAGCCAAGAGTTTGCTGATCAGTTCGAGTTTGATGTGCTCGATGCCACCAAGCTTATTCCCGAGGAGCAAGTGCCGGTGCAAATAGTTGGCCGCATGGTACTCAACCGCGCCGTTGATAACTTTTTTGCAGAAACAGAACAAGTTGCTTTTTGTACACAAAATATTGTCCCGGGATTAGATTTTACTCCGGACCCATTGTTACAGGGGCGCAATTTTTCGTACCTAGATACGCAAACTAAGCGCTTAGGGGGCCCTAATTTTACTCACATCCCAGTGAACGCCCCAAAATGCCCAATGGCTCACTTTCACCAAGATGGTCATATGGCCATGCACAACCCCAAAGGCCGCATAAACTATGAGCCGAACTCTTGGCAAGAGCATGAGCATAACCCTCGAGAGTGTCCAACAACAGGATATAAAAGTGCCTCACAGCATACAGACGGCGATAAACTTCGCTATCGTTCAGAGACCTTTGCCGATCACTATAGTCAAGCAAGGCAGTTTTACCTCAGTCAAACGCCGATAGAGCAAGCTCATATTCACTATGCTCTGGTATTCGAGCTATCTAAAGTAGAGCACCTTGCCATTCGTGAACGCGTGGTCTCACACTTACTTAATATTGATACCACCTTAGCTAATGAGGTCGCCGATGGTCTACGTCTGCAAACTATGCCGGAGCCCGCACAAGCAGCTATGCCCACTCGAGATGATTTACCTACATCAGATGCATTGAGTATTTTGAAAAATACTGCGCACACTTTTGCTGGCCGAAAACTGGGGATTCTAATCAGTGATGGTTTCGACTTAACACTTTTTAAAGCGCTGACCACTGCATTAGACAACGAGGGCGCACGCTATGAAGTGATAGCGGCGCAGGTCGGAGGCGCAAAATCAAGCTGCGGCCATCATCAACAGGCTGATCAAGTTATCAACGGCGGGCCTTCTGTACTGTATGACGCAATAGCCGTGTTAACTACCGAAGAAGGTGCTGAAAAGTTAGCTGATATTGCTGAGGCCAAGGACTTTATTAGTGATGCTCACGCGCACATGAAGTTTATCGGTTATACCGAGCATGTCTCGCCTTTAATCTCTGCTGCTGGCCTTGGACAAAGCAAAGACGAGGGTTGGATAGACTTCGGCTCGACTGATATCACTCAATTTGTCGAGCAGCTACGTCAGTTACGTTTTTGGCAGCGCTAAAATCCACTAGGGGAAGTGTTACACACTTCCCCTTAATAGCTTACCGCTACGGCCAATCTTGCATTGCTTCGAGGCTAAATTCATAGTTATCAATGCTCAAAATGCTTTGCTCTGGGGTAATTTCTACGACCCGTAGACGACCCACGGAATCGCCCTCATACAGTTCGTAACCATTGATTTTTATCCACCGTTTGCTTTGCTCTGTGGCATAAATATGAGCTTGATAAACAAGTTTAGGAATACGGTTCTGTATGGTCTCAGGCAATAGCTCTATTGGATCTGCCATTGAGCTGGCGCGACTTGCGGTGGTGACTGAGTCATCGGTTTCCATATTTTCAGTGGCTGCCACGGCATCGGCAAATGCGCGTTTTAAATCATCAGATACCCCAGCTAATTGAGCATCATTTTGTTGCTCATAGGTGCGCTCAGCACCGCTGTCATTTTGATTGCTCAAGCCATTGTTGTAGGCGTTATTCATTTGCTTAGACTGTGGGTAAGCGTGGGTCTGTGTCATGGGCTGTCCAACCACCCTATATTGCCCTTGGTTTGCTGCTTGCATATTCATGTTAGCCTGATAGTGAGGCTGTATTTGCATAGCGGTATTAGCCTGTGTTGGCACCCATTGCATGTAAGCCCCAGGTGCTGAATAAGGTTGGGTCATTTGCGGCATAACATACACAGGAACCATTTGCTGATAAGGGTTCACTTGCCCTGGCATTTGCAATGCTTGCATATTGACTTGTCCCGGGGACGTTGCCACATTTGCCTCGCTATCCGAGGCTGTAGTAGACGCTTGCTCAGTCGCGTCTAAGCGTTGTGCAGGCGATTCAGTCGCCGCTTTCGCTTGCTTGCTTGGGTGCTCCTGAGGCTGCGTATGTAACTGCCATTGCTTACCGACAAAATACCCGATGGCCAAGGTAATCAATACAATAACAACTAACAGCAAAGACCAAGTTAAACGTCGATAAAAACGCAGCGCCTGTTGCTGCTCAAGGCCTTCGCCGGGAAGCTGTGCACCGGGGTTTTGTGATTGTTTGAGTGCATCTAATAACAGTGACATAAATAGTTGCCTTAAATGATGTAAGATAAGCCAATGCCCAGGGCAAATAGCATCATAATGCCACCGAGGGTGAAAATAAATCGCCAATACCGACCTTGTTGGCGAGGCAGAGATTGCTCTGTTTCAGGCAAGGCTTCACGCGCAGCTTGCACAATAATACGCTTATTAATGTGATTCACCTGCGCCGAATACGCTCCTAATAAAGCTCGTTCACACAACAAGTTAATCAGCCTAGGGATCCCCCCTGTAAGTTGATGCACGTACTTTACCGCACCTTTGTCGAACAAGGTTTGTCGGCCCCCTGCTACCTTTAAACGGTGTTTTATATATGCATCCACCTGAGTCAAAGCTAACGGCAATAAGTGATAGCGCGCGGTAATGCGCTGCGCAAGTTGGCGCAATTCATTGCGACGCAATAGAGTTTGCAGCTCGGGTTGACCCACAAGGATAATTTGCAGCAATTTTTTGTGGTTTGTTTCCAGGTTAGTCAGTAATCGCAATTGCTCTAACACTTGTGGAGCAAGATGTTGCGCTTCATCAATGATCAACATGGTATGACGCCCTTGCTGGTGATTATCCAGTAAGCGCGCTTTAATTAAGTCCGTTAGCACCTTCAGGGTGGCTTTTTCTGAGTCATACGAAATAGCCAACTCATCACAAATACTCGCCAGTAACTCCAGCTCAGATAAGGTTGGGTTAAGAATAAACGCAACCTGTGTAGAGTCTGGCACTTGCTCTAACATACAACGAGTGACGGTGGTTTTCCCCGTGCCCACTTCACCAGTCAGCAATACAAACCCGCCTGACTCCCCAAGCCCGTGCGTTAAATGGGCAAGCGCCTCTTTGTGACGTTCACTCAAATACAAGTATTCTGGATTCGGCGCAATAGAGAACGGCTTTTCGCTTAAGCCAAAATAGTCTTGATACACAAACAAGGTCCTTTGAGTTTGTCGCCCAGGTTAACTGCGCCGAGCAATCGCTGCGCACAGTCGTTTTTTATTATCGCGCCTATAATGACAAAAAAACGCCAGCGAGAAAACTCTGATACAATCATCACCATTAATAACAGCACAATAACGGAATGGGCATGCAAACCTACCTTGTCGGCGGCGCAGTACGAGATAAATTATTAGGCCGCAAAGTCAAAGAGTACGATTATGTTGTGGTCGGTGCAACGGTAGAGCAAATGAAGACGCTGGGCTTTACTCAAGTAGGTAAGGACTTTCCCGTTTTTTTGCACCCCAAAACCAAGGATGAGCATGCTCTGGCACGCATAGAGCGTAAGCAGGGACAAGGGTACACCGGGTTTATTTGCGACTTTACGCCAGACATCACACTAGAGCAGGACTTAGCGCGACGCGATTTAACGGTCAATGCCATCGCTGAAGATGCTCAAGGTCAACTGATTGACCCTTATCATGGCCAGAAGGACCTTGAGCAACGCATATTACGTCATGTCAGCCCCGCCTTTAGTGAAGACCCGCTGCGGGTGCTTCGAGTCGCACGCTTTCGCGCTCGTTACTATGAATTGGGCTTCACGATTGCTGATGAAACACTAACACTAATGCGACAGATAGCCGCCAGTGGCGAACTTGCAAGCTTAACACCAGAGCGCGTTTGGTTAGAATGGCATAAGGCTCTGGAAGACGGCTATATCGACTGCTTCGTTGATGCGTTGTATCAGGCACAAGCTTTAACTGAATTATGCCCTGCACTCGCCACTCACTGGCCTGAACAGCACGCTTGGCTAACCCCGCGTATTGACTACGCACGCCAGCAAAGCTTAGCGGCCACTACCCATTTCGCACTACTCATGTGTAAGCTCAGTCACGATGAACGCGCAGCCTTTTTCCAACATTTTCGCGTCCCTAATCAGTTTATTCACAGCGCTCAATTGTTGGCCCAACACCATCAGACACTGGCTCATTACGATGCTGAGATACTGCTAGAGCTATTTAATGCCATTGATTTATGGCGCCGCCCAGAACACCTCAATCAATTACTGATAAGTTACGATGCCTACACCTTAGGCCAGTTTGATGCTCAGCATCAAGTACGCCAAGCCGCGCACCATGCTCAACAAGTCAGTGCCCAAACCTATATCCAACAAGGGATCAGTGGCGCTGCAATTAAAACGGCTTTGCAGCAGGGGCGATTAGCGGCTATCCGCGAAGCTCTTGAGAGCTAAATAAAAAGGGCTAGTAGCACTAGCTATAAAGCAAAAAGGCCAGTAGCCCAACCCCTAAGATTAAGCGATAAATAACAAATGGCAGCATTCCCATGCGCTCAATGTATTTTAAAAATAGGAAGATACAGGCATAGGCGGCGACAAATGAAAGCCCTGCACCTAGGGTCAGTGCCTGCCAATCAACTGCGTTGTCGCCTGTCGCCAACTGCACCGTTTTTATCAGTCCCATACCGCCAATAACCGGCACTGAGAGTAAAAACGAAAAGCGTGCCGCGCTTTGCTTATTTAAGCCCAAAAACAGGCCGGCGGTCATGGTAATACCTGAGCGCGAGGTGCCCGGGATCAGCGCAACAGCTTGCGCCAAACCAATCAACAGAGCCGATTTCCAGTTCAGCTGATAAATATTCTTAGTTTCTTTGGCCTTAAAATCTGCCCACCACAAAACCAGACCGAAGAAAATGGTGGTAATGGCAATAACAATAGCAGCACGTAAGTGCTGTTCTATCAAGTCTTCAAATACTTGCGCCGCTAACCCAGCAGGAATGGTAGCCAGCAAAATGTACCAGCCAAGACGACTGTCATCGCTTGCGCCCTGAGAACCAAACGATTTAAACCAAGCAACAACAATATCGCCAATCTCTTTACGAAAATAAATCATCACCGCCAGCAACGAGCCGACATGCACGGCAACATCAAAAGCTAAACCTTGATCCTGCCAGCCTAAAAGCTGTGATGGCAAAATAAGGTGTGCCGAGCTGGAAATAGGTAAGAATTCAGTGAGGCCCTGTATAATGGCTAAAACGATGATCGCAAGAATGGTCATTCGAAAGCTACCTTCCATAGTTTTTGTTGAGATTTATCATAACCCTGCCAAAGCTCAGCGATGGTCGCTTGCGCAATGGGGTGGTAAAAATCCGGGGCTATTTCAAATAAAGGCCAAAGCACAAAAGCATTTTTAGTAATTTCATCTCGCGGTAGTTGCGCTGGCGTATCGCAAATCACATCGTCGTAAAAGAGTAAGTCGAGGTCCAACGTGCGTGGACTAAACTTTTTATCTGCCGGAGTACGGCCATGATCCCGTTCAATTTGCTTTAATAAAGCGCATACTTGATGCAGCGTCATATCGGTATCGACGCCGGCAACCGAGTTATAAAAGTTACTGCCATTAAAGCCGACCGCTTCACTTTCAAACACACTCGAGTGCTCTAAGGCGCCGAAATAATAGCGCAGCGCAGATAAACCTTTGCTTAAGTTTTCGTGCTTGTTGATATTAGAGCCCAAGCTAATGTAAATACGCGCCATAACTAGTGCTTACTACGGGTGATCATCACCCCCACCGTTTGTGCTTGTGGTACGGCTGCAGGCTTGCTGACTTTGATACTCACCTTATTAGTGGCAAACTCTGCTAGGATGAGTGCCGCTAACTGCTCTAGAAGTGTTTCCAGCAGCTCGACCGGTTTCGCAATACAGTGCTCGGTCACACGGCGGCTCACTTCGGCATAATCTATTGTCTGAGATAGGTCATCGCTGGCTGCCGCAGCAGCAATATCACAATCCATTTCGATGTCAAAATACAGGCTCTGTTTACATTCTTTCTCAAAGTCGTACACTCCTATTATGGTGTCGACCTTTAGTTGCGATATATAGACTTTATCCATCTCTTCGGCTCCAATGCCAGCTGGTCGGATACCTACGCGGCGTTAAACTCAGTACCCTGAGCCAGACAAACTGCTCAAATAAACAATGAGCGGCGATAATAGCCCAAAACGTACAATTAAAAAATAAGGATGACAGTGTTAGCGGCGTTAATGTGCATTTTTGCCTACCTTCTAGGCTCGGTCTCATCGGCAGTACTGATTTGTCATCTGTTTGCGTTGCCAGACCCAAGAAAAGCGGGCTCAAAAAATCCCGGTGCCACGAATGTTTATCGTTTAGGCGGCAGACTGCCTGCGGTGATGGTGCTGTGCTTTGATATTTTAAAAGGCACCATACCCGTATGGGGCGCTTACTTTATGGGCATAGATCCTATCTATTTAGGCTTGGTTGCCGTGGCCGCATGTTTAGGGCACATCTACCCACTCTTTTTTGGCTTTAAGGGCGGCAAAGCCGTGGCCACCGCCTTTGGAGCCTTACTGCCGATAGGTTTATCGCTCGGGGGATTGCTTATTCTTACTTGGGCCAGTGTCGTTGCGCTGACTCGCTATTCGTCGTTGGCAGCATTGGTAACCGTGTCGTTAGCGCCACTATACACTTGGTTGATAAAACCCTTATACACTTTGCCTGTCACGTTTTTAACCGTCGTCATTATTTTTCGCCACCGAGCAAATATGGTGCGTTTATTCAAAGGTGAAGAGCCAAAGGTTGGCGAGAAGAAAAAAGCCGAGTAACACTCGGCTAGTATTTATAAGTCGACAACCAAGCGATAACTGCTTTGGCCACTGGCCCAATACTTGCGCTCAAACGGCGTGATCGCGCTGTCGCTATGATAAGGCTCAACAGCCGTTGGGTGCCCTGCCAATTGCAATGCTCTGGCAAACTCACGAACATAAATATGCCAATTGCTGCGCAGCTCTAGACGCCCGCCTAAGGCAACAATAGTCGGAAAAATAGCAGCGCCGTGCCAGCGACGTTGGATATGCTTAGCCTTCGGCCAAGGGTTCGGATAGAGCAAGTAATGATGACTCGGTTGCCACTGAGCTTGCTTTGCCAAGCGCCAAAAGTCATTCAAGTCAGCTTGCACTAGCAGGTACTCTCCTCCCTCATCTTGGCGGTACTGCACGTCGTGTTTGTGCAAACGATGCGCTGACTTATCAACACCAATAATCAAAGCATCTGGGTGCACTTTAGCTAAATTAGCGGTACTTTCACCAACACCACAACAGGAGTCCAAAATGATAGGCCCGTTGGCTTGTTGTACTTTATCGTTTACTTCGTCAAAAGCGCGCTGAGTGTGCGCGGCTATCGGCTTTTTAAACTCAGCATTAAGGTGCTTAGTGACGATATCATCGAGCTTGTCATGGAGGCTCGGTTGGTTCGAAACAATCGCACGAGAACTTGCATCAACCATCAGTGACGTAACCCCACACCTTTGCGAATTAAAGTCAGAGCCAAGGTAAATAAGGCGGTGATAAACAGTAGCAGCACCGCAAATGATACCCAAATATTGACATCCGATACCCCTAAAAAGCCAAATCTAAAGGCATTAACCATGTAAATGATCGGGTTGATTTGCGACACTCCCTGCCAAAACTCAGGTAGCAGAGTAATGGAATAAAACACCCCGCCAAGGTAGGTCAATGGTGTGAGCACAAAGGTCGGGATGATACTGATGTCATCGAAACTATTGGCATAAACCGCGTTAATCAATCCACCTAGAGCGAATACTGCTGAGGTCAGAATAACCGTGGCGATAATCACAAATATATTATGAATTTGGATATCGACAAAAAACAGCGACACTAAGGTCACCATTAACCCCACGAGCATGCCACGAGCCATACCCCCACCCATGTACCCCAATACAATAATGTAATTCGGTACAGGGGCCACCAGCAGCTCTTCAATACTTTTTTGAAACTTAGTAGAGTAAAAACTAGAGGCCACATTCGAGTAGGAGTTGGTGATCACCGACATCATAATAAGCCCAGGGACGATAAACTCCATGTAGGTAAAGCCGCCCATTTCGCCAATACGCGAGCCAATTAAACTGCCAAAGATAACGAAGTACAGGGTCATGGTAATCGCGGGAGGCACAAGGGTTTGCACCCAGATACGCAAAAAGCGAATACACTCTTTAATCCAAATACTTTTTAGCGCTACGCCATACTTCAACATTAAGACTGTCCTCGCTCTTGATTCAACAAACCCACAAACAATTCTTCCAGGCGGTTAGCCTTATTGCGCATACTCAATACCGTGTTGCCTTGTGCGGTTAAAGCATTAAAGACCTCATTCAAACCTTGTGATTTCGCCACTTCCACCTCAACGGTGTGCTCATCGCTCAGGGTGAATTCGTAGCCAGGCAAGCTCACCGGCTTAGCCGGTTGTTGCAAATCGAGAATAAAGGTTTCTTTGTCCAACTTAGCTAGCAATGCTTTAATCGTGGTGTGCTCAACAATAATGCCTTGGTCGATAATAGCGATGTTTTTACACAGCAACTCCGCCTCTTCAAGGTAATGAGTGGTTAGGATAATAGTCACCCCTTGGCGGTTAATTTCGCGCAAAAAATCCCACATTGAGCGTCGTAGTTCGATATCAACCCCGGCCGTTGGCTCATCCAAGATAAGCAACTTGGGCTCGTGCATTAACGCCCGTGCAATCATTAATCGGCGTTTCATCCCGCCGGAGAGGCTGCGTGCTTGTTTGTCTTTTTTATCCAGCAAGCCTAATTGCTTTAGGTACTTATCTGCACGTTTATGGGCTTCGCCGCGCGGCACACCATAATAGCCCGCTTGGTTCACCAGGATTTGTTGCAGGGTTTCAAACTGACTGAAGTTGAACTCTTGTGGTACCAAGCCCAACTCTGACTTCGCCGCCTCTAAGTCAGTATCAATGTTGTGGCCAAATACTTCGACTTTACCTGAGGTTTTGTTCACTAACGATGAAATCACCCCGATGGTGGTCGACTTACCGGCACCATTGGGGCCTAACAAAGCAAAAAAGTCGCCTTGCTGTACTTGCAGGTCGATCCCTTTCACTGCTTGTACGCCATTTTTATAGGTTTTGGTGAGTCCTTCAATATTCAATGCCACTGTCATTTACTTTTGCTCTCCATAACCCCAACGTGAGGTCAATTGTTGTTCGATTCCGAGGTGGTCGAGGATCCGCGCCACCATAAAGTCCACCAACTCAGCAATACTCTGCGGTTGATGATAAAAGCCCGGCGCCGCCGGCATAATAGTGACTCCTAAGCGCGATAGCTTGAGCATATTCTCAAGATGAATTTCATTAAAAGGCGTTTCTCGGGGCACTAAAATTAACTGTCCGCGTTCTTTGATGACCACATCCGCAGCGCGCTCAAGGAGATTATCCGAGGCACCAACGGCAATGGCGGATACTGCACCAGCGCTGCATGGGCACACCACCATTTTTTTCGGTGCCGCTGAGCCCGAAGCCACAGGACTAAACCAGTTGTCTTTGCCAAACACCTGCAGTTGTTCGGATTCGGCGCCAAAGCGCTCGCTCAACTGTGCCGTGGCTTTTTGCTCATTCGCAGAGAGTTTGATGTTCGATTCGGTGTCCAGCACCACCCGCGCCGCACTGGAAATTAACACAAACACCTGGTGCCCTTGCTGAAGTAACACTTCGAGCAAACGCAAACCATAGGGAGCGCCCGAGGCGCCACTAAAGGCTAAGGTGATTGGTTCTTTGAATTGGCTCATACCTTTTCCTTATTCGCTAAGGCATCAAGTAAACGTTGGTGAATGCCGCCAAAGCCGCCATTACTCATAACCAATATATGGCTGTTTGGCGCGGCTTCGGCAATGATGTTATCTACGAGCGCATCAATATCGTGTTCACAGTGCGCACCCGCTTTGTCAGCTTGCTCTGTCAATGACCACCCCAGACCGGGGGGCTGGTATAAAAAGCAGTTATCAGCTGCCTGCAATGACGCCATCAGGGTGTCTTTATGCACGCCCATTTTCATGGTGTTCGAGCGCGGCTCCAGCACTGCAATAATACGCTCATCGCCTACCTTAGCACGAAGCCCGGCCAGGGTAGTGGCAATTGCGGTAGGGTGATGGGCAAAATCGTCATAAACGGTGACCCCCGCTACTTGGCCCTTTAATTCCATCCGCCGTTTTGGCGATTGAAACTGCTCTAGTGCAGCAATACTGGTTGCCACCGCCACTCCAGCGTGACGCGCGGCAGCGATCGCCATCAAAGCGTTATTCACGTTGTGCTCGCCAATTGCCTGCCAGTTTACGCAGCCTTGCACTTCACCCTGATAAAGTACGTCGAAGGCACTGCCATCGGCGCTACGCAGACGATAATGCCACTGCTGTGGGGCCAGTACTTCATATTCGCTCCAACAGCCTCGGTCGATCACTTCTGCCAAGGCGTTATCCTGTTGCGGATAAATCACCTTGCCGCTGCCTGGTAAGGTGCGCATCAGGTGATGAAACTGAGTTTGTATTGCCGCTAAGTCTGGAAATATATCGGCGTGATCAAACTCTAAGTTATTTAACACTAAGGTACGTGGCAGATAGTGGACAAACTTGCTGCGCTTATCAAAAAATGCGGTATCGTACTCATCCGCCTCAATAACAAAAAAAGGCGTTTCACCGAGGCGTGCCGACACGCCAAAGTTTTGCACCACTCCGCCAATGAGAAAGCCCGGCTTGAGCCCTGCGTACTCCAGTATCCACGCTAACATACTCGCCGTGGTGGTTTTACCATGAGTGCCGGCCACAGCAAGCACCCAACTGTCGCGTAGTAGGTGCTCCTTTAACCACTCAGGGCCGGAGGTATAGCGCAAGCCTTTATCTAATACATACTCGACACAAGGATTGCCGCGACTCATAGCATTGCCAATGATAACCACATCGGGAGCTGGGTTAAGTTGGCTCGGATCATAGCCCTGTACGAGTTCAATCCCCAGCTGCTCCAGTTGAGTGCTCATGGGCGGGTAAACATTTTCATCAGAGCCGGTTACCTGATGCCCTAAAGCCTTGGCAATAGCGGCGATACCGCCCATAAAGGTGCCGCAAATGCCGAGAATATGTATGTGCATAGAATTTTCCATTGGCGAAAAGAAAGCCGCTCAGCACCTTAGTCATACTGAGCGGCTCTATATGATGCCAAAATAACTTAGATAGGTGAACCCGGCGGCATAGGTAAAGGTTTAAAGCTTTGCGGCCACTGACCGCGCTCTAGGAATTGGTTAATGGCATCAGCTAAATGTTGTTTAAAGGCACTTTCGCCGCTACTCACGCTGCCCAGCAGCTTATCTTGTTGATAGTCATCGGCAATTTGCCGTAAGTAGTACTTGAATTGAGCTTGTACTTCAGGCGCCACTTTGTCGCTACTGACTAAATTAACAAAATGCTGAGCACTCAACCACTGAATACGATGTTGCACTTTCGCCGCCATCGCGCTGGGATGCTCATTATCAAAAATGCGGGCAACAAACTGCTCAAGTAAGTTATCGAGCCCAAACGATTGCTCGCTACGGGCTCCTTGTTGGGCAAGGCGATTCAGACGTTCAGGGTGAAACAACAGTGCTAACGTATGATTTGCCGCCACCTCAGGAAGCGCCATGGCATCAAGGGTGATCCCGGTACGCCCTTTTACACTTTCACGGGTTGGGTATTCGCCATAGGCTTTCGGTGGGATCAACGCCACCACACTCTCGGGTAACACTAACTGCTGCGCATCGAGAGTTGCCAATAGCGCTTGAAACGCACTTTGTTGGCGCTCTCGAGCAACAACCTGGGTTCCTTGCACCGGTTGCGCACTGCGCACTTCATAACTGTAATCAACGCCCCCGACTAACTTCACCGCCGCCTCAACTTGATAGCGGTGAAATAGATACAAGGGCACTAGCACTTCCTCCAGCTGCGATAAGGAGGTGCCCGCTTTGACATTCTCGATACCAAATCGCGCCAGTGCCTGTTTGCGCACTTGCATCACACGTTGTAGCTCAGCGGCAGGGTCTTCACCATTATCCCATAGGTGACCGCTCGGGTGGGCGCCGCCTTGAGCTCGGGCATCGCGATCAGAGATAAACTCTAATCCCAATTCACGATTTTGCGCCAAAATAGCATGCAACTGTTCGTCTTCGTCCTGGCCACGAAAATCACTGTAGCCGTATTTAATCACCTGTTCATCCCACAGCCCCATGCCTTTGGCATAGCCCTTGGTGGTATCTAACTGACCTTGCTGATTGAGCGCCACTAACGGGTGCGGATAATCCATGACCGAGGCTCGGGCACGGCTTGAGGCGGCAAAGTTATGAGCGATCCCTAGTGTGTGGCCTATTTCATGCGCACTGAGTTGACGGATGCGATCGAGCGCCATGGCTTGTAGCTTCTCGGTAACCTCATCACCCTTTTTATAGGGGGCAGCCAAGGCTTCGGCTATTAAAATGTCTTGGCGTACACGTAGCGATCCCAAGGTTACATGACCTTTGATAATCTCTCCGGTACGCGGGTCAATCACTGAGCCACCATAAGACCAGCCCCTCGTGGCGCGATGGACCCACTGAATCACGTTATAGCGCACATCCATGGGATCAGCATGCTCAGGCAGCATTTTCACTTGGAAGGCATTTTTGTAGCCCGCCTTTTCAAAGGCAGTGTTCCACCACTTGGCACCATCGAGTAATGCTGTGCGCACCGGCTCAGGCACCCCGGGGTCAAGGTAGTAAACGATCGGCTTAACAGCTTCACTTAATGCTTTATTCGGGTGTTTTTTCTCCAGTCGATGGCGCGGGATATAGCGTACATACATGCTCTCCCCCAGTGGCGCCGAATAGTCTTTATGCTCGATACTCCAATAACCCGACTGCGGGTGAAACTCGCGCGGTTGATAATTGTCGTCTGGCAATGCAATCAATGAATGATGCATATGCACCGTCAGTGCATAAGGGTCGGCACTGACTTGCTTTACGTATTCACCAGGCTTAGTGCCACTAAACGTTAGCACCGCTTCCAGCTCGGTATTGTTTACAAAAGACTTACTGCGCGGCATGTGCACGGCGCTACGTGAGGTGTCTAAGTTAAAGTGACCTTGCTTACGCGCCGCTAAAGTGCGGCTCACGCCATGTACATCACTCAGCAGGTAGGGAGTATAATCAATCACCACCCGAGTATCGGTGAGCGCTTTAATTTCAAACCCGTGGAGAATGCTTGAGGCAAACGCTTCGCGCACGCTTTGCTGTTCCGCTTGATTACTGCTAGAAGCTCGGTAATAGCTATTCAGGGCACGTAGCATCACCTTGTTGCCCATACGCTCAAACTGCGCCAAGTAGGTATTGCCCAACTGACCGCGATCTAAACCAATATCGTTCGAACCGACACCATAAGGTAAGCTTTGTTGCAGCAAAAACGGCTGTTTAAGTTTATCTACTTCCAAGTACAGTTTGCCTTCATCATTGGCATAGTAAAACGTGAAATAACCAGGATACTTGCTCATATTTTGCGTAAACTGGCTGATAGACTTAATTGCTGCGTGCGCTTGGGTTATCATAGGCAGCAACAAGAGGAACAGTGCGATTCGTAGTATCTGCGGTTTCACCATGGTTCTCACTTTGTTATTGGTATCGTTTGTAGAGTGTAGAAATTATCGCCATTGAGTATATCCGCTCGGCGCCAATCTACAACCGCAACACGATAAATAAACAGCGTATTCTGAGCGGTACTCTCTCACATTTTCAGCCGCTTAGGCCCAACAGACTAAGGAACAAAACAGCATGCGCAGACTCCCTCCGGTATTGCTAGAAGACGGTTGCCCACGCGATCTTATCTCCCTTATTCGCACCATTTTGGCCGCGTGTAAGGAGATTTCTTTCCGAGTCAGTCAAGGTGCTCTTTCTGGCGTACTTGGCTCCACCTTAGATGAGAATATTCAAGGTGAAACACAAAAGAAGTTAGACGTGTTATCGAACCAACTCCTCAAAGATATCTTGTTGGAGTCAGGTTACGTTAAAGCCATCGCCTCTGAAGAGGAAGAAGGGACCGTAGCTGGTAACCCTGAGGCCGACTACATTGTTGCCTTTGACCCGCTTGATGGTTCTTCTAATACCGATATTAATTCCCTAGTGGGCACTATTTTCTCGGTGATGCGCGTACCTAAAGAAGCCGATGCCAGCGATCCAGCCATTTTCCTACAAAAAGGTGAGCAACAGGTCGCGGCGGGTTATGTTTTATATGGTCCATCAACGATGCTGGCGCTCACCACAGGTAAAGGCACTCGCCTTTTCACCTTAGATAGAACCCACGGTAGCTTCTTGCTAACGCAAGATTTTGCTTCGGTGCCAGCACAGACCCAAGAATTCGCAATTAATGCCTCTAACCAACGGCATTGGCAAGCGCCGATGCAGCAATACATTGCCGATTTACTTGCCGGTAAGAGCGGCCCACGTGGCAAAAACTTTAATATGCGCTGGATAGCCGCCATGGTCGGCGATGTCCATCGCGTGCTCTGTCGTGGCGGCCTGTTTACCTACCCGGCCGATACAAAAAACCCCGACAAGCCTTATAAACTGCGCCTCCTTTATGAAGCCAACCCGATGGCTATGCTGATTGAACAAGCTGGAGGTTTGGCAAGTACGGGCGAGCAGCGGATTATGGAAGTAGAGCCGCAGCAAATTCACCAGCGTGTCGCGGTGATTCTCGGCTCGAAAGAGGAAGTAGAAACCTGTTTAAGCTATCACCAATAACATAAAGGCACCCTTGGGTGCCTTTTTTACTTTTCTATTGGTAAGTCATGGCGGGCGCCCCATTCACTCCAGGAGCCGTCATACACTTGTAGATTCCGATAGCCGCATTCATAGGCAGCAAGCGCCAAGATGCAAGCGGTGATTCCGGAGCCACAGCTAAATTGTAACTGCTGCACATCTGGGGCAACCAAGTCATTAAAGCACTGCTGCAATGCCGCAACGTCTAATAAGGCGCCGTCTTTAATTAACCGCGCATACGGCAAGTTAGCGGAGTGCGGAATGTGTCCGCTGCGCATGCCCTCACGGGGCTCTTCTGCGGTGCCATTAAAGCGTGGCGCCGGGCGTGCATCCAATAATAAAGTGTGGCGCTGGTCTATACCCGTGAGCACTTGCTCAGCATCAATAAAGTAGCCTGCTCGTGGCTGCGCCACAAAGTTACCTTGGGCTTGAGGCTCACTCCAACCTTGCTGCACCGGTAACTCGGCACTGCGCCAAGCAGGTAGGCCTGCGCGTAATACTTTAACATTATCAAAGCCAAAAGCTTTGAACATCCACCACGCTCGTGCGGCACTGAACAACCCCTGATCGTCATAAACAACAACTTCGGAGTCGATATTGACACCAGCGACGCGCATTTCATGCTCGAATTGCTCGGCGCTGCATAGCATATTTGGCCAAGGGCTGTTGTGATCCGCCAACGCCGATTTTATATCAAATCGTCGAGCACCTCGGATCACCGCCGCTGGCGAGTAACCACCCGACTTACCCGGTAACACCATGCCGGCATCGAAAATTATCAACTTGGGCTCATCTAGCTTTGATGCCAATTCAGCCACTGATATCTGTTGTTCCATGTCGATAGCACCTTTTGCGCTTGCAAGTGGACTTTGACGTTAGCAGAACTCTGGCTGGCGCACCACCTCAATTATCTCTGTGGTAGAGATAGAGGGAGTACGGGGTAAATAGACGACCTCACATACCTCTTTGAGGTCATCGAACTTACCTTGCCAATCATCGCCCATCACTAGCATGTCCGCATTGTAGGTTTCAATGTAATGGCGCTTGAGTTCTAAAGACTGCTCTAAGAACACATCGGATACACACTTTAACGCGGCAATGATATTCATACGGTCTGCTTGCGCATAGACCGGAGCGCGGCCTTTTTTCCGTACATTCAGGGCATCGGAAGATACCCCCACTATCAGTTCATCGCCAAGCGCTGCGGCACGTTCTAGGATATTGACATGGCCGACATGAAATACATCAAAAGTACCGAACGTTATTATTTTAGTTGTCATATAGGTAGCTTACTATTCTCTTCGCACTGTTGCCGTCAAGCCTCCCTGCTAGGCGTTCTATCGTGGTTTGGTTTTGTTGGTTATGAAATTTTTGTGGCTGATGTAATGCCTCTTCAATGGCACTTATCACATCAGAAGGGCTATCTGCTTTAAAGCACAGCGGCTCAAAGTAGGAGATATCATCGTCTAAACGCGCTTTAAAGCGGTATGCAAAAGGCCCTCGGTAAGACCATCTGAGCTTGTAGAAGTTGCACCACACTACCGGCTTACCCAACGCAAAAAACTCAAAAATAGCCGACGACGCATCCGACACCAAGACATCAGCGAGTGCCATAAAAGGGACTAAATTAAACTCTTCAAGTTGACTCACATACACATGCTCATACTGCTGCCATCGCTGTAATAAGCGTTGATGCTTTTGATATTTGTCTTTTGTTTGCGAAAAGTAATGCGGCTTAATAATTACATTGCAGTGTGTCAGGTTTGCCAGCCAGTTTTTAGGCAGCCGCTCCAGCGAGCTTGGATAAAAAGTAGGAGCGTAAAGCACCGTGGGCTTGCTGGCATCAAGGCCAAAATCTTCATGGCTTGGTAACGGATACTGTGGTTGTCTCAATAATGGGTCTAACTTGGCGTATCCAGTGTCAATAAACGTCGAGTCTGGATAGAGTGTGTGTAAGCGGGTCAAACGGTGTTGACCTTCAACAAAGCGCACTAAAGTTGCATTGTTCGAGGCATCATAGTAACACGCCTTGGGGCCAATGCCGTGCTGCATCAACGCCGTTTTTACTATGCTATTTAGCTCTGCAATAGCCGCGAAAGCCTTACCAAATATAACCCAATCAGCGCCGCATTGACGATAAAACGCGACCGCTTGTGATTCACTTTGCAGCCAATGCGCATTTAAATCATGGGCCCTTATTGCATATTCTGCAGCCGCATTGAGCACCGCGTCTTCTTGCTTATAAAGCACCACCACGGTCTGCGCACCACGTTGATTAAGCTCATCGATAACAGGTAAGTATTGAGGCAAGTAGTACAGGTGTAAAACGTCGAAAAAAACCTTCATACAACGGTGCAAAGCGGAAAAAACATTCGCCCATCATACTAAAAAACCGAATTGTTTGCCTAATTGTACCCTGACTACCGATAAAAATGCCGCCAATATCATTGTGGCGGCATACTTCGTAACCCGAATAGGACTAATCAATAAGCTGATATTGCTCCTTGAGCACCGCTATAATTTCACTGCGCGGGTCGGTAGGAATTTGCAGTGGCTCGCCAATGATTTTACTAGCAATGCCAACGTAAGTGTCAGACACCTGCATCATTACTTCAACCGGTAACTTATAGTCTTGGGCGAGTTGCTCACGCTCAGCCATGCGCTCTTTATTTAGCAACACATCGCTGTCGGGTACATTATTGATAAGCAGCTGGCGAAACCCCTCTTTGGAGTTTTCAATGATTTTACCATCGCGGTATGCGGGACCATCCCAAATACGTGAAGAGTCTGGCGTACCCACCTCATCAATGTAGATTAACTGCTCATTGCCCTGCATGTCTTCGACGTAACCGAATTCGAATTTGGTATCGACAAAGATTTGATCTAACTTCGCCAGCTCAGCGCTGATAACATTAAATCCTTGCACCAATAAGTGCTCATACTTTGCCACATCAGCTGCTGAGCTAAAGTTGAATGCATCTAGGTTATCGGTGATGTTTTTGCGCGTGATGTTTACATCATCCACGGCTGGCACGTCATCTAGCCCCTCAATAATGCCCTTGGTCGATGGCGTGATCAGTACTTCGTCTAACTTTTGGTTCGCGGTTAGCCCCTCAGGTAGGTCGATGCCGCAGAAAGAGCGGATGCCTTTGGCGTAGTCACGCCACATGCTACCAGTGATATATTGACGAGCAATGGCTTCCACTTTTACTGTTTTGGCTTTACGCACAATCCATACGTATGGGTGTGGAATATCCACAATATGGTTGCCAGCAAGTCCGGCGGCATCAAATTGTTTAAACCAGTGCGCAGCCACTGCATTCAGCGCAATGCCCTTGCCTGGAATGCCGTTTAAGCCCTGCTCACCTTGCCAAATACAGTCAAACGCCGAGATCCGATCGGAGATAACCATAATTGCCAACTCGGTCCCCTGTGGCACCGCATACCCTTTTTCTGCAATTAAGCGAGCACTGTCTTGCTCGGTTAACCAGTAAACGGAACGCACTTTGCCGCTGTGCACCGGACCTTGAGTGCGAATAGGTAGATCATCGTTTACATCTAAGACTTTGTAGTTGCTCATGGTTACTCCAAACAAGGGCTAATTTCGATACACCGACCGAGGCTGTGAGCGCGCTATGATAGTTCAGCTGGCAGCGAAGATAAAGATAATCGCCGCAACAAAGCGGACTTTTGTCCTATCTTTTTTATTCTTGACACTGGTCAGCCCTTGTACCTGTCATTTAAAGTTAATATTGCGGTAAACTAAACAACATCTTTTTGCTATAGGGGCACGGCGGTGGACTTAGCGAGCAGCACTCAGGGCAAGCGATACCTTATGTATATTTCGCAAAATTACTCCTATGCGATTTTACGCCCTTTACAACAGGTTATTCGCGCTCATGGCGGCGAAGTAAAGTGGTTTTTACAAGGCGATGAAGTTAACCCTGATTTCCTAGCTGCGGACGAATCTCAGTTATTAACCGTTGATGCAATTCGTCAGTGGCGGCCTCACGCAGCGTTTGCACCAGCGAATATCATGCCCACCTTTTTTCCTGGTAAGAAGGTCGCTGTGTTTCATGGCTTTGACGCGGGCAAGTTAAATAGTCGCGGCAAGAACGACCATTTTACCATTCGTGGTTGCTTTGATTTGTATTGTACTCAAGGCCCAAATACCACTGAGCCCTTTACCCAGTTAGCCCAGCAACATGGCTTTTTTCGTGTGCGTGAAACGGGTTGGTCAATGCTCGACCCACTGTTTAGCCTCACACCTAATAACCCCTATAGAAGCACTGACTCGCGCCCGACTTTGTTGATTTGTTCAACCTTTTCCAAGCGCTTGTCACTGGCCCCGGTGTTGGTTGAGCATATAAAAGAGCTCCGCGATAGCGGTAAATACCGTATTTTAGTGCAGTTCCACCCGAAGATGAGTGCCGATATCGTGGCGCAATATAAAGCCATGCAAAATGACAGTCTCAGCTTTGTTGAAACCGACAATGTCATTCCCCTGTTGCAAGCAGCGGACGTGATGCTCTGTGATACCTCTTCGATTCTGCTAATGTTTTTATTGCTGCGTCGCCCGGTGGTTACTTTTAATAATCAAGCCCCTGCAGCGCACCTTCTCAATGTAACCGATGCGACGCAAGTTGAAACGGCAATAGACCAAGCGCTGACCCGACCGCCTGAGTTAATGGCTAATATCGAGTCTTTCTGCCAGCAACTGCATCCTTATCAAGATGGTTGCTCAAGTGAGCGGGTATTGGCGGCGACCAATGATTTAATTATCAGTGACGGCGCTGAGCTAAAGGCCAAGCCCCTTAACCTGCTGCGCCAGTTTAAGATGCGTAAAAAATTGGCATATTGGCGTTGGTAACGGGCCATTGATCGCATTGCGCTGGCCCTAAAACATGACTGTGATACAGTAACAACAATTGCAAGTCAGCGGTATTGAACGTAATGATTGAAATAGAAAAGCTATGGTTTTCTTGGCATGGTGAAAAGCACACGCCCACTCTAGCAATAGACTCGTTGCACATAAAAAAAGGTGAGCATGTTTTTTTACACGGCCCCAGCGGCACCGGTAAATCAACGCTACTGTCGTTACTGGCGGGGATCCAAACTCCGCAACGCGGGCACATTCGCATTGCCGATACCAATCTCAGCGCCCTGAGCAGCGCCAAACGCGATCAGTTTCGTGCCGATCACCTTGGCTATATTTTTCAAAACTTTAATTTACTGCCCTACCTTAGCCCTATCGACAATGTCACCTTAGCCCTGGCTTTTTCCGCTGTTCGCCGCCAACGAGCGCAACGCGCCGGTATGGCAATGAACGAACTGGCAGCCACCCTGCTTACTCAGCTCGGTTTAGATGCGAGCCACCATCATCAAGCGGTCAATACCTTGAGTATCGGTCAGCAGCAACGCGTAGGCGCAGCGCGGGCGGTTATCGGTGAGCCCGAAGTGATCATCGCCGATGAACCCACCTCCGCCCTTGATGAGGACAACCGCAAGGCGTTTATCGAGTTGCTGTTTCAGCAAACCGACAAGACCGGCGCCACGGTGGTGTTTGTGAGCCATGAAAAGTCCCTCGCGCCGCTGTTCTCCAAGGTGGTGAGCCTAAGTGAAATTAATCAGCTTGCAGGAGTGGCGTCATGATTTTGCTAAAACTCGCCAGCAAAAGCTTATTTAACCGTAAGGCCAGCGTGTTACTCAGTGTCTTAACCATTGCCATTAGCGTTATGATGCTGTTAAGTATTGAACGAGTGCGTGTGGATGCCAAATCAAGCTTCGCCAATACCATCTCGGGCACCGACTTGATTGTTGGCGCGCGTACCGGCGATATCCAACTATTGCTAGCTTCAGTATTTCGCATTGGCCATATGAACAATGGCGTTAGCTGGCAAAGCTATCAAGCCATTAGTAGTAAGCGCGGCGTTGCTTGGAGTATTCCACTGTCGCTCGGTGATGCCCACAAGGGCTTTGCAGTAATCGGCACCGACTTAAGTTATTTTGAGCACTTTCGCTATGCTAAGAAGCAGCCCTTGCGCTTTGCCCAAGGCCACGCTTTTGCCGGCGTAAACGATGTCGTGCTTGGCGCTGACGTTGCTCGCTCATTGGGCTATCAACTTGGCGACAACATTGTCGTTGCTCATGGCATGGGCAACACCAGCTTCCACCAACATGATGATAACCCCCTGACCATCGTTGGTATATTGGCGCCGACCGGCACCCCAGTCGATAAATCGGTGCATGTGCCGTTAAAAGCAATTGAGCTGATGCATGGCAGCGCTCAAGCGCCCGACTCGCACGAGCACGATGAGCATACAACTCACCCAAGCGAACACCACGAACATGACCAAAAACACGTACCGCACCAAGATTTAGTCGGTACACCAAAACAGATTAGTGCCTTTTTACTTGGCTTCGACAGCCCACTATACAGCTTACAAGTACGTCACAATATCAACCAATATCAGGCTGAGCCATTAATGGCGATTATGCCCACCGTAACCCTGAGTCAACTCTGGGAAATGCTTGCCATAGTGGAAAAAATCTTGCTGTTGTTTTCCTTGGTGGTAGTCAGTGTCAGTCTGCTAGGAATGCTTACCACCTTGCTGGCAAACCTGTCGCAACGGCGCCGGGAGCTCGCTATTTTACGTTCTGTGGGCGCCAAGCCGTGGCATATTTTTTCCTTAATGAGTATAGAAGCCGTGCTGATCAGCGTTATTGGTACCGCCTTGGGGTGTGGCTTATTTTACGCGGCCATGTGGGCCAGTCAGTCTTTACTGCAAGCTCATGCCGGCATTAGCTTGAGTATCACTCCTTTGTCAGGCTATGAACTGAGCTTAGTCGCAGGTATCATTATCGCTGGCTGGATTGTCGGTATACTGCCGGCAGCACGCGCTTATTTCTACTCGCTAAACGATGGTATGAGCATTAAAACCTAGGATATTTATGAAGTTTATTTACGCAAGTTTGGTGCTTTTGAGCACCGCGTTGACAGGCTCGGCAATGGCCAATGAGCCCCTGGAGATTTTTTGGGAAGACCTGGTGCCAGAAGGTCATGTTGCCGTCGATACACGCAATAGTTCATCAAGCCACGAAGGCAGTGAGCAAAACTGGGTGCAGCCAAATTTAGATGCCCCAGTGGTACAAAAATACAATGGCAAAACCGTAAGCCTTCCCGGCTTTGTGGTGCCTTTGGAGGGCGACAACGAGTCCATAACTGAGTTTCTCTTAGTGCCTTATTTCGGCGCGTGTATCCATGTGCCGCCACCACCACCGAATCAAATTGTACATGTGACCATGAAAAATGGTGTGCCGATCGATAGCCTCTATGACGCGATAGTGGTGACCGGGGTCATGCAGGCTGATAGCTGGAGTGGTGAAATCGCAAAAACCGGCTACAAAATAGCTGGCGTCGGTGTTGCCCCGTTCGAGCTATAGCAAAATCAATTGGCCAAGGGCATCCCTTGGCCGCCACCTCAGCGCTGACACTTTTTACAGTAAACCGTTGAGCGCCCGCCTAAACGTATTTCCGTCAGCGTAGTCGCACAACTTGTACAAGGCTCCCCTTTACGGCCATAGACCAATAATTGCTGCGCAAAGTAGCCGGGTTTACCATCGCTTTGGGAGAAATCTTTTAATGTCGTGCCCCCCTGCTCAATCGCCGCCGCGAGGGTCGCCTTTATTAACGGTGTGAGCTTTTGGTAGCGTGTAAGGCTGACTTTCCCAGCTTCGCGTTTAGGGTGAATCCCGGCTTTGAATAAAGATTCGTTGGCATAGATATTACCGACCCCAACCACCACCTGGTTATCCATAATAAACTGCTTAATGGGCTGCTTTTTGTTACGAGAGCGCGCAAACAGCCACTGCGCATCAAAGTCAGCGGTCAGTGGCTCTGGCCCTAATTTTTGGAATACCGAGTGCACACTGTCCAGTGGCTGCCACAAACATGCGCCAAAGCGGCGCGAGTCATTTAGGCGCAAACTCAGGCCGTTCGCAAACTGAAACTCAATATGGTCGTGCTTTTTCAACGCCGTGTTGCTATCAACTACCCGCAAATGCCCGGACATACCTAGGTGTAAAATCACCGCTCCCTCATCGCAGTGCAGCAGCAAATACTTTGCACGACGACTTACCTGAGTAATGACGTTACCTGCTAGGGCATAGACCTGTTCGCTCACCGGCCAACGTAGTTGCGGTTGATGAACATTTACTTGGGTAATGGTTTGCCCCTCAATGTGGGGGGCAATGCCTAAACGGCTTACTTCGACTTCGGGAAGCTCAGGCATAAGTTAGTTACTCGCTAATTGTATAAACAGCTGCTGCGCTTGATGTGTCGTTAAGCTATACCAGCGCTGCTGTTGCTTGTTAAATAATCGATAGTGCTGCTGGTCTTTATAGAGCACATAAACATAGGGGGTTGGCTCTCCTGCAAGCGTTAAGGTTGCGGCTAAAAGAGGCGCTCCGCCAAGCGGCTCAGCTAACGGCGCTCTTTGTTGTTGCCAAGCACGAACATTGGCTTCTAGCGTTTGAATATCAGCGCTTGGTTGCGCCGCATCGCTGTCCTGTTGCATACGCCAGCTGGTGCCGATACGTTCAATTTTTATGCCGGGATATTCTAAAGTAAGAATATAACTCTGCGCTGGCAACAAAGGTTGCGGCCCTTTAGGTTCATCATCGCCACCAAGCCTATGATGTAACCCATTGAACACAAAGATCATAATCAACATGGCGAAAATAATTAAGTTATTCCACCCTTTGCGCGAAAGTTTAATTGCAGCCATGGTTTATGCCCTATAGAAATTAATCCTCCCAGTGTAACCAAAAAGTCGTGCCCAAGCAGCCCATTTGCCGCTACCGCAGAGCTAAAAATTATTGCTACAATAACGGCAAAATATTTAGGAGAGTCGATATGGCAATGTATGTAGTGGGACACAAGATCCCTGATTCTGATTCGATCTGCGGTGCAATTGCACTGGCGTACTTAAAAAATCAAATTGGTGAAGAAGCGATCCCTACGCGTTTAGGCGAGGTATCACCGGAAACCCAGTTCATCCTTGACCGTTTTGGCTTCGAAGCGCCAGAACTGAAAATGAGCTACGCTGGGGAAGAGGTGTATATTGTTGACCACACCGAGAAAACTCAAGCCCCTGATGATATTGACCAGGCGACTGTAGTCGGCGTGGTCGATCACCACAAACTGGGCGATTTAACCACATCCACACCGCTTGAATGTTGGATTCGCCCGGTCGGCTGCTCAAACACCATCATTAAAATGATGTATGACTTCTACGGCGTCGATATTCCAAAAGATATCGCCGGTTTGATGATGTGCGCTATTTTAAGTGACACGGTGATTTTCAAGTCGCCGACTTGCACCACCGCCGATATCAAGTGTGTTGAGGCTCTTGCAGAGATCGCTGGTGTTGACGATGCCAAAGAGCTCGGCATGGAAATGTTCAAGGTTAAATCAGCCGTTGAAGGCACGCCAGTGCGTGATTTGGTCATGCGTGACTTTAAAGACTTCAATATGAATGGCAACCTAGTGGGCATTGGTCAGTTAGAGGTTATCGACCTGGCGGTATTTGACAACATAAAAGCCGAATTACATGCTGATCTTGCTAAGCTTAAAGAAGAGGGCAGCCGCCACAGTGTGCTGTTGTTGCTCACCGACATCATGAACGAAGGCTCGCAAATGCTAATCGCTTCTGCTGACGAAGGCATCATCGAAAGAGCCTACGGCGAACAAGTGGCTGACTCTCAGGTATGGTTAGACGGCGTACTTAGTCGCAAAAAGCAGGTAGTGCCACCGCTGCAAGACGCATTTGCAGGTTAATCCCCGCTTTTTAGTATGTTAAGCCAGCAACCTCGCTGGCTTTTTTATTGCCCACAACAAGGGCACTGCGGGTCTTTCTGCAATTGTATTGCCCTATGGCGCAAAGTCTCGCCATCAACACAGTGCAACACGGCCGCTCCATTGCCCTTAAGCAAATAGTTAATGGCGAGCATGGCCTGTTGTGCACCAACAATGCCCAGCAAGGGCGAAATCACCCCGAGTGTGGCGCAATTAGCGGTGGGGTTATCGCTGTGCGGCGGAAACAGACAGGCATAACAGGGAGAGGTGCTATCGCCAAAGTCGAACAACGCAAGGTGCCCTTGGTGTCCCACCGCAGCGCCGCTAATTAGCGGCACCTGCGCCTCTTTGCAGGTTTTATTGAGCAGATAACGGGTTGCAAAGTTATCACTGCAATCAAGCACTAAATCACACCCCGACAACGCCGTGCTTAAAGTATGTGCGCTCGCCCGTTGGCACAGTGGCTCTAGAGTTATGTCGCTATTTAAGCTGGCTAACACTTTATTCGCCGCCTTCGTTTTAGCTTGCCCGAGATGATTAAGCTTGAACAAAATTTGCCGCTGGAGGTTAGATAGCTCGACCTCATCATCGTCCATAAACCGCACTTTACCCACGCCGCTGGCGGCAAGGTAAAGCAGCGCGGGGCTGCCTAAGCCGCCGCAACCGACCACCAGCACGGTGGCTTGCTTTAGGCGCAACTGCCCCGCCTCGCCAACATCATCAAGCAATAACTGCCGAGCGTAACGGATACGTTCTTTGTTACTGAGCGCGTCACTGTTCACTGCGCCCGTCCTTGATTGCTTGCTGTAACTGCGCAATCGCCTGTGTAGGATGCGCTGCTTCGGTTATCGCCCGAACCACGGCGACACTGCCGACACCGGTATTGACCACCTCAGCGATACGCGTCAAATCTATGCCACCAATGGCCACCGTGGGGTAATGAGCTTGCATCAATGGTACAAAGTGACGCAGCTTCTGCAGGCCCTGAATTTGCCCGGTCATATCCTTAGTGGTGGTTGGGTAAATCGCGCCCAAGGCGATATAGCTGGGCCGGTAATTGTGCGCCAGTAGCATTTCATAAAAGCCATGAGTAGAGAGCCCTAAGCGCAGGCCAGCGTCTTGAATAGCGCGCAGGTTGGCATTGTGTAAATCCTGTTGCCCCAGATGCACACCGTAAGCGCCATGCTTTAACGCTAACTGCCAGTGATCATTGATAAACACCTGAGCATCGTGGGCACGCCCCAAGGCAATGGACTGCTTGATAGCTTCTTCTAACTGCTCGCCATGGCAGTCTTTCATGCGCAGTTGCACGGTTTTGACGCCGTGCTCCAAGCACAGCTGCAACCAATCAACACTGTCGACCACGGCGTAGAGCCCAAGTTGCTGTGGGCAAGGCGCGAATCCGGCGGCATAGTTAAAATCGGCAGCACATGGAAAATCAAGCTCATCGCCAAGCCAACTTCCGGGCTCGATCACTTGCGGAAAATCAGCAAGTTCACTAGGCCAACGCGTTTGCGCTACCGGGCCTATGCCTTCACCGTAGCGCTGTGCGTTTTTCAACCCGGCATTGATATAGGCTTTGCCAAGAATAAAGGCATCTTTAAGCGGATACCCCTTAGCCAAGCAACTAGCAATAACGGATGACAACGTACACCCCGTGCCATGGCTATGGGGAGTGGTGATGGTGGCGTTGCCAAGCCAATATTCTTGTTCCCCTTCACGGCAATAATCAACACAATACCCTTGTGGGTAGTCCCAATGTCCGCCTTTAATTACCACACTTTTTGCCCCCCACTGCTGCAATCGTTTCGCCGCTTCACGCAACGCATCGGGGCCAATAAGGTATATGCCGGTGAGCATTTGTGTTTCGTGGACGTTGGGAGTGATTACATCAACCAAGGGCAATAAATGGGTTTTAATGGCATCGGCAATATCGTCTTGAGCGTCTTCCTCAATCAGACTATCACCACTTGTGGCAATGGCCACCGGGTCATAAACCACATAAGGAGGGCATGGCCAGTTGTCGCGATAGTAACGTAAATGTTCGGCTACCAGTTGGATTTGCTGCACATTAGCGAGCATCCCTATCTTGATTGCTTGGGGACGAAGGTCATTGGCTAAGGCTTGCAATTGTGACTCCAGTACCGCCTGTGTCACTGGATTTAGTGCCTCCACGCCCAGGCTATTTTGTGCTGTCAGTGCGGTAATGGCGCTACATCCATGCACACAAAAGCTGTGCATCGCTTTTAAGTCGGCTTGAATGCCTGCGCCACCGCCGCTATCAGAGCCGGCAATAGTCCATACTACTTCACTCATATATCCTCACTCATTGTGTGCCATGCGGGCATGCCCAACGTCGGCGTTGACGGCACGGCGGTCGACTTTTCCACCATGGGCCCTGCTAAATAACTTTGTCTGCCAGCCACGGTCGCATTGGCAAAGGCTTGTGCCATCACCACAGGGTCGTTGGCTCCTGCTATGGCCGAGTTTAGTAGCACGGCATCCACGCCCATTTCCATGGCTTGGCAGGCGTGAGAAGGCAACCCTAACCCGGCATCGACAATCAGCGTAACATCGGGTAAGCGCTCGCGAATAGTATGCAATGCATAGGGGTTTAATATGCCTTTGCCAGTACCGATGGGCGCAGCCCAAGGCATAATAACCTCACAGCCAGCGCTCACTAAACGCTGGCACACTACCAGATCATCGGTACAATAAGGAAGCACCTTAAAACCCTGTGCCAATAATTGCTCAGCAGCAGTAACTAGGGCGATAGGGTCTGGCTGCAAGTTGTAGTCATCACCAATGAGTTCGAGCTTTATCCAGTCGGTGGCGAAAACCTCACGACACATTTGCGCCAAGGTCATCACCTCTTGCACACTGTGGCAACCTGCGGTGTTGGGCAGCACCGTTAACCCGGTATCTTTGATCAGCTGCCAAAAGTCATCTCCTCCAGCGTGAGAGTTCTGCCGACGCAGAGACACCGTGACGATTTCACTGCCACTGGCGGCAATCGCTTGATGCATGCATTGCGGCGATGGGTATAAGGCTGAGCCAATCAGCAGCCGACTGCTGAAAGACTGACCATAGATAGTAAAAGCGTCGCTCATCTAACCTCCTTGAATGGGTGCAAGGATATCCACTTTATCGCCTTCTTTCAGGGCGGTGTGGGCATAGTCTTGCTGCGCGACAAAGTGGCCATTAACAGCGGCGGCGAACGGCGGTTTAGCCGCAAACGCAGTGATTGCCTCACTCAATGCAGCCTGCTCTGGCACGGTAACAGGCGTTTCGTTTATATAAATCTGCATATCTTCACCTTGGTTTTATACGGCGGTATTAAACTGCGCCAATGCCCGCTTAACGACAATGGGCGCGAGCATATAGCCATGGCGATATAAGCCATTAATGCTAATCACCTTGCCCCTTTGCTCAATATGTGGACGGTTATCGTTATAGGCAGGGCGCAGCCCAGCACGCAAGGACTCAACGGTGGCTTCAGCAAAGCCACTATGGACACTGTAAGCTGCGGATAACAGCTCTAAGGTAGAGCGCACCGTGATAGCTCGGGTATCTTGTGATTCAATTTCGGTGGCGCCAATGACATAGCGATACTCTGGCTTAGGAGCGATATAAATCGGATAACGCGGATGCATGAGCCGCACCGGCCGGCTCAAGCGTACTTCCGGTGCATGCACTCTAGCGACCTCGCCACGCACGCCCCGCAACGGGGTGTGCGCAGTTTTCGCCCCGATGCCGCGACAATCGATGACGGCTTGATAGTCTTGTGCTGCGAGCGCGTCAACGTCCACATCGGCGTTAAAGGTAAAGCGCACGCCACGACGTTTTAGGCTGAGGTAGCTGTGCTGATAAAAGCCTTGATTATCGAGCTGTCCCTCGCATGGCAGGTATAGCCCTTTGCCAAAGCGCCCTGCCAGCTCGGGCTCCAGCGTCTGCAACTGAGCACCGTCAATGTCTTGCCCAGCAAAGCCCGCCAATGGCTTTAACTGTTTGCGGAAATGCGCCATGGCGCCCTGATCCTGGGGGTAGGCAACAATAATGCTGCCAGCTTGCTGAAACTGAACCGGTTCATCGAGCAAGGCCAAGAGTTTTGGCCATAATGCCAAAGCAGCAAGGCCATCCTCAGCGAGGTCTTGTTCACACAGTACCGATTCGGCCATTGGCGCAAGCATCGCAGCCGCCACGTGCCCAGCACTACTGTGGCCGTGCTCATCACCGCGTTCAAACACTTCAATATCATAGTGCTTGGCAAGCAGCAGTGCGGCCACCCGGCCGCACACACCAAAGCCAACAATGGCTATTTTTTGGGCCATTAATATACCTTATGGTAGAGCTCGCTGCCTGAGGCTTTAAACTCTTCTGATTTCGCCTGCATTTGCGACTCAACATCAACCATGCGAATACTGATTTCCTCGCCAAGATTATTGGGGTCGATGCCTCTAGACTCCAGATCTTTGGCGTAATCACGTACTTCCTGAGTGATTTTCATAGAGCAGAATTTGGGCCCACACATCGAGCAAAAATGCGCGACTTTTCCTGACTCTTGCGGCAAGGTTTCATCGTGATACTCGCGCGCCCGGTCCGGGTCGAGACCCAAGTTGAATTGATCGAGCCAACGAAACTCGAAACGCGCTTTCGATAAGGCGTTGTCACGCTCCTGCGCCCCTGGGTGCCCTTTGGCCAAATCGGCTGCGTGGGCGGCTATCTTATAGGTGATTAAGCCTTCTTTAACATCTTCTTTGTTAGGCAGCCCCAAATGCTCTTTCGGCGTGACATAACACAACATCGCGCAGCCATACCAAGCGATTTGCGCCGCGCCAATGCCTGAAGTGAAGTGGTCGTAGCCTGGGGCAATATCGGTGGTTAACGGGCCTAAAGTATAAAACGGCGCCTCGCCGCAATGGGCTAACTGCTCGTCCATATTGTCTTTGATTAAATGCATCGGCACGTGACCCGGCCCTTCGATAAACACTTGCACATCATGCTGCCATGCTATTTTGGTAAGCTCGCCTAAGGTGCGTAGTTCACTGAATTGTGCTTCGTCATTGGCATCGGCAATCGACCCTGGACGCAGCCCATCGCCCAACGAGAAACAAATATCGTACTGCTTTAAAATTTCGCAAATGTCTTCAAAGTGGGTGTACAGGAAATTCTCTTGGTGATGCGCTAAGCACCATTTCGCCATAATAGACCCCCCTCGGGAGACAATACCTGTGACCCGCTTTGCGGTCATAGGCACATAACGTAATAGCACCCCAGCATGGATGGTAAAATAATCGATGCCTTGCTCGGCTTGTTCAATCAGCGTATCACGGAAGATTTCCCAGGTAAGATCTTCGGCCACGCCATTTACTTTCTCAAGCGCCTGATAAATCGGCACTGTGCCCACAGGCACCGGCGAATTACGGATCACCCATTCTCTGGTTTCGTGAATATAGCGCCCGGTTGATAAATCCATAATGGTGTCGGCCCCCCAGCGGGTGGACCACACGGTTTTTTCTACTTCTTCTTCGATGGATGAGCTAACCGACGAGTTACCGATGTTAGCATTAACTTTCACCAAGAAGTTACGCCCGATGATCATCGGCTCAGATTCGGGATGATTGATATTATTAGGGATCACTGCTCGCCCTCGTGCAACCTCATCTCGGACAAACTCAGGGGTAATAAATTCGGGGATACTGGCACCAAAAGATTGCCCAGGGTGCTGCTGAGCTAATAACTCCTTGCGCACCTCTGCACGGCCCATATTCTCGCGAATGGCAATGTACTCCATTTCTGGGGTAACGATCCCTTGGCGAGCGTAATGCATTTGCGTGACATTTTTACCCGCCTTGGCGCGGCGCACCTGCGGTAGATGCTCAAAGCGAATATGGTCAAGCCCTTCGTCAGCCATACGCTGCTGAGCAAACTGCGAGCTTTTATGATCTAATAGCTCGGTGTCATCACGCTCTGCAATCCAAGCCTGGCGGAATTTAGGCAGGCCTTTGCGCACATTGAGCTCAAAATCTGGATCGGTGTATGGCCCTGAGGTGTCATAAACACGAATAGGGTCGTTTTTTTCGTAGATGGGATCTTCTTCACTGCCGCCAACAAAGGTATCACTTAATGCGATTTCCCGCATACCTACTCGCACTCCGGGCTGCGAGCCCTCAACATAGACTTTTTTGGAGTTGGGGAAAGGCTGCCCCGTAAGGTTGTGGATGTATTCAGACGCCGCTTCACGGCTTTGACGACGGCTTGGTTTGGTTTTTTGTGACATGACGCACCTCACTATTTTACTGAGTATTGGTCTTGTCTGGAGGCGATAGAGCCTGTGGTCCGCGCGCATAAGCGCTGCTTTGGCTGGGCATGGTTTGTACCATTACGGCACAAGCGTGCCGAGGCAAGCTTGTTCCCTACGCAGGTGTGAGCCTGATCAGGTTAACGGATCCCGCATTTGCGATCTCAGCCCTTCAGTTAGGGCACTCCGACAAGTATTCGCCAGCAGTCTAGCTTACAAACTCACTGTTGCGCAAGCCAACGGTCAAGGTGATTGGCAAATTGTTGTTTGTCTTGGGCACTCAAAGGGGCTTGGCCACCGGTTTGGATGCCGCAGCTTCTTAAGGTATCCATAAAATCACGCATATTAAGGCGCGACTTGATATTCTCTTTGGTGTACAGCTCACCCCGTGTATTCAACGCTAATGCGCCTTTATCAATTACTTCCGACGCTAATGGGATGTCGCTGGTGATCACCAACTCGCCAGCCTGAACTTGCTGTACGATTTCATTATCAGCCACATCAAAACCCGGCATGACTTGCTGCATACGCAAGAAATCTGATGCTGGCAAACGCAGGTATTGGTTGGCAACAAAGACCGCTGTGGTTTTCGTGCGTACCGCAGCGCGGCAGATAATTTCGCGGATAGCGACGGGACACGCATCGGCGTCAACCCAAATAGTCATGGCGTTTCTTCCTAATTAAATAGGTGTGCAGTATATCAAGTTTGTCAGTGGAGGTATGAAGTGATGCAAGAATAAGTATAAAGGATGAAAAAGGAAGCGTTTTCCCCGCACTATTTACGTCCGTTTACACGCAGGATGCATTTCACTGCTCCGATGTGTTGACCCTGCAAAAGGTAAAAGGTTAAAAAAAGGTTAACACCCTACCTCAGGTGTACTTTTTGAAACTTGATCACACATGGAGCATAAAATGAAAAAACTATCACTACTGAGCTTGGCACTCGCCTCTACGCTGAGCTTCACCAGTCACCCAAGTATTGCCTCACAAACAACCGCTGCCACCCAACCGGCACAAGCGGCCCACAGTGTATTCCAAAGCAAAAAAGCCCTTGCCAAAAACATTGCCAAGAATTTAAAACAGCTACAACCGACCTTACAACAACAACTAAGTGCCTACTCCTTGGCAGTGAGTGCCGATAAGTTAGTGCCTAAAGACGCTCAAAGCGAGTTTGATCTGCAACAACATAATGCCCAAATTCGTTCGCTAAAGGGCCTACCTGAACAGGGCGACAACCTATTACAACTGCGCCTAGCGCATCGCAACATGCTTAATGACTGGCAGCAAGGCGAACCGGCGCTGGTCGCCTTTGCTCCCAAGGGCGATGACAAACACTGGGATGTGGTAGAAGCGTATGACCAACAAGGACAGCTGCATTTACTCGATGCCTACACGCTTCCTGATACACCGGTTTTCATCGTCGAGCTTGACGCCAAAAAGACCCTTACTGAGGGACTTGCGATAATGCGCTCGGTGCTGGCATCAACCCAACAACCGACGCTACAAAGTAAATACAGCACCCAAGACGAACAACCGTTATCCACCACAGTGCTTAAACAAATCCGTGTTAATGATGATGAAGAGCCTTGGATTTCAGGCGCCGCTGAAGTGTACGCCATTGTCACGGGTGTGAGCCCGTCTCGCGATGAGCCAGTGCTAGACATTGTTGATATGCCCTACTTAGATCACGACGGCGAAAACTACTACCCAAACCAAGTGTTAATTCACTGGAATCGCTACCGTTGGCAAGCTGCGGATATCTTATTGATGGAGCAAGACGACAATACCAATTATAAAACTCTGGCGAGTAAGCTATTGGAAGTCGCCACAGCGGTACTGCGCGCAATTCCGAATCCTGACGCTCAGGGCTATGCCATTATTCCTCAGCTAACAAATGAGATTTTACAAGCAATGCCTGATGCATGGTTCACTAACGATGACGACTATGTTGACGTGTATTACACCTTACGTGAGGGGCAAACTTACCGTAACTATGCGGGCGCCAGCAACAACGCAAGGGTCACGCTGGAACCACTTACTATCGACCCAAGATAAAACACTATGGCGCTGCTTAGTGCAGCGCCTATCTCAAAAACTATCCACTTTATCGCGTTTGCTCGAATCTTCGCCTGTTACCGTTACAATAGCTAAAAAAGCAAACAGGACGTGGTCATGAAACCTCAACTTACTTTTCTAACTGCTGTGCTGGCAGGTGCACTGGCGACACCAGTAGCCGCTAAGCAGGCGTTGCAATTTAACGATGTCTTCGATTTCAAGTATCCGCAACACACCGTTTTGGGCGAGCAAGGTCAGTACCTAGCCTTTAGTGCCGAACCTTATCGCGGCGACGCTCAAGGTCAGGTGTATAACCTAGATAACAATGAACTTGTTGCCACGGTGGCACGCGGTACAGCGGCACAGATTAATAAAAACAGCCAATGGGTGGCATTCACCCAAGTCCCCACTCTCTTGAATAAAGAAACCACTGACAAAAAAGCGCGCAAGAAATTAAAAAACAACCTCGTCTTGGTCAATACCCAAACGGGTGCCCAGCAAAGTTTTGAGCAGGTGAAAGACTATCAACTCTCTGATGATGGTCGCTGGCTCGCCTATCGCCTCCACAGCAGCAGCGATCAAGATGCTGATAAAGAAAAAGAAAAAGCCGATACTGGCGATGAGCTGCATATTAGCGCTGATAAAAAAGATAAAACCTATGACTTAGTCATTGTTGATCTAACCAGCAACGAGCAGACACGCCTTGACTCAGTGTTCACTTATGCCATCAGCCATAGCAGTGCAGGTATCGTCTTCAATCAACACAGCAGTGATGGCAGTAATAACCAAGTCAGCTATTTTGACTTTGCCTCACAACGCACGGACTCGCTGATAGATGAGCCTGGGGTAACCGTTAGCACCATCGAATGGCACCCAGTACAAAACCTTGTGGCCTTTAATGTCGGCAATTATGTCAATGATGATACGCGCCGCCGCGACTACCGTACGATGTTGTGGCATGGTCAGCAAAACACCTTAGAAACGCTGCCAAGTCAATGGCAAGCGGGCAAGAAAGGCACACTGAGTTGGTCGGAAGATGGCGCTCGCCTATACTTTACAACACGACCAGAGCTTGACGCCAAAGTGACCAAGAAAAAGTACCAAGACGCGCAGTCGTTGCGCGACTTCGACACCATAGTGGCTCAGGCGAATATTGAAGTATGGCACCACCAAGACCCAGAAATTAAACCGCGCGAAAAACAGCAATGGCAGAAAGAAAACAAATATCGCCATTACCAAGCGGTATATCACCTTAATGGCAAGAAGGTGGTGCAACTGGCCGATGAGCAAGTGCCACAGGTGCGGTTAAACAAAAAAGCAGATCACCTTATCGGTTACTCTAACCTGCCCTATTTGCACGAGATGACCTACAAAGGCTTTTATAATGACTACTATGCTATTGATGTTCTCAACGGCAGTAAACAAGTCATCGTCAAAGCCCATCCACATCGCCCGAGTTTGTCACCAACAGGGCAACATGCGGTGTACTTTAGTGACCAAGGGTGGCAGCTAAAAGATTTAGCCAATAATACAGTGACTCCCCTTAGCAAAGCAGTGAATGCAGTATTTGCCGATGATAAGCATGATTACCCCTCCGAGGTAGACGGCTATGGTGTTGCGGGCTGGTATAAAGACGGCTCGAAGGTACTCATTAATTCTAAATACGATATTTGGGCCTTTGATGTTGAAAGTGGCGAAGCCCAAGTTTTAACGCAAGGGCAAGCAAAGCAGGTTCAGTATCGGGTGGTTAACCTTGACGATGATAAGCTTGGTTTTGATGACCAAGAGCAGCTGCTGCTACGCGCATTTAATGTGAATAATAAGCAGACCCACATAGGTGCACTGGATTTAGCAAATAACACTGTGCGTACACTTTTGGCTGGTGAAGCGCGCTTTGATGTAAAAATGAAGGCCAAACACGCTGATAAATACATTTTTACCAAGCAGAGTTATCACCAGTTTCCTGACTTTTGGCAGGCTGATGCCCAGCTAACAAACCCTCGCCAGATAACCGATCTGAACCCACAAATCAGTCAGTTTAAATGGGGGCAAAAGCCAGAACTAGTTAGTTACAAAGGCTACGATGGCGAGGACTTGCAAGGCGTGCTAATTAAACCTGCGGACTACGTAGAAGGTGAGCAAGTGCCTGTGGTTATCTACTTTTACCGCTATATGAGCCAGCGACGTTACGACTTCCCAAAAATGGAGCTTAACCATCGCCCTAACTTCCCGATGTTTACATCGAACGGTTACGCGGTGTTCTTGCCTGATATTCGCTTTGAGATTGGTAAACCTGGCCCCTCGTCCACTCAAACCATGATCAATGCCGCACAAAAGCTGATTGATATGGGCGTTGCCAAAAAAGATGCCATAGGCTTGCAAGGACACTCATGGGCCGGCTACCAAAGTGCCTTTATGGTAACGCAAACCGATATGTTTAAAGCAGTTGTCTCGGGGGCGCCGGTATCGAATATGACCTCGGCATACAGCGGTATCCGCCTAAAATCAGGATTAGCGCGTCAATTCCAATATGAAACGGGGCAAAGCCGTATTGGTAAGGCACTGTATGAAGATGTCGATGCCTACATTGACAACTCACCGGTGTTTTTTGCCGATAAAATAAACACTCCAATTATGATTATGTTTGGCAATGAGGATGGCGCCGTGCCTTGGCAAGAAGGGATTCAGTACTATTTAGCATTGCGCCGCGCCGGGAAAGAGGTGATTTTCCTTGAATATGATGGCGAGCCACATCACCTGAAACAGTTCCCCAACCAAGTGGACTTTTCTATTCGCATGATGCAGTACTTTAATCATCACCTAAAAGGTGAACCAGCGCCACAGTGGATGACGCAAGGTGTCCCTTTTATTGAGGAATAATTAACGCTATAACACAGAAATACATTTGCGTTATAAGCCAACCCAAGCGGGTTGGCTTTTTTTATGTGTGCTATTGCCCTTGTGTGGCTTTGGCGCGCTGCAACCCTGCGGTTAAAAAGACGCGGTAAGCGCGCTGCTCTAACCCTGGCTCGCTAGGTGAAAAGTGTGTTGGAAAGCTTGCGACTAGCTCTTCTACATTTTGCTCAGGGTGTTTATTTACGTGCTCAACAATGGCTATTAACCACGCTTTTGGGATACTCAAGCTCGCTTTGCTATATGCATCACCATGTCCTGGTAGGACTTGAGTGATATCCAGAGCCGCCAAATCATCGAAAGCGCGCAACCACTGCGAGAAATTTGCGTCCCCAGGGTAGGGCTTTATGTCGACCATATCCGCACCGGCGAGAAGCCCCTCTTGCTCAATATATACCATCAGGTCGGCATCAGTATGCGCCGCGTAGGGCAATATGTTGAGCTCGTAATTACCTAAGTCCAATGTGGTCTTTTTGTTTATTGCCAGCTGGGGTGATTGCAGCTCTAAATGCTGCCATTTATCTAAACGCGCTTTCGCTGCTGCTATTTTTTGCTGCCAAGGAAGCTGTTCTTGCTCGGGCAAGTTATTCATGCGGTGCTCGCTTAGAGCAATACTCTTGGCAAAACCATCTAAGCGTTCGTTGAGCTGGGCATGAGCGAGATGAAACTGATCATTGAGATGTTGGTGGACGATAAGTTTAGCGTCCGGGTAATGGCTTTGTAACAGTGCCATACCCAATAAATGGTCATCATGAGGGTGAGAAACTAACAAGTAGCACAGTGGCACTTTTAGCTGCTTGTCTAACTTGCTAATGAAGCGCTCAGTTTGCGAAAACTCCCCTGGCGCATCGATTAATAAGGCACATTCATCGCCCTGGATAAGCACCTGATTTGAATCATAGTACTTTAGCTTTTCATGTTGTTGGATAAAGTCGACATGAGCACTGATGCTGTGCCATTGCTGGGCATGGCTTACGGTGGTGGTGAGGGCTAATAATAAAAACAGAAATTGGCGCATAGGCTTCCCTTGGGCGCGACTATGCGCCTTATGATGTTGTTTCTAAGGCTGATGTCAGTTTGGAGCACAGTTGGCTCTGCATTTGTTGCTGCTCAGTGAGCTGCGACTTCGCTTCTAATAACTCATGGCACAGGTTGAGTGCTGCCATAAGTAACGCTTTGTCATCATTGCGCACCGCTGAGCGCTGACGCATATGTTCAACGCTCTCATTGAGGTGCTGTGCCGCATCAAGTAACGCCTGCTCTTGCCCAGGGGGACAAGCAAACTGATGCTCCCTACCGAGCAAATTGACCTTGACGCTGTGTCCGTCGTTACTCATTAACCCGCCGCGCTAGCCGACTGCAGTTTTTCCAGTAGGCTCGTTAATGTACTACTGGTTTCTTTCTGCTTTTCTTCGCTTTCTAGCACTTCTAGCTGCAAGGTTTCGTTTTCGTCCATTAGCTTAGTATTGTTTTCACGTAAGGTGGTCACTTCTTGCTGTAATTCACTATTACGCTGAATTAATTTATCGACCAGTTGTTCGAGTTGGGAAAGGGTTTCTTGGTTCATAAAGGCGCTCTTTAAACTGTTGATTAGAATCTGCAAATGTAAAGCAATCTGCCCAGCGATGCTAGGGGGTGTAGCGTATTTCCTGTAAATTTTGCCAGTATTAACAGCGGGTTCATTTAAATCACCCAATATTCAGCAACGGTTTATAGTAGCTGCTTATTAATCAATCATCCAAAGTACCCATCTAGCTCTGTTTATCTGGTGCAAATACAGTAAAATGGCTATAAGTTCAGTTTTAGGAGCCGTTATGCTCAGTTATCGCCATTCTTTTCATGCTGGCAACCCCGCCGATGTGGTGAAGCACCTAGTGTTAGCACAAACACTGCAACACATGGTCAAAAAAGAGAAGCCCTTTGATTATATTGATACCCACTCGGGAGCCGGTTTTTTCGCCATCGACAATGCCGATATGCAGAAAACTCAAGAGTTTAATGATGGCATTGCTAAGCTGTGGCAGTATCAAGGTGATGTAGATGCGCTTGCGGATTATGTAGCCCTGATTAAGGGTATGAACGAGTCCGCTCAGTTACGTCATTACCCGGGTTCACCTAAGGTGGCTGAACACTACTTACGTAAGCAAGACAAAGGCTGGTTTTTTGAGCTGCACCCTCAAGACTTAAAATTACTGCAAAAAAATATGGCAGGTAAGCGCTCGTTACGAGTAAAAGATGAAAACGGCTTTAAAGGCTTGCTGGCACTGGTGCCGCCTCTTTCGCGCCGGGCATGCGTGTTAATGGACCCGCCGTATGAAGTAAAGAGTGACTACGAAAAAGCAGTCGATACCTTTATAAAAGCACATCAACGCTTTAGTACCGGCACTTATTTGTTATGGTACCCCGTGGTTGATCGCTCTCGCATAGACCGCCTTGAGCAACGTTTTATTGACTCTGGTATTCGAAACATTCAATTGTTCGAGCTTGCCACCCAAGGCGATAGTGAAGAACGTGGCATGACCGCCTCAGGGATCATTGCCATCAACCCGCCTTACACGCTAAAAGCAACGATGCAACAGGTACTACCGGAGTTAGTGAAGGTGCTCAGCGAGCAAGACGGGTTTTATCGTTGCGAGCAACTGGTTGATGAATAACCTGAAACAACACTAACAACTTGATTTGTTGACCACTGAAATTGGATCTTGGTGAATCAGCACATCAACTTCACCACCGAACTCAGGGTGCTTTTGTTCGCTAAACGCCTCTTGAATAAGTACCGCTACCTCGTCCGCGACTTGGTGTGCCCTGATCAAAGGCATGTTGTCATCCAGTTCTAAATGAAGTTGCACAAAGCGTACTTTGCCGCCTTGGCGAGTACGCAAATCGTGCACACCTAAAACTTGCTCGTGGCTTTTGGCAACTGCCACTATCTGCGTTTTTTCTTCATCCGGCAGTTCTTTGTCCATTAAATGCGCCGCACTCTCGGTGCCTATTTGCCAAGCGTTGTAAAGCAAGTAGGCAGCAACTAAGATGGCAAAAAATGGATCGGCACCGGCAATACCGTAGTAGGCCAACATCAGAGCAAGCAATACTGCTAAGTTCAGTAATAGATCACCCTTATAGTGCAGTGAATCGGCTTTTATCGCGACCGACTCGGTACGCTTAATAGATTGATATTGCACATAGACAACGATTAAGGTGCAAAAAATAGCAAAAATACTCACCCACACACCCAACAATGTATGATTGACAGTGACAGGGTTAATAAACCGCTCAATGGCATGAAAGGCTAATAAACAGCCACTGCCACTGATAAAAGCGGCTTGACCGAGACCAGCCAAGGCTTCCGCTTTACCATGACCAAAACGATGGTCGTCGTCAGCCGGTTTTAAGGCATAACTCAGAACAAAGAAGTTCATTAAGGTAGCACTTATATCAAGCAGTGAGTCGGTCAATGACCCTAGCATAGCGGCAGAGCCTGATGCCAACCACGCCCACGCTTTAGTTGCAATCATCAAACTAACCATAGCCAACGTAATCAAGTTAGCGAAGCGCACCCAAAAGTTGTAACCTCTTGCTGGGGTTGACGCGCCTTGGTTGTTCATAAAATGCACCTAGAGTTATCGAATCTATGCGTCATTTTAACCATCTTTGGTATACTCACGCCACTGTATCGCGCTCAGCTCAGAAGACTTATGTTAGACATTGTTTTATTTCAACCCGAAATCCCCCCTAATACCGGTAATATTATTCGCTTGTGTGCCAACACCGGCTACCGCTTACACTTAATAGAACCATTGGGGTTTGAGTGGGATGACAAACGCATTAAACGGGCAGGCTTGGATTATCACGAGTTCTCTAATGTTCAGCGCCATCCGAGCTTAGAAGCTTATATCGACGCCTGTGCCCCAAAACGTATTTACGCATGTACCACCAAAGGTACGCGCTTTCATCATGAAGTCGCCTATCAACCAGGTGACGCGCTGCTGTTTGGCCCTGAAACACGTGGGCTGCCTAGCGAAGTTATCGCCTCTTTACCAGCAGAGCAACGGGTACGTATTCCCATGCAAGCAAACAGCCGTAGTATGAACCTATCGAATGCAGTTGCGGTATTTGTTTATG
The DNA here is from genome assembly GCF_022347875.1 of Pseudoalteromonas sp. CNC9-20. Taxonomy (NCBI): domain Bacteria; kingdom Pseudomonadati; phylum Pseudomonadota; class Gammaproteobacteria; order Alteromonadales; family Pseudoalteromonadaceae; genus Pseudoalteromonas; species Pseudoalteromonas sp. CNC9-20. The sequence goes on along the minus strand of NZ_JAKRFS010000004.1, from coordinate 295,924 downwards.
AATCCTGGCGCCAACTCGACTTTGAGGGCGCCTGCTAAACGCACCGATGCTACATTCTCTAACCAGCTATATAAGAACTAGATATTATGACACCAAGCCAAGCACTGATTCGCCAACTCGTTCAACTAGCCCTTGATGAAGACTTAAATGGTCTCAGCCCAAGTGAAGGTGATATTACCGCACAGCTGATCCCTGAGCAGCAGCAGGCTAATGCCGATGTTATCACCCGAGAGGAAGCCATTTTTTGTGGCCAAGAATTGGTAAAAGAAGTTTTTGCTCAAGTAGACCCCAGTGTCGAACTCACTTTTTTCGTTGCCGATGGGGATAAAGTTCTACCCGAGCAGCGCCTATTTAACGCCAAAGGCAGCGCCCGGGCTATTTTGACCGCCGAGCGCACGGCACTTAACTTCGTACAAACGTTAAGTGCAACGGCCACTGCAGCTTATACCTATAGCCAAGCCTTGGCCAATTCCAATACTAAATTACTAGATACTCGTAAAACTATTCCAGGTTTACGTGCACTGCAAAAATACGCAGTCAAATGTGGCGGCGGAGTGAACCACCGTATCGGTTTATTTGATGCATTCTTAATTAAAGAGAACCATATCGCGGCCTGTGGCAGTATTGCTGCGGCGGTTTCCCAAGCCAAGCACAATCACGCGGATAAGCCCGTAGAAGTTGAAGTTGAGAGTCTCGATGAGTTGCAACAAGCACTCAATGCTGGCGCGGACATTATTATGCTTGATAACTTTTCTTTAGCGGATGTAAATACAGCCGTTAAACTAACTAACAAATCAGCCAAGCTAGAAGTGTCGGGCAATATCACTTTGGCAACTTTGCAACAGTACGCTAACGTTGGTGTAGACTACGTATCCAGTGGCGCCTTGACTAAACACATTGAAGCTGTTGATTTATCAATGCGTTTTCAACAACTATAGTGACTTTGCAAAATATTCAAGTAGAATAGCTGAATTCGGTATAGATGTTAGCAGTTGTTAAAAAAAGTGCTACACAAAGCCAAAATGCCGTGATAGCATCTAGTTTTAAAGAATGAGATTTATACTTAGGTAGTAATACTTTGTTATAAATCAACGAAACTGTAATAAAAGAAATCTACACTCAAGGAACGGTGTCTCAGTTAGTTGAATTCAACAATTGGACTATACTTCCTAAGATATCTGAACCTGTAGGTTTTGACATTGCTAGGCGCTTGTTGCCCCACGTAGTACAAGCAACTAGTCGACCAATTGCCGAATCAACGATTTAGCAACACTGGTTACCTTAACTTTGCCCAACAATCCTTTAGGAGAGGAACATGGAAAAAATGACTCAAAACAAACAACAGGGTTTCACCCTGATTGAATTAATGATCGTTGTTGCGATCATCGGTATTTTGGCAGCAGTAGCGCTTCCAGCATATCAAGGCTATACAGCTAAAGGTCAAGCGACAGCGTGTTATCAAGAAATCATTCCTGGTAAAACGCAATTCGAAATTATGAAGCTTGAGCAAGGTGCTGCTGCAACTCCAACTCTACCTGACCTTCAGCTGGGTCAACCAAAAGCGTGTGCTAGCCATGCAGCAACAGCTACTACTATCGTAGGTACTATGAAGGGTTCACCAGGTATCGATACCGAGACCCTTACGCTTACTCGTGACGACACTACTGGTGAGTGGACTTGTACCTCGTCTGCTGCAGATAAAGATTTACTTCCTCTAGAGTGTCGCTAATATATAGCTAACCTATTGTAAACACTCCCCTTGTGGGAGTGTTTTTTTACTGCAGTGATTGTATGAATATAAATTCTCCTCTTGTTAGAAGGCTATCTGCCCTCGGTTTATTATCACCAGACCAAATATCCTCACAAGCCAAAAACCAATATGGCTCTATCGCAGAGATGATATGCAACGTTGCAAAAATTTCCCCGGAGCAATTGCAGCAAAAAGCCAGCCATATTTTTCATGTTTCCCAATACGACATTTCCACCTTTGATTTGAGCATGCTGCCCGAGCAGGGAATGTTAAATGAAAAGCTGATTAAAAAGCACAAGCTGCTGCCAATAGGTGCGAAAGGAAAAACATTATTCATTGCAACGGCTGACCCTACCGATTTTAGCGCTTTCGAAGATTACGAATTCAACACGGGAATGCAAACAGAGGCGGTGGTTGTTCGTTATGACCATCTAGAAAAAGCGATCGATGGCTTATTCGATAGTACGTCAGGGCTCGGTCTCACCGACAATGATATGGAAGAGCTCGAAGGTGTTGACTCTGGTGATGGCAATAAGAAAGATTTAGCAACAGATGTAAATTCTAAAGAAGACGACGCCCCCATTATTGTTTACATCAATAAAATTTTAATGGATGCGATTAAGCGCGGAGCTTCCGATTTACACTTTGAACCCTATGAAAAACGCTACCGCATCCGCTTTCGTGTCGATGGCGTGCTCCATGAAATTGCCTCTCCTCCTGTTAACCTAGAGAGCCGTATTGCTGCACGTATCAAGGTTATGTCGCATATGGACTTGGCGGAAAAGCGCAAACCCCAAGATGGCCGTATAAAACTAAAAATAAACGCCAAAAAAAGTATCGATTTCCGTGTGAGTACCCTTCCCACCCTTTGGGGTGAGAAAATCGTAATGCGTATTCTTGATAGCTCCAGTGCGATGCTCGGCATTGATGTGCTTGGCTATGAGCCCGAGCAAAAACAACTTTATTTGGACGCACTTGCGCAACCTCAGGGTATGATTTTGGTTACCGGTCCTACAGGTTCAGGTAAAACCGTATCACTTTATACCGGTCTCAATATTCTTAATACCACTGAGCGTAATATTAGTACTGCCGAGGACCCCGTTGAAATAAATCTAGAGGGGATTAACCAGGTTCAAATCAGCGCTAAATCTGATATGACCTTCGCCAATGCTTTACGGGCGTTTTTACGTCAAGACCCTGATATTGTCATGGTGGGTGAGATTCGAGACTTAGAAACAGCTGAAATATCGATAAAAGCAGCGCAAACAGGCCACTTAGTACTATCGACGCTACACACCAACTCAGCGCCGGAAACTCTGACTCGTTTAATGAATATGGGTGTGCCTTCATACAACATTGCCAGTTCAGTGAGTTTGATTATCGCCCAGCGGCTAGCCCGTCGGTTATGTAAGCATTGCAAAGAGCCTGAACAGCTACCTCAAGAAGAACTGATAAAGCAAGGCTTTACACAAGAGCAGCTAAACGATTTAACTGTCTACAAACCTGTAGGTTGTGATGATTGCACCGAAGGCTACAAAGGCCGAGTTGGTATTTATGAAGTGATGCCCATTACTCCGAAAATCGCCGAAATTATTATGCGTGGCGGTAACTCATTAGAGATAGCAGAAGTCGCAGCTCAAGAGGGTGTCAATAACCTAAGAAAGTCAGGCTTAAAAAAAGTGGCACAGGGCGTGACTAGCCTGGTAGAAGTCAATCGCGTAACCAACATGTAAAACACCTAGGCAAACAGCAGTAACCTTTGCTGAAACCCTGTGTTAATATTAAGTAATCAACAGAGCTTGTGAGAAAATAATGGCAAAACAAAAACAAGCAAACCAATTGGACACGTTCCAATGGGTGGGTGTGAGTACTCGAGGCAAAAAACTTGAAGGTGAGCTTACTGGTACCAGTATTGCACTCGTAAAGGCTCAACTGCGCAAACAAGGTATTACGCCATCAAAGGTGAAAAGAAAAGCCAAACCTTTACTGGGCTTTTCTGGTGAGAAGCGTATAACAGCGAAAGACATAGCCATGCTGACCCGCCAGATAGCAACCATGCTATTGGCTGGTGTTTCCTTGGTTCAAGCTATAGACATGATTGCCGAAGGCTCTGAAAACAAAAGCCTAAAAAACCTATTAAGAACAATTGGTGAAGAAGTAAAAGCGGGTCAACCTCTGAGTGCTGCACTCAAAAAACACCCCAAGTACTTTGATGACCTCTACTGTGACCTGGTTGCATCGGGTGAGCAGTCAGGCGCGTTAGATAGAATATTTGACCGTGTCGCTTTATACAAAGAAAAAGCAGAAGCCCTCAAATCAAAAATTAAAAAGGCGATGTTTTATCCGGTGGCAGTTATAGCCGTTGCCATAATAGTTACATCCATTTTGCTTATATTCGTAGTACCTCAATTCCAAGATATTTTTAATGGCTTTGGCGCAGAACTACCTGCATTTACCTTATTCGTAATCGGAATTTCTGAATTTATGCAGGAGTATTGGTGGGTTGCAGTGCTAACCATGGTGGTTGGTGGCTACTTGTTTAAGCAGGCACACCGAAAGAATAAAGATTTGCGAGACAATGTTGATAAGCTCATCCTAAAAACCCCAATCGTAGGTATGATCTTGAATAAGGCCGCAGTGGCACGTTATGCCCGAACATTATCAACCACTTTTGCTGCAGGTGTCCCTTTAGTGGATGCACTAGATTCAGCAGCTGGGGCGTCTGGTAATGCGGTTTATCGCGATGCAATTTTAGATATCAAAGCTGAGGTCAGCTCTGGTAACCCGATGAACTGGGCAATGCGTAACTCCAATATATTCCCTGATATGGTGATTCAAATGGTCGCTATCGGCGAAGAGTCTGGTTCACTGGATGATATGCTTGCTAAGGTGGCAACTATTTATGAACAAGAAGTAGATGATGCCGTGGACGGCCTCTCAAGTCTATTAGAGCCACTCATTATGGCAGTGCTAGGGGTGCTAATCGGTGGCCTAATTGTTGCTATGTATTTACCTATTTTCCAACTCGGTTCTGTTATTTAGATGTTTTCAGAAGTACTCGAATTAATGAAAAGCGAGCCGTGGTTTTTTATAACCACGGTTCTTTTTGTATCCTTAGCTGTAGGTAGCTTCCTCAATGTGGTTATTTACCGCATTCCAAAGATGATGCAAAATCAATGGCAGTCAGAGTGTCGCTTACTACTTGCCGATGAATTGGCATCAAAAAGTGAACAAAGCCAATCAGCATCCGCTCCTTTTAACCTTCTAAAACCAGCTTCGACTTGCCCGAAATGTAATAACAAAATCAAGCCTTGGCACAATATCCCCTTGCTTAGTTGGCTATTTTTAAAGGGCCAATGCGCATACTGCCAGGCGCCTATCTCTATTCGCTATCCAGCTATAGAGCTCATCACTGCGGTTCTAAGTTTAGTTGTCGCGCTTACCTTTGGCCCCACTCAACTAACCGTGCTTTACATCATTATCACCTGGGTATTGGTGGCACTGACATTCATAGACATAGACCATATGCTGTTGCCAGATCAGCTGACGTTACCGCTGTTATGGCTGGCTTTATTAGCAAGTGTTGCAGGGATCACCATAGAACCGAGTGCAGCACTAATTGGCGCTGCCGCAGGCTACCTTAGCTTATGGAGCGTTTATTGGCTGTTCAAATTGCTGACCGGTAAAGAAGGGATGGGCTATGGCGACTTTAAACTGCTGGCGGTATTTGGTGCCTTATTAGGTTGGCAAGCATTACTGATGATCATACTCCTGTCTAGCATTGTGGGTGCCGTAATTGGTGTTACCTTACTCTCTATTCAAGGCAAAGATAAGGCAACCCCGATTCCATTTGGCCCTTATATTGCCATTGCTGGCTGGATAGCCATGCTTTGGGGAGAGCAAATCCAAGGCGCTTATTTCGGCGCTATTTTGGGTTAAAACAACGATGTGGACGCTTGGTCTAACCGGGGGGATAGGCTCTGGTAAATCAACCGTTAGCGCCTTGTTTCAGCAGCTCGGCATCACGGTTGTCGATGCCGATGTTGTCGCTCGCCAGGTAGTACAGCCAGGCACTAACGGATTAGCCGCCATCGTTAGCCGTCATGGCCGTTCGCTGTTGTTGGATGATGGTAGCCTTAATCGCGCTAAGCTACGTGACATCATTTTTGCAGACGAAAGCGAAAAGCAGTGGTTAAATGCGCTTTTGCATCCACTTATCCGCACTGAGATGCTCACCCAACTGGAACAGGCACAAAGTGTCTATGCAATCCTTGAGGCGCCACTACTTTTTGAAAACAGTCTTGATAAGTATTGTCAGCGCACCTTATTGATCGATGTGCCTGAAACTGTACAAATAAGTCGCACTTGCGCTCGAGACAATATCACTGAGCAGCAGGCAAACGCTATCTTAAAGGCACAAATGTCACGCCGAGATAAAGTCGCAAAGGCCAACGATATTATCTCTAATGCTGGGGTAATCGCTGACCTCAGCGCCAAGGTATCTCTGTACCACCAAAACTATTTGCACCTCGCCAATTTGCATTCCCGCTAAGATCGATAACACTTAATGTTACAGCTTGTAATGGCTTAAATCATTGAGCTTGCTATACATTATTGTTATTAACTTGGTTGCGTGACCTATGAATATTAACTCACCTTTGATTCGTAAATTTATTACCCTAGGACGTATTGACAGCGACACAGTAAAGGCGCACCAAGAGCAAAGCCGCTGCGCAGCAGAGACCATAGTCCGTAGCAGCAATATGAGTAATCAAGAACTGTTGGCACAATGTGTTGAACTCTTTCGCACTCCGTATATTGATTTAAGCTCCTTTGATCCCAGAAGCATAGACAAGCACTTGCTAAATGAGCAGTTAATTCGTCGTCATCATATGCTGCCCATTTCTACCAAGGGCAACAAGCTATTTCTCGCCGCCTCAGATCCTACTGACTACGGTGCTTTTGAAAATTACGAGTTTAGTACCGGGCTTCAATGTGAAGTGGTGCTGGCTGATTATCGGCAAATAGATAACCTCATCGAGCAGCTGTTCGATGCCACCCACACACTGAAGCTATCGCAAGAGGATAGCGACGAACTCAGCCACCTCGCCAAACAAGACTATGATAATCATCATCCGGAACAGGGCAATGAGGATGACGACGCCCCAATTATTGTCTACATCAATAAGATTCTCCGTGATGCCATACGCCGAGGTGCTTCTGATTTACACTTTGAGCCCTATGATGGCGACTACCGCATACGCTTTCGAATTGATGGTGTGTTACATGAGATGGCCAATCCACCTTATGCGCTGTCCACTCGCCTTGCAGCCCGCATCAAAGTAATGTCTAAACTAGATATTTCGGAAAAGCGCAAACCCCAAGATGGCCGCATTAAGCTTACGATTTCGCCGCGTAATAGCATTGATTTTCGGGTCAGTACGTTGCCAACTATGTGGGGGGAAAAAATTGTTATGCGGGTGCTAGATTCCTCCAATGCCACTTTAGGAATTGACGCGCTCGGTTATGAGGAAGAGCAAAAGCAACTTTATCTGCACGCACTGCAACAACCTCAAGGCATGATTCTTGTCACCGGCCCCACTGGCTCCGGAAAGACAGTCTCTCTTTACTCAGGCTTAAGCATTTTAAATACACCTGAGCGGAATATCTCTACAGCCGAAGATCCGGTCGAAATTAACGTTAAGGGCATAAATCAAGTACAAATAAACCCTAAAGCTGAGCTTACGTTCGCTAACGCTCTTCGCGCCTTCTTACGTCAAGACCCTGATGTAGTAATGGTAGGCGAAATAAGGGACTTAGAAACGGCTGAAGTCGCCATCAAAGCCGCACAGACCGGACATTTGGTGCTTTCCACCCTGCACACCAACTCCGCACCGGAGACTATCACACGACTTTTAAACATGGGCGTACCGGCGTACAACGTGGCTAGCTCGGTGTCGCTGATCATCGCTCAACGCTTAGCACGCCGCCTTTGCAAATACTGTAAAGAGCCAGAGCAGCTCCCAACGGAAGAGCTTATTAAGCAAGGATTTGATGCTAACTCTGTGGCACAAGTAAAATTGTATCAAGCAAAAGGTTGCGACCAGTGTACTGACGGGTACAAAGGCCGGGTGGGCATTTATGAGGTATTAGAAGTTTCAGCGGATATTGCCAAAGTGATTGTTTCCGGTGGTAGCTCGATAGATATAACCGAAACAGCCAAGGAAGCAGGCTGTGCGACATTGCGTCAATCGGGGCTACGTAAAGCTGCAGAGGGCATTACCTCACTATCTGAGATTAACCGTGTTACGCGGCTGTAGGTTGTACTTATAGGCCTTTTAAAGCATCCTGCTCTCAGTTACACTGCCGCCATGAAAGTTTCACAGCCCCTAATACTATGCCTACCATTGTAAAATGCCCAACTTGCGAAAAGCAGGTGACCTGGTCTGCACAAAGCCCCTATCGCCCGTTTTGTAGTAAACGTTGTCAGCTGATTGATCTGGGCGAGTGGTCTAGTGAAAACAATAAAATTTCTACTGCAATGAATGGTGACAGCGAAGGCGTCGATAAGGCTGAATTCATAGAAGAAATTGAAGCCATGCTAGCGCAAAATGATGATTCGTTTTTTAAAGACTAACGGCTGGGTTAGCTCGAGGTTTTAATATTCACCAAGTCAAAATCAGCCAATTCAGGTACAATCTGTTGGAGTTTTGATTCTGTTTTATCAAGCGCATTCAGACATCTGCAATATTCAACAGATTTTTGTTCAAGCTGCTGCGCTTTTTTCTGTAACGACTTATCGATTTCCGCTGTGATGATCTCCATGCGCTGACCCATATCGTTAATGCGCTCTTCGATATTTCCCTCTCGAGATTGGAATGCGTCGCCCAGTGACACCAGTATGGCTCCCAAAGAGCCTTGGATTGCGGTGTGAATTTTCTTCGATACTTCTTGGGCAAAAAAGTCATCTAGTTTGGATAACGATTGCGGCGCAATAAAGAAAAAGTCGTCTCCACGCTTAAACTTGTCGCGTAACGCTCGTTCTACATACTGTAACTGTGTTTTAAGAATTTCCGGCTCTTTGTCAGATAGGCCCGTGACCACATCCTCAATAGCACTCAGCCCAATGTTAACGCCATCGGTGGCGAGGTCTACTAACTCTGGAACAGTATCGCGGATCATCATGCTATATTGACGCAGCACCGCTGTCTCTTGCTCGTTCAGTTCAATCCACTGCCCGCGAACAACCAACTGCTGGTCTTGGTTTATTTGCACACGGGTTTGGTTGTTATCAACGATGCGAATAATGTCGTCAGTGATGATAAGCCCATGGGTTAGCTCCACGTCACAATGAGTCTGGGCATGTACGTTGTGTACACCCACTATGGATAACATGACAGACAGACCCAACCAACGCAGTGACATAGCAACTCCCAAATAAGCTGCGCTAAGATTATCAAAGAGTGACCATGAAGCAAATAGGCAAATTTTTTGTTAGCCCTGCGCTTCATAAGTAAAACAGCGAGGAACTACCGCTTGTTCAACATGTTAAGGTGACTCAATGTAAAAAGGGTTGGCCAGCATAATATGTCGGCGTGACGCTAACGACAGCGTCTCTAGGTTGGCTGAGAAGTAGCGTGTAAATAGCGCATCAAACTCACCGCGCTGGATAAGCACATCCAACCCCTGTCGAAGGTGTGCCGCTAACTCAGGCCGATTCTTAGAGACAAAGAAGTAAAATGCACTCGGGTAATTAAGCACAACATCATCAACAATTTGTAGCTGCATCTGCTGATGGGCTTTTAGTTCATCAACCACTTCAATCACGGAGCGAGGAAAATAATCGACCCGCTGCTGCGCTGTTAAGCGAAACATCGTTTGATAATTTGCTACCGGTTTTACCGGTAAATTGTTAGCGGCGAGTATGTTGGTATCTGGCCAATCATGACCTTGCACAGCGCTGAACTGGCGTAGCTGCGATACTGACTCTACGGCGCTGAGTGCCCTTGCCAGTTTCGGGTGCGCAAGCAGTACTCGCTGACCAATGAGCCCTTTAAATAGCGGTACCTTAACCGCAATAGCTAACTTTTCTCGTGCTGGGCTAGTCATACTCCAGTGCACATCGACGCGCTCACCATCAAGCATATACAAAATACGCTGTTGATGCGGATGCACATCAACGTAACTGATAGTATATGGCTTATCACTGATTGCTAATGCGCTTTGTAATAGCGCTTGTAAGTAATAATCACGGGGATACAGAGGCCGCATCTCTTGGGCAACACGAACTGTTTGCTGAGCGTAAACAGGGACACAGAGCATAAGAGAAAACAACAGTGCCCTTGTTAATAACCCCTCAACCATCATTCACCTCCTCAGCTCTGCGCTCAAACTACCGTCCATATTGACACAGTACAACACAGAACTAATGTGATTTTATTCATGTAATGACAGCGGTGAAAGCGAGTCCAGTGGCTCAGGGTGTATACGAAACAACGGTGCGGCGGGCCCGCGTCGCTGGCAGCAAAAGAGGTGGCTCCCCTTGTGACGTTTAGCCTCTTTTTTTGCATCGGTCGCTAATGTCGCAACTTGGTGACTATTATCGCAGCTACGTGTATCTGGTGTGACTAACCCCACGGCCAAAGCCAATAATGGCACGAACTGACGCTGCCCTTCACGATTACAGCTCCAATAACCTTGCGCTGCGATATGCTCAGGGCTAAAAAAGCGCCGAACCTGAGTATCAAAATCAGCAATCACAGCCTGGCAGGTAGCACTGGCATCCTCACCATCAAATACAACCATAAAGTCATCACCGCCAATATGGCCAATAAAGCAGGGAACGGCTTGGCAATGACTGCGGATAATATCGGCCAATAATTTAATCACGCTATCGCCGCTGGCATAGCCATATAAATCATTGAATTGTTTGAAATGGTTCAAATCAAAGTAAGCAATGGAAAAGGCACGGTTGCTGCGCAAACGGTGCTCAATCGCATCATTAATGGCGATATTGCCGGGTAACATGGTCAGTGGGTTAGCGTGCTGAGCATGACGTACTTTTTCTTCGGTCATGTGCTTGAGAATTTGCCGCAGATGCACAACACCTAAATACTTACCGCCTCGAGTAACGATGATATAGCGACGGATATCAAAATCATTGTCGGTAATTTGCCGGCTCACTCTATCAAGCTGTTCATTTTCATCAACCACGAGTGGCTCGGCGTCCATCAACGACGCTATCGGCTTTTTGTCATATAAAGCATGACCATAGGGTGAAGCAAACACTTCTGTTAACTGCTCTTTGTATAGCAAGCCAACGGGCTGGTGATACTGATCAATAACAACCAGTGAAAACAGCGCCTTATCGTTATCAAAAATACGCTGCGCCTCTCGACACAAAGTGTATTGGCAGATAGCTTGTTGCTCTATCGCTAACCATCCCACCGCCAGCGATGGCTCAACAAAGTGCTGATGGTGAGTGTGCCCTAAATTTTGAAAGCGTTGCGCCTCAAATTGCTGGCTAGGCTCTGCACTCGGGCGTTCGAATAAATATCCCTGTACCGTATGTAGTTCGAGTGTTCGTAACAACTGAAACTCTTCTTCTCGCTCTATTCCCTCGGCGACTACCCGAGTATGTGTGGCTTTTGCTAGCTCCGTTATAGACTTTAAAAACTCTTTTTTCACCGGACTTTGATCGCAATGATCTATAAAGTAGCGGTCTATTTTGACAATATCGGGCTGTATTTCTGACCATTGTTTAAGCCCTGAATACCCCGCCCCTAAATCATCAATAGCGATGAGAAAACCAAGCTGACGGTAATGTGCAACCGCTTTGCGTAACTGCTCGGTATTATCCACTTTATCTTGCTCGGTGAGCTCGATGACTACTTGCTGCGCACCGAGGCCGTATTCACGCAGTAGCTGCAGGGTTTGCCCTTTAGGGTGAGCCGGATCCGATAACGTGTTGGGGCTGACATTAAGAAACAACTTGCCAGCTAATTGCTGCTCGGCGAATGAAGCTATGGCCGTTTCTCGACACAGTAGCTCTAATTCAGAAAGGCGATGGTGGGCTACAGCACAGCTAAATAGTGCGTCGGGTCTGTGCAAAAAGCTATCTTCAGGCCCCCTACTGAGTGCTTCATAGCCAATTATCGCTTCCTGATAGAAGTCAAAAATAGGTTGAAAAACGCAGGTAACTTGACGCTTTTCAATAATTCCGGCTAATTCTGCTATTAATTCGGCACTCACAGCTTTGTACACCCAATATTAAAATGGTGGCAAAGCCTAGCAAGGGATTATGACAGCGTCATGAATTGACTACTTTCTCTGCAATTGCTGCTGAACGATATTGAAATGGGCTTGCGCTTTGAGTGCATGTCGACGCGCCGACACAGTATTAACTGCGCCAGTTTGCGACTCTCTCACTATAGCTCTAATTAGCAGCGGAAGAACTGTCGCCTCCTTAATATGATAGCAAATCGGTGCCTCAAAGTTGGGTAAAGCATCGCCATTGCGGTATTGCTCACTCAGCTCTGCATACGTTAATTGCACGGAGCTATCAAAGCCTTGATATAAGCTTTGTAGGTACGCGTCACACTCGGGAAAGCGCAGTCTTAGCTCTGGGATTTGCGCATACATAGCAACGGCTAGGGCTGTACTTATATGCTCGAGCTCTGGTGCTCGTCCTTGCAAGCGTAACTCACTGAGGAGTTGCTCACTCATGCCTAGGTACACTCGGGCTGCTGAGTTCGAATCAGCAGTTGGCTGTGGCTTGCCGACGCTGTCACCGCAAGCACTTATTGTTAGCAAAGCTAAGACCAGTAAAAACAACTTCATAAGACTGGGCCTGTATAACAGCTGTGACAGCGAGCTACATTCATTGTCACAACCAGGGAACTGGATATATAAAAAATGCCGCATTAAAGCGGCATTTTCAACGTTTTGACCTTTATTCTCTAAGGCATAGGATCGAGATCAGCGCCCTCTTTCTCTACTTCTACGGGGATCAAGTCCTCTTTACTAACTCCAAGGAATACCGCCACAGAGCTGGCAACATAGACCGACGAGTAAGTACCGATGAATACACCAAAGAGTAATGCCGTAGCGAAACCATGGATAGTTTGGCCACCCCACACGAACAAGGCTATCAATACCAAAATAGTGGTAATTGAAGTAACCAAGGTTCGATTCAATGTCTGTGTAAGGGAAAGATCGATAATTTCCAAGGTGTCGTCAATACGCACTTTACGGAAGTTCTCACGGATACGGTCTGAAACAACGATAGTATCGTTAAGTGAATAACCGATGACCGCAAGAATCGCCGCCAAAATAGTTAAATCAAACTCCAAGCCTAATAGTGAAAACAGGCCCATAGTCAAAATAACATCGTGGAACAAGGCAAATACCGCACCTAGGGCAAAACGCCACTCAAAACGTAAGGCAACATAGAGCAAAATACAGATCAAAGCAGTCAGCATCGCTAAGCCACCCTGCTCTTTCAAATCTTCACCTACGCTGGGACCAACAAACTCGATACGGCGCATCTGCGCCTGTGCATCGGCCTGTTTTAAGGCTGCCATAACCTGGTTACCAATGACCTCAGCTTTCACTCCCTCTCCTTGTGGAGGAAGACGCACAAGTACGTCTTTACTGGAGCCAAACAGCTGTACAGAGGCATCAGCGAAGCCATTCTCTGCGAGTACTTTTCGTACTTGGGAGAGCTCAGCAGGCTGTGAAAAGCCCACTTCTACAGCTGTACCACCGGTAAAATCTAACCCAAAATTAAGGCCTTTAACCACGAAAGACACCAGCGCGGCAATAATCAATAAAATTGAAAAGCCCATCGCTACTTTGCGTGCTTTCATGAATGGTAAAGTACCTTTCACTTTTAATAATTGCATGCTTCGCTCCTATATCGATAGCTTTTCAATGCGCTTACCACCAACAACTAAGTTGATAACCGCACGGGTACCAACAATGGCGGTAAACATTGAAGTTAAGATACCTATTGCCAGGGTTACCGCGAAGCCAGCGATTGGTCCGGTTCCCACTGCAAACAGAATAATCGCTGCGATTAAGGTGGTAATATTGGCATCAAAAATGGTACTGAAAGCACTGTCGTAACCGAAATGGATGGCCTGCTGTGGACTGCGTCCATCAGCCAATTCTTCGCGGATACGCTCGAAAATAAGTACGTTTGCGTCCACCGCCATACCAACCGTTAAGACGATACCAGCAATACCAGGTAAGGTCAGCGCAGCACCTGGGATCATCGACATCACTCCGACAATCATCACCAAGTTAGCCCCCAAGGCTAGGTTAGCAACCAAGCCGAAACCTTTGTAATAAAGCAGCATAAAGGCTAAAACAAACGCGAAACCAAGCACCACGGCGGTCATACCCGCTTCAATATTTTCTTGGCCTAAGCTTGGACCCACGGTGCGCTCTTCTACGATTTGGATCGGTGCAACAAGGGCACCTGCACGCAGCAGCAAGCTCAAGTTATGTGCTTCAGCTGGGTTATCTAAACCGGTAATGCGGAAACTGCGCCCTAATCGTGCTTGAATCGTCGCCACGTTAATTACTTCTTCCACTTTGATAGGCGGAAGCGGCTTTCCGTTTTCGTCTACTTCGCCGGAAGGCTTGTATTCAATAAACACGGTCGCCATTGGCTTACCTATGGCGCGTTTGGTAAAGGCATCCATCTTGGCACCGCCTTTAGAATCCAGCTTAATATTAACCTGTGGACGCTGATATTCATCCATGCCAGATTGTGCACCGGTAATATGGCTACCTTCCAGAATGACCCGCTTTTTCAGTACCACAGGACGGCCTTCGCGGCTCATGATCATTTCAGTACCAGGCGGTGTCCGCCCTTGCATCGCCAACCCAGGGTCAGCATCTTGGTCAACCTCACGAAACTCTAGGGTTGCCGTAGCACCTAAGATTTCTTTTGCACGCGCGGTATCTTGTACACCGGGTAATTGCACGATAATGCGCTCTGCGCCTTGACGTTGAACATTAGGTTCAGCAACACCGATTTGGTTAATCCGGTTACGAATAATGGTTTCGTTTTGCTTGATCGCATAATCACGCAGCTCTTTAATACGCTGCTCGCTCATAGAGGCAATAAAGCCATTGTCGTTGTTGCTGTCATCAACAAATAAGTAACCCGGGTAGCGGTCTTGTAAGAAGCGCTCTGCAGCGTCTTTGTCTTGCTCACTGCGCATCACCACTTGCACGCCATCGCTCCCCGCTACGCGGCGGATAGTGCGATAACGCAGTTTTTCTTCGCGTAAGTCTGAGCGGAAATCCTGCTCCATCTGGTTTAGGGCATTATCCATCGCCGTCACCATGTCAACTTCCATGGTGAAATGCACACCACCACTTAAGTCAAGACCGAGCTTCATTGGGTTACCACCAATGGCTTTTAACCATTGTGGTTGAGCTGGCGCCATGTTGATGGCTGAGATGTAATCTTCACTTAAGTTGTCGCGCAAAATGTCCTGAGCTTTAAGTTGTTGTTCGACATTTTTGAAGCGGACCAGGATCTGGCCATCGGCGAGTTTGCTCGACTTGGTTTCAATTTTATTATCAGTCAGGATTTTATTTACTGTATCTAGCGCACTGAGATCGGCGTCGGTTCCCTTTGTTCCGGTAACCTGAATGGCCGGATCGCGGCCATAGATGTTCGGGGTGGCATAAAGCACCCCGACTGCCAATACAACAAGCACGAGTAAATATTTCCATAAGGGAAACTTATTTAACACGTATCTTTCCTTTTTGGTTTATAGCGACTTCATTGTGCCTTTGGGTAGTACTGCGCTAATCGCAGACTTCTGCACTGTTACTTCGGTTTGGTCGTTCAGCGAGATAAGCACAAAGTCTTTATCTTCAGACACCTTAGTGATCTTACCAACCATGCCGCCTTGAGTAAGCACTTCATCACCTTTGGCTAAAGCGCTCATTAGGTTTTTGTGCTCTTTTACTCGCTTAGCTTGCGGGCGATAGATAAGAAAGTAAAAAACCAAACCGAAAATGGCCAGCATAATTAGCATTTCATAGCCACCACCAGCTGGTGCGGCGCCCGCTGTGCTTGCATGTGCGTTTGCAATAAATAAACTCATCAGGTAGTCCCCTTAAGTACTTAACTATTAATTTTAGTGTTGTAAATTACAGGCAAGCCCGCACAAGGCGGGCCGCAATCATTCTGTTTCTGCGAGCTCTGGAACCGCAGTATTACGGCGAGCATAAAAGTCTGCTACAAAAGCGTCAAGCTTGCCGCTGGCAATTGCCTCACGCAACCCTTCCATTAAACGTTGGTAGTAGCGCAAGTTATGAATAGTGTTCAAACGCGCACCGAGAATCTCATTACACTTATCCAAGTGATGCAAATAAGCGCGTGAGTAGTTTTTACAGGTGTGGCAATCACATTCACTGTCCAGCGGCGCGGTGTCGGTCTTGTGCACGGCGTTACGGATTTTAACCACCCCACCGGTAACAAATAAATGACCATTACGTGCGTTTCGTGTCGGCATCACGCAGTCAAACATATCAATACCACGACGTACCGCTTCAACGATATCTTCAGGCTTGCCGACGCCCATTAAATAACGCGGCTTTTGCTCTGGCATTTTGTAAGCGCAATGGTCGAGAATATTGATCATGTCTTCTTTAGGCTCACCTACAGAGAGTCCACCGAGGGCATAGCCATCAAAATCAATTTCCTCCAGCCCTGCTTGCGATTGTGCTCGCAGCTCTGGGTACATACCACCTTGGATAATACCAAACAGCGCTGACGGGTTATCACCGTGCGCTTGTTTTGAACGTTTTGCCCAGCGCAGTGATAATTCCATGGAGTCTTTTGCTTGCTTCTCCGTTGCTGGGTAAGGCGTACATTCGTCAAAAATCATGACAATGTCAGAGCCTAGATCACACTGAACTTGCATCGCTTTTTCAGGGCTCAGCATTATTTTCTCACCGTTAACGGGAGAGCGGAACATGACGCCTTCTTCCGTTATTTTACGCATAGCGCCGAGACTGAATACCTGAAAACCACCGGAGTCTGTCAAAATCGGCTTGTCCCATGCCATGAAGTCATGGAGGTCACCGTGTTGTTTAATAATCTCGGTGCCCGGGCGTAGCATGAGGTGGAAAGTATTTCCCAAGCAAATGTGCGCCCCCGTATCTTTAAGCTCGTCTGGGGTCATCCCCTTTACTGTGCCATAGGTACCTACCGGCATAAATGCGGGGGTTTCAACGACACCGCGTTCGAAAATTAAGCGCCCACGGCGGGCTTTGCCGTCGGTTGTATCTAGTTCAAATTTCATGTGGTCCTCAATAGGTCGGAAAAACAGTCCAACTCGAGCGCAAAATGCGCAGATTAACCGCCCGATTTTACCTGTTTTGTCGCAGCAATACTATGAATTGGGGCGAATCGAAGAAATAAAAGCAACAAATAAAAAAAGCCGCTTCTTGCGGCTTTTTCTTAGTCTTTATCTTGGCGGGTTAAAAACATCGCATCGCCATAACTAAAGAAACGATAACGCTCCTTGATAGCCTCTTGATAGGCCGACATAATATGCTCCTGCCCAGAGAATGCGCTGACCAGCATAATTAATGTGGACTCCGGTAAGTGAAAGTTTGTGATCATGGCATCGACGACATTGAACTGATACCCAGGGTAGATAAAGATATCGGTATCGCCAACATAACTAATGAGCTCACCGCCACCGATTTTTGCTGCCGATTCCAAAGAGCGCACCGAGGTTGTGCCCACGGCAATAACGCGCCCACCTTGGGCTTTAGTTTTCGCAATGGCATCAACAACATCTTGTGGTACATCAATGTATTCTGAGTGCATATGATGCTCTTGAACGCTGTCTACCCGCACCGGCTGAAACGTCCCTGCACCAACGTGTAGGGTCACAAACGCCATGGCCACGCCTTTGTCCTTTAACGCTGCCATTAGCGGCTCATCAAAATGTAATCCGGCTGTTGGTGCGGCAACTGCACCGGGTTTTTCACCATACACGGTTTGATAACGCTGCTTATCTTCATCAGTATCAGGGCGGTCGATATACGGAGGCAAAGGCATATGGCCAATCTGCTCAAGGGTGTCTAACACTGACATATCACCTTTGAGCTCAAGCTCGAACAGCTCGCCTTGACGGCCAATCATTTCCATCTGCGCTTGCCCTTCAAGAACCATCACCGTTCCCGGTTTAGGTGACTTATTGGCTCTCACGTGAGCAAGCACACGCTTATCATCAAGCACTCTTTCTATAAGCACTTCCACCTTGCCACCAGAGCGCTTTTGTCCATGCATACGGGCAGGGATCACTTTGGTGTTATTAAACACCAACAGATCACCAGGTTCGATGAAGTCAATGATGTCCTTGAAAATATGGTGGGTGGTATTACCGCTGTTACCCTCTACTTTTAACAGGCGACTTTGGCTACGTTCCTTTTGCGGAAATCGAGCAATCAATTCTTCAGGTAGCTCAAAACTAAAATCGGCCACGCGCATGGGTTTTCTCCGGGGTGCTGAAAATCGCGCCAATTCTAGTTCCCCCCTTGACTGAAATCAAGCGCATAGCGCTTGTCTCGGGTGACAATTACCTATAATCTAGCGGATTCAATTTAGGTCTTAAACAGTTGGGTTGCGATACCATGGCTACGCCGTTGAGCCTCATGATAGTCAATGCCAGTGCAGTTGAGCGCAGCATCATTAAACGTACTTTGGGGCGTCTCGATATTTTCTCTGTGCTTGAGTTCGCAGACTCCCAAGAAGCATTGCAGGTGCTGAAAGAACGCGCGGTAAGCTTAGTAATTACCGGACTGGATGTAGGCACCATCGATGGCTGGCGCTTTTCACGAATGATTCGCTCCGGATTGCTGAAAACCCCTAAACACACCCCGATTGTACTGACTCCCCCTTTTTATTGTGAACGTATCGCCGAAACCACAGCTCGCAGCTATGGTATTGATGCGGTTGTGCCCATTGAGCGCCAAGATTTACTACCGCAAACACTGGCCAATGTTCTGTCCACGCAACTCGATAAAAGCAGTCGTTTAGGCCTGCTGTTACTCGAGGCCGATAGCACCAAAGCAAAAGTGATGAGTGAGGCCTTAGCGTTAAACTTTGCCGTTGAAGTATGCAGCTCTGTGCGCCAAGCCTTAAGCACGTATTTGCAAGGGCGCTACGCCATCGTATTGCTAGATGCCAGTATTGCCAATGCCGAGACTGCTAACGAGTTGGTACAAAGTATTCTCACTCATAATGCCAGCCAAGCGATTGTCACTATTATAGATAGCCACGACGCTGACTATGCCGAGCGTTTATTGCTGAGCGGCGTCACCGACTTTATTCGTCGCCCTTACAATGACGCACTACTAATGAAAGTGTGTGACCACGCCGCGCGTCGTGAAGACTTTATAGCCAGCTACAGCGAGTTTGAGAAGAAAGTGGCGCAGCTAAGCCAAAGTCAATCACGCTATAAAGAGCTCTATTCAGCGCACCAACGCATTCTTATGCATCTTAATACCATCGTTATGGAGCTCGACGAGCAAGGCTGCATCCGCTTTATTAACCCAGCCTGGGAAGCAAATACCGGGTATGGTTTAAAGCAAAGTATTGGCAAGCCGCTTACCAACTACGCGTTAGCGCATGACCAAGCAAGGCTTCAGCAAGTATTGAGCGCTGTTGCTCAGGGTGAGCAGCAGCGGCGCAAGATAGAAGTGCAACTGGTTACACAACAAGGCAATAGCGCTTGGTTTGAATGCCGTTTCCAGCATGTTAATGAAGCCAATGCTGGCGCGGTGATCACCGCTTCCATCGACAATATTGAAGAGCGCAAGCAGGCGGAGTTACAGTTACAACACTTAGCTTTACACGATACCCTTACAGGGCTTCACAACCGCTATTATTTTGACCAACAACTCTCTCAGTTGTGTCGCCAAACCCGTGCTAATGATGAGCACGCACTGATTTATATCGACCTTGACCACTTCAAAATTATTAACGACAGTAAGGGACACCAAGAAGGTGACGTTGTTCTTAAAGAGGTCGCCAACTTATTCCAAGAGCATATCGGCGATAGCCATTTAGTCTTTCGCATCGGCGGCGATGAGTTCGCCATTTTACTTAAAGACACCCCATTTTTAGACGCTCATATGGTGGCTGAAGGGGTATGTATGGCCATTGATAGCTACCAGTTCCATTGCCAAGAACAGCTCTACTCTATTAGTTGCTCAATCGGCATTACACAAATATCGGCACAGAACAACGATGCTAACGAATGCCTTAAGCAGGCTGATATCGCACTGTATATTGCCAAAAGCCAGGGCCGTAATTTAGTGCATTGCTATGATGCTCGTGACTCGCAAAGTAATGCGATGCAAAGCGGCTTGGAATGGGGTCACAATGTGCGCTCGGCACTGCAGCAAAACAACATCGAGTTACACTATCAGGCCGTGTGGGACATTAAGCGCTCGCGTATTGCTTATTATGAAGCCCTATTAAGGCTGGTTGTTGACGACGAGCTTATCTACCCAAACCAATTTATCCCAGCCCTTGAAATGCTCAATGACAGCTACTTGATGGACCAATGTGTAGTTCGCCGAGCGATTAGCGATCTCAGTGAAAACCCGCAGTTACAGCGTGTTGCCATCAACCTCTCGGCGCAATCGTTTTTAGATGAACGTTTGTTGCCGCATATTCGCGCCATGCTCAATGATTATCACGTCGATCCCAAGCGCGTTATTTTTGAAATTACCGAAAGTGCCAGCATTGATAACCTGAGTGCAACCCGAGACATGATCTGCGCGCTTAACGAGCTTGGCTGTGACTTTTCCATTGATGATTTTGGCACTGGATTTAGTACCTTTGACTATCTCAAGCGCTTGCCAGCGCAGCATGTCAAAATTGACGGCTCATTCGTGCGCGATATGCAACATGACCCCATAGACTATGCGTTGGTTAAGGCCATCAACGATATTTCACGCTCGCTGAAAAAGCATTCAGTAGCGGAATACGTTGAAAATAAAGAAATTTATAACCTACTTAAAGAAATTGGTGTCGATTACGCCCAAGGCTATTTTATCGCCAAACCCGCCCCGATAGCGTCATTGCAAAACAATCAAAAAATAATCTCTGCAAAAACATCTAGCTAAGTAATAACGAACGAAATTTAACAATTTAGCGCTTTTTCTGAGCGCTCATTTAGCTATACTCAAATTATTCAGTGCGCTGTGAGAGAAGCAGGTTAAGCACGTACAGTTAATTATTAACCTGCTGAAAATACTAAATAAATCATAAAGCCCAACAATGGAATGTGGCATAGCCGGAGAGGTTATATCGGCTTAGAAGACATTGTCTATCAATGACATCAACAAGGCTCGTTAAGGAAAATCAACATGACTGCTTTAGTAACATTACTGCTGAGTATAAACATGCTCATCGCCAGCCAGTGCTACCTTCACGCCAAGCGCAAAGGGTATCCGGTACGGCTGTTTTTAGTACTGGGTGTTATTCCGTATTTTAACCTTGTGGTCTGGGTCTATTTGTTGTTTTTACCGGCACTAGAAAAGCCCCTGTTTAAACCAAAATCAACACCTTAGACAGCTAGGTTCATTAAGGCTCTTCACTGCCCACGGTGCTACAAGTACGTAGGAACTCGCCGACTTTATCGCTGAATAGCCGGAAGTCACCGATTCTTCCTGTGGTCTTGCGCCAAATTAAACCAACATCGCGATGCGCATCAGCGCCAGAGCTGGTAGCCACCAGCGGCTTGGCATCAAGTATGCCCGCGTTAATCGCCATTTGTGGTAAAAATGTAACGCCCAACTTATATTCCACCATCGACAGCAAGGTGTGTAAATTCGCGGCTTCGAATGGGTTGATGCAACTCGCTCGCTCCAAATTACACGCACTGAGCGCATGCCCAGTCATACAGTGCTCACGTTCAAGGAGGAATACGCTATGCTCTGGAAGCGCGTTGTAATCCACCGACTCATCAATGGGGTAGTCTTTGTGTTTCACGAGGTAGAACTTGTCTTTTGCCAATATCTGCGTGTGAAAGCGCCCAGTTTCATAAGGCAGTGCTAGCAGCGCGATATCGATATGGCCATGCTCTAACTTATCGAGTAGGTTATCACTGGTGTCTTCTACCAGCACTAAATCTAAGTCTTTAAACGTTTCTTTGCAGTAGCAATAAAGTGGCGCAGCGACAAAGCTAGCAATAGTCGGAATAACGCCAAGCGTTAGCGTACCGCTAAGCGGGTGCAGATGGCTGCGGGTCAGCTCTTTCACACTCATGGTGTCGTTAATTATTTGCTTGGCCTTCGCTACCACTTCTTCGCCAATGCTGGTGAACATTAAACTGCGATTTTCACGCTCAATAAGTTGCACGCCGAGATTTTCTTCAAGGTTTTGAATCGCGCTACTCAAAGTCGACTGGCCGATATAACAGGCGCTAGCTGCGCGACCAAAATGTTGATGTTGATGAACTGCGATTAAATATTGTAGTTGCTTGATACTAGGCAGGTTGGTCATGTTTATTGCTCACAAATAAAAAGACCCCAACACCGAGGGCGTTGAGATCTTTTCAAGCTAAAAGACGGTTCTGTCATGTGTTGTGGGAGATAACTCCCACAACGACGTTATACGCCGAATACTGTTCTTAATATGTAGAAGATTACAATAGCAAGAGCAGCACCAACAGGCAATGTTATTACCCAAGAAACCACAATGTTTCTAATCACACTCATATTCAGTGCGGCAATGCCCCGTGCCATACCCACACCCAAAACGGCACCGACTAGTGTTTGCGTGGTCGAAATTGGCAAGCCAGTACCAGAGGCAATAACTACAGTTGATGCGGCTGCAAGCTCGGCTGCAAAGCCTCGGCTTGGCGTTAAGTGCGTAATTCCTTCACCAATGGTTTTAATCACTTTCTTACCTAAGATAGCAAGGCCCATGACGATACCTAGGCCACCTAAAGGAAGAATCCACCATGCAAGTGCTGCTTTTTTCGCAAGCTCACCGTTATTTTCAACGATATTTACAACGGCAGCAAGTGGGCCTATGGCGTTGGCAACATCGTTCGAACCGTGTGCAAAAGCCATACAACAAGCGGTCAGTACCATCAGTACGGCAAACACTTTCTCAACGTTGTTAAACTGCATTGCCTTATCGGCTTTAGGGTCCATTTTTAGGCGTTTAATGGCAAGCATACCAATAATGCCGATAAGCACAGCAATAGCTACCGACAAGGCATAACCTTCAACGGTTCCTAGGTTGATACCAATGTGCTTTAAGCCTTTTTTGATAGTCACCAAGGACATGACAAAACCAGCCAAACCCATATAGATAGGTACGTAGCGTTTAGCATTATCCAGTGGGTTATTGGTATCAAAAATAAGCTTTTGCGCGCTCATAAAGATAAGGTAAGCAATGAAGCCTGATAGCGCAGGCGTCACCACCCAGCTACCCACAATCCCCGCAACCTTGGTCCATTGAATCGCTTCGCTACCTACAGCAACGAGAGCAAAACCAATAATAGCGCCGATAATAGAGTGTGTTGTGGAAACAGGCCAGCCTAAAAAGGACGCAATTAATAACCAGCTACCGGCCGCGAATAATGCTGAAATCATGCCCAACACCATCAGTTCGGGGATATCAGCAAACGGAGCGGCGTCAATAATGCCTTTACGTATGGTCGATGTAACCTCACCACCGGCTAAATATGCGCCAGCGAATTCGAAGATCATCGCAATGATAATCGCTTGTTTAATGGTCAGTGCTTTAGAGCCCACTGACGTACCCATTGCATTGGCTACGTCATTGGCACCGATGCCATAAGCCATGAAGAAACCTACCGCAGCGGCAACCAACACCAGCACGGTACCGTAGGACGAAATAATATCCATCAGAATAACCTTATTGTCTTAACTTTGTTTGAGCCAGCAGTGTGTTCATATTGTCTTTGCTGGATCTTGGCAATGTTAACGAGCTAGCAATACTTCTAAACGCGAACCAACGCGCTCAGCAATATCGGCTAAATCGCCCACCCACTCGATGATCTTGTACAAGAACATGACATCAACAGGGTTTAGTGTATCTTCAATGCGACGCAATTCTTGACGTAGCTTAATTTGCATATCGTCTGTGTCTTGCTCAATCGCATCAAGTTCGGCGAGCATTTTCTCAACCAGGGTTACTTCACGACCACGGAAGCCTGTTTCAAGTAATTCATCTAGCTCATTAATAGCTTTTGATGCTTGCTTGGTGGCGTCCACACAGCGTGATAGATACTGTAAGAAGTCGCTTTGGATGGTTTTTGGGATTGCCATCTCACGGCCAATAACGCGTCCAGCGATGTCTTTAGCTTTATTGGCTATCTTGTCTTGGTGGGTGATCAGTTCGAGCAAATCGGTGCGCTCAACTGGAAGGAACAGTCCACGTGGAAGATTAAGTCTAATCTCACGTTTAAGATCATCGGCCTCACGCTCTATGGAGCGTATTTTAAGACGTAACCCTTCCGCTTCTTGCCATTGAGACTCAAATACATGCTCAAAAAAGGGAATGAGTAGCGCACTTGCTTTGTGCACTTTTTTAATATGATCTTCAATTGGTTTAATAGGTGATTTTGCAAAAACCCCTAAAAACGCATTACTAGGCATAACTGACCCTTTGAATCTAAGTTTGCAATAAAACCGTCATAAATAGGTCATAAACATAGACTACATTGGTTTTGTAGGCTCGTTTCTTTGCTATTTTCCACGACTTAGTTTAACTATGCTTTCGAGCGCAATTTTACCCTATGTGCAGCTCAAACGCATCGAATTTCATGCCTTATTCAGTAAGCTTTTACACTCAACTGGCAATGATTATTTAACATCATAAAAAAAGGGCAAATGTCCGTATTTGCCCATCTTTATTTTCTAAAATAATTACAGTGTCTTAGCGATATCTTCTTGGGAGATATGGCGAATATCCTTGCCGTTGACGAAATAAATCACATATTCGGAAATATTCTGACAACGGTCGCCAATGCGCTCCAAAGAACGTACCGACCAAATTAAGTCCATTACCTTGGGAATTGAACGCGGATCCTCCATCATATAAGTCATGATTTGGCGGGTGAGTGCTTCATACTCACGGTCCACTTTTTCATCCGCTTTGTGCACTTCAAAGGCCTTCTGCGCGTCCATACGGGCAAACGCATCCAATACGTCATGTAACATGATTGACACTAAGCGACCCATATTTTCAATGTTATTGAGCAACCCTTGCTGATCTTTAGTGAAAGAGTCTAATGCTACTTTGGCAATGCGCTCAGCCTCATCACCAATACGCTCTAAATCAGCAATAGTTTTGGCAATGGCAACAACTAAACGTAAATCACTGGCCGCTGGTTGGCGTTTAGCGATGATGCGCGTGCACTCCTCGTCAATGTTCACTTCCATGGCATTCACGCGGTAGTCATTAGCTTTAACCTTTTTTGCCAACTCAGCATCGTTTTTACTGACTGCATCAAGGGCACTGTTTAGTTGTTGCTCAACTAACCCACCCATGCTCAGTACATGGTTACGCACACTCTCTAGCTCTTCATTAAACTTGCCGGAAATGTGTTTGTTTATATTGTGTTCCATAATCGCCTTCTCAAAATTCTACTCTAGTAATCATAGCAACAAGCGTTGCAACATGCCGCGAGATTAACCGTAACGACCGGTAATGTAGTCTTCGGTTTTCTTCTTACTAGGGGTGGTGAACAGAGTATTAGTATCGGCATACTCAATAAGCTCACCCATATACATAAATGCCGTTTGATCAGATACCCGCGCCGCCTGTTGCATGTTGTGCGTTACGATCACTACGGTGAACTTGTTTTTGAGCTCACTGATCAACTCTTCAATAACCAGCGTTGAAATGGGATCCAGCGCCGAGGTTGGCTCATCCAGCAATAACACTTCTGGTTCGATGGCGATAGAGCGAGCAATCACTAAACGCTGCTGCTGACCTCCAGAGAGACCAAATGCACTGTCGTGTAGACGATCTTTGACTTCGTCCCACAATGCCGCGCCACGTAATGACTTTTCCACCACTTCATCGAGTTTACGCTTGTCTTTAATGCCTTGTAGGCGCAAGCCATAAACCACATTCTCATAAATAGACTTAGGGAATGGATTCGGGCTTTGAAACACCATGCCAACGTTACGGCGCAACGCTGCCACATCCACACGCTTGTTGTAGATATTCTCGCCGTGAAGCAGAATTTCACCGTCGATACGGCAGCTATCTACCAGGTCGTTCATACGATTGATACAACGTAGTAATGTTGATTTACCACAACCCGATGGGCCGATAAACGCAGTTACCTGACCTTTAGGAATATCCATACTGACATCACTCAGCGCTTGCTTCTCGCCATAGTAAAGGTCGAGATTTTTAATCTGCAATGCTGTTTGCTCTGGCGTTAGGTTATTCAAATCTAGCTTATCGCTGCTTGATGCATTTACCTGGGGTGCAACTGTAATCATAACTTTGTTACCTATCTCAATTCTTTACATTACTTATCTAGGGCGCGGAACTTTTCACGCAAGTGGTTACGAATACCAATTGCGGTGATGTTCAAGGTGATAATCACCGTCACCAGTAAAAACGCGGTTGCATAAACCAAGGGTCGCGCAGCCTCTACGTTCGGGCTTTGGAAGCCGACGTCATAAATATGGAAGCCTAAGTGCATAAATTTACGGTCTAAGTGCACATAAGGGAAGTTACCATCTAACGGTAAGGTCGGAGCCATTTTTACCACCCCAACTAGCATCAACGGCGCCACTTCGCCCGCCGCGCGCGCTACCGCCAGAATAAGGCCGGTCATAATCGCTGGGCTCGCCATTGGCACCACGATGCGCCACAATGTTTCCGCTTTAGTGGCACCTAGGGCGAGTGAGCCTTGACGCACTGAACCCGGGATTCGAGAAAGTCCTTCTTCGGTGGACACAATCACTACCGGCAAGGTCAAAATCGCCAGGGTCAAGGCCGACCACATTACCCCAGGCGTACCAAACACGGGGCTAGGCGCCGCTTCAGGGTAAAATAGCTGATCTAAACTGCCACCTAACATATAGACAAAGAAACCAAGACCGAATACCCCGTACACAATCGACGGTACACCTGCGAGGTTAATCACCGCGATACGGATCATCTTCGTCACCGCATTTTTCGCTGCGTATTCGTGTAAGTAGATAGCGGCCACCACCCCAAAGGGTGTCACGATCACGGCCATTAGCATCACCATAAACACGGTACCGAATATTGCTGGGAAAACGCCACCTTCGGTGTTCGCTTCACGCGGGTCATCGGCGATGAACTTGCCCAACTGACCAAAGTAATGACCAAGCTTGGCAAAGAAGCCCATGTTATTTGGCTGCCAAAAATCAAGCACTTGATAAAGCGGTAAGGTCACCATTTCACCGCGCATGTCTCGCACGATCACTTTGTCTCGCTTGGCGGCGTCACGCAACGCAAAGAGCTCTTTCTCATAGCCTTTATAAGCTTCACGCAAACGTTTACGCTCGGCTTCAAGCTCAGCCATGTGCTCGGGTGTTAGGTCATTATCAAGCTCATACGCACGCTCTTGTAGACGTAATTGCTCAAGTTCATAGTTAATGTGACCGATTTCACCGTTTTGTAAATCAAGCGCCTGCTCATTAAGCTCAACCGCGCGCTCGACCAGCTCTTCTAATTTGGCGACCTTGTCGCCTTGAACCAGCTCACCTTGCTCATAGACCTGCTCAATATAACCATAGAAGTTACCATTTTTAGAGCGTTCAAACACTGCGAGCTCTTTCGGCGTCGACTGTTTTTGGATGTCGGTTTCTAATAACCAACGGAAATCCAAATCAACATACTCACGGTTACCGGTTTTAATTAGGTAACGGGTAATCTCTTCGGCGCCATAGTTTTTTAACTCAACCCCGGAAGCTCGTACTCGACTAGCAGGCACCGCCTCGCGATCATAGATTTCACCAATGACCGTTTGCTGAGGTACAGAGCCTTGCACTTCAAACTGGTGTACTTCTGATGGCCAGAAAAAGCTTAGGCCACGCCATGCAATTAGCGCTAACAAGCCAATTACAGAAATCAAACTGATGCTTACAGCACCACCGGTCATCCAAATCCAAGGAGAACCAGACTTAAACCACTGTCTTACCATGTCGTGTCTCCTCTAATTACAGTGAGCTGTATTTTTCACGCAGACGCTGACGAACAAACTCAGCAAGCGTGTTAAACACGAAGGTGAAAATAAAGAGCACAAAGGCTGCCAAGAATAGAATGCGATAGTGTGAACTACCCACTTCAGATTCCGGCATCTCTACGGCAATGTTTGCTGCTAACGTACGCATACCTTGGAAGATACTCCAATCCATAATCGGGGTATTACCGGTGGCCATGAGTACGATCATGGTTTCACCCACGGCGCGCCCTAAGCCCATCATAACCGCCGAGAAAATACCCGGACTCGCTGTCAGCAAGACCACCCGTACTAGGGTTTGCCACTGGGTGGCACCTAGAGCTAGAGAGCCTTGCGTAAGGTGACGAGGAACACTGAATACTGCGTCTTCGGCAATCGAAAATATGGTCGGAATAACGGCAAAGCCCATGGCAATACCTACCACCAACGAGTTGCGCTGATCGAAAGTCATACCCAATTCATTGGTAATAAACTGACGTGCATTACCATCAAATAACCAGTTCTCGACGCTGCCGCTCATAGCAAAGGAGACCCAGCCAACCAGTAGCACAACCGGCACCAAAATAATTGAGTGCGCTCCATCAGGGATGCGATGACGGATCTGCTCAGGCAGTTTTGTCCAAGCAAAGGCGGTGCTTATAATGGCAACGGGCAGCAATATCAACAACGCGACTATGGCAGGCAAGTTTTCCTCAATCAAAGGCGCTAACCAAAGACCAGCAAGGAAACCGAGAATAACGGTTGGTAAGGCTTCCATAATTTCAACGGTGGGCTTCACCACTTTGCGTAGTTCGCTAGACATAAAGTAAGCGGTATACACAGCAGCAGAAAGTGCAATGGGCACAGCAAATAGCATGGCGTACATCGCCGCTTTAAGAGTACCGAAAGAAATTGGGATCAGTGAAAACTTAGATTCAAAGTCATCACTGGCCGACGTTGATTGCCAAATATAATCAGGCTCAGGGTAGCCTTCATACCAGACTTCCTGCCACAACCCAGACCAAGTTACCTCCGGGTGCTCATTCTCAATTTCTATCACCTTCACTTGGTTATCAGCCAAGATCAGCGCCGCATTTGAACGCGGAGCAATGGCAAAGTTTTTGATCATGCCATCGGCCACTTTGCCTTGCCATAGTTTCGCTTCACTGGTGGTGTAATACACCCCTAGCTCACCATTGTCACCGGCAGTAAAGAAAGTGCGGCGATAAAATTCGGTGTAAATATCTATGGCTTTTTGCTTTGAAGTTTCAAAGGCGCGGATTTTCTTAAAGGCTTTGCCGTCATCGGTATTCACCTCAAACCACTGCGATACTTCGCCATTGTCGTTTGCCAGCATCAGTGAATTGGCGCCAGCAAGCAGCTGCGCGGAAATAATGTTGGCATTTTCTTCGTTGGCAGCAAGTACTTGAGTCAGCTCTACGTCGCTGGCATAACGGCTGTTATAGATATAGATTTGGTTGGCTGAACGCACGAAAACGCGACTGCCGTCGGGCGAGATCAACAGCTCATCAATGCGGCCATCGATGTTAAGCTCGGTTTGTTCAGCCACCCACTCAACCTCGCCGGTCATGAAGTTTTCTTCACCGACATAGGCGCTAAATACCACTCGCTTGTCTGCGGTTAGGGCCACCATCACCACTTTTTCTTCACTTTGCGAGAACGCAAAACGTGTAATGGCCTGACCTTGTGGGTCAACCTCTAGCGGCTTTTCGCCTAATGGGTAAGTCAAACGTGGAGTTAACTTGCGCTGATTATTAGGGAAGCTCACCATAAAGCTTGGCTTGACGATAACCGCCTCACCATTGCTTAACCCATAGGCATATAAACCTTGGTGCGGTGCGCTAGACGCAAAGCTGGTCACGTCTGCAGGAAGAGCCGTTTTCAGCTCGGTCATTTGTTGACCAAAGCCTTGCTCTTGAATGTTGTAAAAGTCCACCGCCCCGTCGCGCTTAAGGAGATAGGCAATTTCGGTTTGTTCTTCAAGCCCTAAGCCGACAACATCCTGTTGTGCAACATCAAAGCTTGCACGCTCTTCGATGTGCGCAGACTCAAAAATAGGTTGCACCACATAGAGGAGATAGAAAAATATCAGCAACAGCGCCACGAGCACCATTACCCCGCCAGAGGTAATGCCAAACTGGGCTATCTTGTCTTTAAATAGACGGCTTCTATCCGTGCTAAATGTTAAGTTTTGCGGATTGGAAGTCATCAATACACCCTTATATCTTTACGATGCGCGGATTATATTTCATCAAAATGACAGTTTTGTTACATAACGGAAAAACTAGTACGAAATGAGTAAAAAACAACCAACACTACCAAGACTGTTTTTACATCTGGTTATGACCTATAGCAAATTGCCATTGCGAAGAATTGGACAAACCCCGAAAAGGGGTCAATACTTGCTCATAGCGAGCACGTGAAGACCACCTTAACTTTTTAATAATTATACGTTTATCTATCTTATTTTAAGGCTGTGCTCGAAAAAGGCAGCCGCATGAGCTGACTAAATTTCCACAATAATAAAGAGACCGTTATTTATGCAGCAGTTAGTACTGACCGTATTAGGCCAAGATCGTCCCGGCCTCGTTGAAGAACTTTCCTCCGTCATCTTAGATCATCACGGCAATTGGCTAGCCAGCAACCTCTCACATCTCGCTGGTAAGTTTGCTGGTATTGTTCAGGTCGAGGTCGCTGAAGAGCACCTGAAAGAGCTTCAAGACGCACTACAACAATCCCCTCACTTAGAGATCCGTATTGAATCAGGAGATAAACTCGCCAATGACACGCCTGAATGTTTAAACCTTGCGATCACAGGAAATGATAGACCTGGTATAGTGCAAGAATTAGCCGCGGTGATCCGTCACAAAGGCGCCAACATCACGCACCTGACGTCGAAGCAACAAAGTGCTCCTAACTGGGGTTCGCCCTTATTCAGTGCGGTTGCTACGGTTACCTTGCCAGCGGGAATGCAGCGCGATGTCGTGATCGACGCTCTGGAATCAATCACCCCAGATGTTATCGTTGATATAGAAAGCTAAAAACAACTTGTATCTACTAAGAAGATGACAGCGCTGTTATGTCATCTTCTGGTCATACTGCGGTAATAAATTAATACACTCACGCAGACTCTCTTCTACACTGAGTGTATTATGAAACCGGAACATATTGTTATGCAGGCGAGCTACTACCCCAAAGAGCTCAGTTGGCTTTCTTTTAACGAGCGCGTACTGCAAGAGGCAAAAGATAAAAACAACCCTATCATTGAACGCATTCGCTTTCTGGGCATATTTTCCAACAATCTTGATGAATTTTTTCAAGTGCGCGTTGCTGACGTAAAGCGTCGTATCCTGCTGAACAAACTTCCAGATGCAAATTTCGATGAAGATGAAGCCCTGATGCAGCAAATTCAGGACAAAGTACTTAAGCTAGGGCAAGACTTTAACGTTATCTATGATGATATCTTAGTGGCCCTCAACGAGCACAATATTCATGTTGACCGACCCGAGCAGCTCAGTGAGTTTCACCAGCAATGGCTGTTAGCATATTTTAAATCTGAGGTATTAGAGCACCTGTCGCCCATTCTGCTTGATCAAAACAAAAACTATTCCGAGCATATCAACGACACCATGACCTATTTATTTGTCGAAATGCGTCATGAGAAAAGCCATTATGCATTGTTGGAAGTGCCGACCAACCGACTACCACGTTTTGTGCAATTACCTGCGGAAAAAACCCGCCGCCACAAAACTATCGTCCTGCTTGATGACATCATTCTCTATTATCTTGAACAGGTATTTGCCAGCTTTTTTAGCTTTGACGCCATTCGTGGTTTCGCCATTAAGCTCACTCGTGATGCTGAATATAACCTCGACGATGAAATCGAAGAAGGCCTGTTGGATAAAATGTCAAAAGGTCTAAAACAGCGGTTGCGCTCAGAGCCTGTGCGTTTAGTGTACGACAGTGCCTTGCCCGGAGAGATGCTCAAAGCACTAAGACGACGCTTGGGGATCACTCGCTATGATGCCCTGATCCCTGGCGGCCGCTATCGCAACTTTCGCGACTTTTTAGCCTTTCCCAATGTCGGCCGGCGCTACCTTGAGAACCGCCCACTGGCAACCATTCGCTCACACACTTTTGATCATTTCACAAGCGTATTTGATGCCATTAGCCATCAAGACATTCTGCTGTATTACCCCTACCATACCTTCAATCACTTTTTGAACTATGTGCGCCAAGCATCTTTCGACCCCGACGTATTACATATAAAAGTCAATATTTATCGCGTTGCCAGTCAGTCGCGGTTAATTGGTGCGCTGGTGAATGCGGCAAAGAATGGCAAGAAAGTAACCGTTATGGTGGAATTAAAAGCGCGCTTCGATGAACAAAATAATATCCAATGGGCAAAGAACTTGGACGAAGCTGGGATCAAGGTGATCTTTGGCATCCCTTCTCTCAAAGTGCACTCCAAACTGTGCGTGATTCATCGTAAAGAACACGGGCAAATTGTGCAATATGCACATATTGGCACCGGCAACTTCCATGAAAAAACAGCAAAAATATACACGGACTTTAGCTTATTCACTCGCGATCCCGAGATATGTGAAGAGTGCGATAACGTATTTAAGTTTATCGAGCACAGCTACAAACACTTTAAGTTTAAGCATCTGATGGTCTCACCTGTGAATGCGCGTGAGCGTATCGATGAGTTGATTGATGAGCAAGTAACGCTAGGAAAGAAAGGTCACATTTTTATCAAGGTCAATAACTTAGTTGATAAAGAGTTAATTGATAAGCTGTATATCGCGGCCCAGGCAGGGGTTAAAATAAGGCTGATCATTCGTGGCATGTGCTCTTTGGTACCCGGCATCAAGGGGTTCAGTGACAATATTAAAATCATTAGTATCGTAGATCGTTTCCTAGAGCATCCTCGGGTGATGGTCTTTGGCAGCGCTGAGCATACCCAGGTATTTATTTCATCCGCAGACTTGATGACACGTAACCTTGATCACCGGGTAGAAGTAGGCGTCCCTGTTTATAATCGCAGCTTACAGCAGGTAATCATCGATATTCTCGAGTTACAGTGGCGCGATCGCAGTAAAGCCCGTGTGATTGACGCCGAGCAAAGAAATCATTACGTTCGTCGAGGGAACAAGAAAAAAATCCGCTCGCAAATTGCCATTCATGATTACTTAAAGAAATGGGAAAGCAATCGTGCACACCAATGATGTCACTACTTTCGCTGCTGTCGATTTAGGCTCCAACAGCTTTCACTTGTTGCTAGCAAGAGAGGTTGATGGTCGTTTAGAGGTGTTACACAAAGAAAAGCAGCGCGTATATCTTGCCGCTGGCCTTGATAACAACGACTGCCTGAGTGATGAGGCCATAGAAAGAGCGGTCAGCGTTTTACGGCAATTTGCTCGCACTCTCATCGATTTTCCTGCCGCCAACGTTAAGGTGGTTGCGACCTATACCTTACGCCGGGCGCGCAATATCAAAAGCTTCATGCGCCGTGCTCGTTCGGTGTTTCCATTTCATATCGATGTTATTTCTGGTCAAGAGGAAGCACGCCTCATTTATCAAGGCGTCGCCCAACATGTACACCACGAGGGGCTGCGTTTGGTGATTGATATCGGTGGTGGTAGTACCGAGCTGGCCATCGGAGAGCATCACCAACACCTGCGTTTGAGCAGCAGAAACATGGGTTGCGTGAGCTATTCGCAACAGTTTTTTGCTGACGGGCGTATCTCAAAAAAGCGCTTTAAACGCGCAATTGTTAAAGCCGAGCAAGAGTTAGAGTCTATCGCGAATAGCTTCACCCAATTAGGTTGGCAACATGTACTGGCCACCTCAGGCACAGCCAAAATGCTCAGCGCCCTGTGCCATCAAGGTGACTTAACCCAGCCACTTACCCAATCAGCATTGGCAACCTTGATTGAAGCGAGCTGCGACTCAGGCCATATAGAGCGATTGGAATTTGCCGAGCTCAGCGAAGAGCGGCGACCCACTTTTTGTGGTGGCCTAGCGATTCTTTACGCCGTGATGACGTTTTTTGATATTGATGCACTCACCTACTGTGACTTTTCACTGCGCGAGGGCATTCTTTACGAGCTCACAGAGCTGCACGCGCACAAAGATATACGTGTTGCCACGATAGCCAATATTTCCACTCGATATGTGGTTGACAGTGAACATGCGGCCAATGTCAGTGCCACCTTGCAATGGCTCTTTCCTCATATTGAGCAGCCTTGGCAGTTAAACCATGAGGATGATCTGCCCGTGCTTTTATGGGCAGCTCAGCTGCATGAAGTCGGCTTAAGCATAAACTCATCTGGATTACATAAACACAGTGCCTACATTATTGCTAATAGCCAACTTCCGGGGTTTACCCAAGAGCAACAGCAGTTACTTGCATGTCTTATTCGCTTTTACAGAAAAAAAATTAAGCTCAAAGCGTTGCCTGAGTTTATTGCGCTTCCTTCACTAACGTTGAAGCGCATGATTGCCCTATTTCGCCTTGCTGTCTTAATGAATCAAAAGCGCCAAGCCAAGCAAAAGCCTGACTATAAAATCAGCGCAGAAAGTCGTGCGCTCACGTTGCAACTTGGCAAGCAGTGGCTGTCTGATAACACCTTGCTCGCTGCCGACCTCGAGGCCGAGCAGCAACAATGGAAAAAGCTAGGGCTAGATTTACACGTCTTTTAGGCGATTAGCGCTTTGCATCATTTGTTGTAGCGCATTTTGTTCAGTGAGCAGTATTTGCGAAAGCACGTCTTTACAATCTTCAATCTCTGCACGCTCGGTAAGGTACTGATACAGATCGATAACCTGTTGATGTTTTTTGGCTAGGTAGTTTTGTACTTGCTGCTCATCATGGGCCATATCGGCACTTAATGATTCGAAGTCAATCAGCTCTGGATTTTCGGCAAAATACTCATAGCACCAAGTATTTAACGCATTAGAGCTGGTTAATATTTTAAAACTGGCAACGTCAGCAGCAAGCTTCCCCTCATACCCACTTAGATAATCTAACAGCATGGCACAGCGCTTATCGCTGCTTAAGCCGAGCTGTTCAAAATTGGCAGCAAGTCGGTTGTGAAATTCCACTGTCCAATCCAGTACATGATTAATCTTTTTAACTTGCATATAGCCTCCTTTAAATAGTGTTTTATACACAGCAAGTTTCATGCACAAAAAAGCCCGTTGTCACACGGGCTTCTTAATGCAATGGGCATCCACTGTTAGGTAATTATTTCACCCTAGGGTGTAAAAGATCCAAAGACCCATTACCAACATGATGGCGTTTTCAGAAAAGCTGACGGCCCCTAAAGGGACGGATTGATTACCACCAACACACGCACAGTTGAGGTCACGCTTATCGATATATACGGCTTTAAATACCGATATCCCGCCAATAAGACCAGCAAAAGTCGCAATCACAGCCGTCGCCCATGGCCATAAGCCGCTGAGCATCCCCAGTCCGGCGGCAAGCTCTAAAAACGGATAAATGTACCCATAAGCAGGGAGCTTCATGGTCAGTAGGTCATACTGTTTAAAGCCATTAACAAAACTGCCTATATCCATCAATTTTAACAGCGCCAATAAACACAGTGATGCGCCCATAAAACTCATCACTAAGGTCGATAATTGCCATCCCATATGCCCGGCGCTTAGCGCAAGAGCGATAGTAAAAGCGGTGCTAAATACTGCTATAACGGGCGTATAGCTTTGCTCATCGTCTTGTTCATCGCTCTGTACACCAAAGTGCTGCTGTAAATCATCGAAGCCGCCAATACGCTCACCATCCAAGATGATTTGCGGTGTAGTGCCAACATCGAAGCGAGATTTAAGTGCTTGCTCCTCTTCCTTATCGGCAAAAACATGATCTTCATAGTCAACATTCTGGCTATCAAGGAGCGCAATGGCCTTTTCACCAAATGGACAACTCGGTTTGCGATAAATATGATTATTACTCATCTCGACTCCTTGTTTGTGTGTTTTACCCGCCATAAGAAATACACAGCTGGGATAACGATCAGTGTCAGCAACAATGCACTTGCCATGCCACCGACCATAGGTGCGGCAATGCGGCTCATAACCTCACTGCCGGTACCGCTGCCATAGAGTACGGGTAACAGCCCAATAATAATGGTCGCAACCGTCATCATTACAGGGCGCACTCGCAATCCAGCACCGGTTTTAATCGCTTGGCGTAACTGAGCCGGTGTTAATGGCCCATGCTGGAGCTTGGCCTCATCATAAGCTTGATTTAAATACACCAGCATAATCACGCCAATTTCTACGGCGACACCGGCAAGAGCGATAAAGCCCACACCCACAGCCACCGACAGGTTGAATTGCATCAGGTAAAGCAACCACACCCCACCGATAAGCGCCAATGGCACCGTGCCCATGATAATGGCGACCTCAGCAAAACGGCGAAAGTTTAAAAACAACAAAATAGCGATAATAGCGAGGGTCAAGGGCACCACATAACTGAGCTTGGCTTTCGCCCGCTCCATATATTCATACTGACCCGCAAAACGCAGTGAGTAGCCAGGAGGTAACTCCAAAGACTGCTGCAGATAGGCTTTAGCTTCACTAACATAGCTGCCCATATCGACGTTATTGATATCGACAAACGTCCAGCCGTTAATGCGCGAGTTTTCGCTCTTGATCCCCGCAGGCCCCGAAGTGACGCGAATGTCGGCAACATCATCGAGCTGTAATTGCACGCCAGTAGGGGTAATAATGGGCAACCTCCCTAAACTTTGTGGCGAATCACGGTAGCTTTGCGGAAAGCGCAGGTTAATGGGGTAACGCTGTTGCCCTTCGATAGTTTGCGTTAGGGTTTGCCCCCCTACCGCAGTGGCAATCATGCTTTGCACTTGCGCCATAGACAGCCCATAGCGGCCAAGCAGCGCGCGGTCAAAACGAATATCTAAATAGCGTCCTCCTGCCACCCGCTCAGAGTATACCGAGGCGGTGCCGGGAAAGTCTTTCAATAAACGCTCAATATCCTGACCAATTTCTTGAATTTTATTTAAATCTGGCCCCGCCACTTTGATCCCCACCGGGGTTTTAATACCGGTGGCGAGCATATCGATCCGGGTTTTTATCGGCATCACCCAAGCATTGGTTAACCCAGGAAATTTAACGAGGGCATCTAACTCGTCCTTAAGCTTATCGATGGTCATGCCCTCACGCCACTGGCTCTTTGGCTTAAACTGAATAAAGGTTTCAATCATGGTCAATGGTGCAGGATCTGTGGCGGTATCAGCGCGGCCTATTTTACCGAATACCGATGCCACCTCTGGCACGGTGCTGATCAATTTATCGGTTTGTTGCAGTAGTTCTCGCGCTTTACCGATTGATAACCCTGGATAAGTGGTGGGCATGTACATTAAGTCACCTTCATCCAAAGGCGGCATAAATTCGCTCCCCAGCTTACTCAGTGGGTAGTAGGTTGCCCCACCCACTGCCAGCACTAATAACAAAGCAATCTTAGGGAAACGCAATACGCCACCGAGCAGCGGCCGATAAAGCGCAACCAATAGCCGGTTTAATGGGTTTTTATTCTCACTGACTACCTTGCCACGAATAAAGTAGCCCATAAGTACAGGGACCACGGTAATAGCAAGGCCGGCAGCGGCCGCCATTGCATAGGTTTTGGTGAACGCCAGCGGCGCAAACAAGCGCCCCTCTTGGGCTTCAAGAATAAACACCGGCAAAAAGCTCACTGTGATAATAAGCAAGCTAAAAAATAGCGCCGGCCCCACTTCGGCCGCCGACTGCGCAACAATACGCCAGCGGTTATCCTTGTTTAGCGGCTCTCGCTCCATGTGTTTATGCATGTTTTCTATCATCACAATAGCGCCATCGGTCATTGCCCCAATGGCGATAGCAATCCCGCCCAACGACATGATATTGGCGTTAATTCCCTGCATATACATGACGATGAATGCCACTAAGATACCCAGCGGTAAGGTGATCACCGCCACCAGCGAAGAGCGCAGGTGAAAAAGGAAGGCCGCGCACACCAATGCCACAATGATGAGCTCTTCAAGCAACTTATCAGCTAAGTTATCAATAGCGTTGCCGATGAGATTTGAGCGGTCGTACACCGGGACAATTTCCACGCCGTCGGGCAGGCTGCCACGCAGTTCATCTAGGCGCGCCTTAACACCATCAATCGTACGCTGAGCATTCTCACCAAAGCGCATCACCACAATACCGCCAACAACCTCACCTTGACCGTTAAGTTCAGCTATACCCCGGCGCATTTGCGGCCCCAGCGTCACTCGCGCCACATCGCGCAGCAGCAAGGGCACACCATTGTTTTGAATCCCCAACGGCGTTTGCGCTAATGCGTCAGTAGATTGAATATAACCGGTCGCAGTGACCATATACTCGGCTTCGGCTTGTTCTATCACAGAGGCGCCAATCGCCTGGTTGTTATCTTTTACCGCCCGTGCCACCATCGCCACAGGAATGTCGTAGGCGCGTAATTTTTGCGGGTCGAGCTCAATTTGATACTGCTTTACCATGCCACCGACCGTGGCCACTTCGGACACCCCGTGCACCGCTTGCAGTTCGTACTTTAGCAACCAGTCCTGAATACTGCGCAGTTCACTTAAATCATGGCTGCCTGTGGTGTCAGTGAGGGCATAAATGTACACCCACCCGACCCCGGTGGCATCGGGACCCAGACGCGGCTGAGCGCTGCTCGGTAGGTCTCCCTCTACTTGTGACAAATACTCTTGTACGCGTGAGCGGGCCCAGTACATATCGGTGTCATCATCAAAAATGATGTAGACGTAAGAATCGCCAAAGAACGAAAAACCGCGCACGGTTTTTGCCCCCGGCACTGACATCATGGCGCTGGTGAGTGGAAAGGTGACCTGATCTTGTACCACCTGAGGGGCTTGACCAGGGTAGCTGGTTTTGACAATCACCTGCACATCGGACAGATCTGGAATTGCATCAACCGGGGTGTTCTTTAAGGTATATAAACCAGCCCCAGTGAGCATCAAGGTCATTAAAACCACTAGGGCTCGGTTTTTTATCGACCAATGAATAATTGCCGCGATCATGATGCACCTTCCTGCTCGCTTAGGATCTCAATATCGGTGATCACAAATTGCCCTGCGCGTATCTCAAAACGAAAGCGGATTTGCATACCTTCACTGAGAAAATCAGTGGCCAGCCCGGCATCTAATTTGAAGTCCATAGTCGTCGCTTCGCGATTCCATTTTGCAATCGGACCTCGCGCGATACGTAGGGTACGCTCAGCGTGATTAATGGCTTTTACTTCACCGTTCACCCTAGCATGGGCATAATCGCGTTTATCTAAGCGCGCCAGCTCAGCTTGTTTATTCGACTCGGAATCCAGTAAGAACTGACCCGAGGTCACTATTTCTTGGCCTGGCTCTAAGCCGGCGAGAATCTCAACCCATGAATCGGCCACGCGACCGGTGTGCACCGCTACCGATTTAAAGCGTCCATCGCCGAGAGCCAGCACCACACGCTGTCCTTGCGCGGTATTAATTACCGCTTGCTGGGGCACACTCAAGGTCGGGGCGTTATTGCTGGCATCAATGACAACTTTGGCAAACATATTCGCCTTGAGCGCACCATTTGGATTGGCAAAGCGCAATCTCACTTGGGCTGTGCGCGTCGTCGTATCAAGGCTAGGGTAGACGTATTCAACGCTGCCACGCCAGCGCATTTGTGGTAAGTAATCCAGCGTCATCACCGCGTCTGCGCCTTCGTTTAAATACGGCAATTGACGCTCATGGACATCGACAATCACCCATACTTGGTCGGTTGCAGCGATATCCATTAATGAATTTTCGGGCTTAACGTAAAAGCCTTCGCGCACATTAAGCTGCTCAATCACACCATCTTGTCGCGCATAATAGGTGATGTTCTGCTGCACCTTGCGTGTTTCGGTGAGCTCCTCGATAAAGCTGGGGGCAATTTTAAACGCTTTCAGGCGAGCGACTGCGGCGCTGCGCAGCACCTCGTCTTGGCTATTAAGGGCAAGAATAAATTCCTTTTGAGCGTTGACTAAATCAGGGCTATACAAAGTATATAAAGGCTGGCCCTGACTGACTTTCGCGCCTGCAGATTTAACATAAAGCTGTTCAACCCAACCCGCCACTCGCGGGTGCACATGAACCATGGCTTCTTCATCGTAGCGAATATTGCCAAACGATGTAATCGAGTTAACCAGTTGCCGCTTGGACACTTGCGCACTGCGAACACCGAGGTTGTTCTCAACACTGGCGCTAATGGCAATGACGCCCGGCTCATCTTCAGGCTCGTCATAGACCGGCACCAAATCCATCCCCATAGGAGATTTTCCCGGACCATCGCGGCGATAGCTGGAGTCCATTGGCGCGACCCAGTAGAGCGGCTGTTTCTCAGCGCTTTGTTGTTCTTCGGTTGATGATGCGGGTGCATCATCGTGACTTACTTGGGTCACACCCCAAGTAACTGCAGCCGCAATACCCATCGCGAGTGCATACTTCACTAATTGTTTCATTTTGCTTACCTAGAAATAGAGATATCAACAGTATGTTGCTGTGCGCCGGACGCACTGGTGCTAGGTCAAGCGATAATAGGGGGTCTAAATAGGCTGGTGGCGAGTCGCGTGGGGGCACGACTCGGTTGTAGATGTGACTTCGTCGCAACAACGGTACTTGCAACAACCATGCTGTTGGCTATAAAAGCTTGGGCATGACACAAACTATCTGGGCAGGTGCACTGCATATCCTGCTCGCAACAGTCATGTTGACTGGGCTGGCTATCGGCCATAACCGCGTGATGTGCCATCATCGAACTCATAGCATCATTTTGCTGTTGCATATGAGTACACTGGCTTTGCACCGACGCACTCACCGGCGTGCTAGTTAAAACTAGCAGCAATAAGGTGATGATGTAATGCGTCACTTTCGCCATAGTGAATGAAAGCCTTGGTTAGGTTATTTGCTATGTGTTTGCAGCTCGCGCCGCATCTCTTGGTTAATCAGTATACTTGATATAATCGACATCAGGCAATACGCGAAAAACAACCAAAAACCAATGTGCAGTTGCGCGTTCATATCCACAAGCTGCCCAAAGTGGTCATCAGCATTACCTCCTAGATAGGTAATAATTAGCGCTAAAACAAAGACATCGGCCATACTCCACTTACTTAGCAGAGCACTTAGCCAATGTAGCTTTAAACGCCATTGCCGTGTGTTTATCAGCATTGCTAATAATTGTAAGCAGGTTTTAAACAGCGGTATAAGCAGTGAAAATGCTCCCACTAATACTGCGACCAGCACGTTGTCATGGTGATAGAGTTCACTCACCGTCCCCCAAATACTGCGCGTTTTGCCGTAGGCGTCTATTTGCCCCTCGAGCTTATCTAGTCCCAACATTTGTGACAGCATACTGAGCATACGCCGACTCTGCGAGTCGGATTCAGCTACCAAGGCATCCACTGCGGTATTGGCTAGTTGTGACTTTTCAATTTTTGCCTCGATAGTCAACGCCGGCTGAGTAACCGCCACCGCAAGAAGCGCCAAGGACCCAAGCAAAAACAATACGATAACAATGCGACCCACAAACGCGCTCCAAATTTATAACTCAAGGTCAGCATACTGTGTCGCTAGTCGCTAAGCAATTCCATGGTTTTATCGCAGTAAATTCGCGATTGTGACAGCGCTGCATACAATACCTGCGGTTCACTGGCTGGGCGAATGGTTTGCAAAATTTCCTCGGCGAGTGGCCACTGACATTGTTCGCATGCGTACGCCAAGTTAAGAGCTTGGCCCAGCATTCCTTGGGCATTAAGTAAGGCACCGCTGAGCGCCCCATCAAGGGAGAATTCCTTGGCCAAGTTTTCCAGCGACACATCCAACACGGCATCAAGTACAGATAACAGCCCAAGAAGATAACCCTGCTCTACCATCGCCTTGCCTGCCGGCGACACTAATTCGGCAATAAGCTGGGCACGCATTAACCCCAGCTTAGTCAGCTCTGCGGGTTTTTGGGCGCCTAGTTCTCCCAGTGCGAGAACACGAATAAAGCGACGAATACTTTGCTCACCAAGGTAAGTCACTGCCTGTTGTAGGGAGCTGATATTGGCGCGCGTACCACTGAGGCCATTAGCCATTCTTAATATCCGCGCGGTCAACGAAACATCGACACTAATGCGTTTGGCGATTTCTTTGAAATCAATTTCAGCACTCATGGTTAACTGCAGTAATTCAATAATCACACGCTTGGCAGGGCTAATATTTTTAAATTCCAGCATCGCGGGTTTGGCAAAAAAATACCCCTGTAACAGATCGGCTCCGGCCCCCACCACTGCTTTTGCCTGCTCAGGGGTCTCAATGCGCTCAACAATAATTTGTGCTTGTGGATACACCATGCGCAATTTTTTTATCAGCATCACTGTACTGATAAGTTTTGGCTCCATTTCAATTTTAATGTAATCCACCAGCTCTAACAGTGGCTGCCACTTGGGATCTTGATCATAATCATCCAGTGCAAATCGGTATCCTTTTTTCTTTAAGGCACTGACGACATGAACAAGTTCAGAGACACCTCGGCTGCGCTCAACAATCTCAATTACCGTGTTATCTTTAGGAAGTAGCTGGGGGATTTGCTCAAGTAATGCGTCTGTGGCCAAGTTTAAAAAAGCAGGTAAGCCGGCACTGACTTTTTCAAGCCCTTGCAACAAAATAAGGTCGAAAAACATGCGACCCGTGGCTTTTGAGTCTCCCATTCCTTGAGGAAAGCAATTTTGTGGCGAATCCCGATAGAGAAGTTCATAAGCAACTAATTCGCCGGTGCTTGAGAAAAGCGCTTGCCGGGCGACATATTGCGCCTCCAGCTGTGAAGGGGTCTGGGAGTCTGATTGTTGCATTTACCACCTGTCGCTAAACTCTTCGCTCTATTACTGATATAACGCTTAATCGGTGAGTTGTCACTGTAAAGTTTCACTTTCTTCTTTTCACACCTGCGCAATAGTTGAATTACCACTATGCTAGTTAGTAAATAGCTTAATTTCTTAAAACGAATGCGGTTCTACGTAGTTTGCTTATGTGTCATGACCTTGCTGATTTCTTCATCGGTCAGTGCCCAGCCGTTAAAATATAATGTCAACGCCAGTGGAAGTTGGTACCCCTATGCTACGCAAAGCGCAAAGCACCCAGGCATTGTTCGCGAATACATCGCGGCAGTAATGAGCGAAGCAGAGATTGCTAGCCAACATGTGAGCTTGCCTCCTAAACGCACCGTTCAGTCCATTCAAGCAAAGCAACTGGATTTTGAAGTCATCAGTCCTAGTTGGCTTTCCCAAGCGCAGCGCCACGACGAAAAGTTTGTATTCTCTGCACCGCTGTTTCCTGT
Source organism: Pseudoalteromonas sp. CNC9-20 (assembly GCF_022347875.1). Classification (NCBI taxonomy): domain Bacteria; kingdom Pseudomonadati; phylum Pseudomonadota; class Gammaproteobacteria; order Alteromonadales; family Pseudoalteromonadaceae; genus Pseudoalteromonas; species Pseudoalteromonas sp. CNC9-20. Next base: position 252,505 of record NZ_JAKRFS010000004.1, on the reverse strand, counting down.
CGATGAGTATCTAGTGGCCCTAACATCTAAAGTACATCAATACCAAACACGCGACAGCATTTTTCGCCAAACAGTGGGCACGGTAAGAGGGTATTACTATCATGATGATAATAGGTTCGAACGTATGGATTTTAATAGCGAACGAGAGTTGATCCTAGCTCTACATCGAGGTCGCATTGATGTGGCGATCATCGGCGATTTACCGGCTAAATATTGGGCTCATCGTTTGGGTGTTGATATCGTTTTAGGGGCTCGCCACTCAAGCGGACAGATGCATATCCGCTTGCTGCGCGAACATCAGCCGCTATTGCCTCGAGTGAATCAAGCAATTGAGGAGCTAAAAAGCCAAGGTTTCTATGAGAAGCTGAAGCAGCGATATATCGCGCTTTACCTGTAAAACATTACCTTTTGTAAGGTTATTTTGGTTATAATTGCCATTTCTCCCTACCAAAAGTTAACTATGAGTATTGAACAGACCCTCAAGCAGCGTAGTAATAACACCTGCGAACTATGCGCCAGTCAAGATAATCTCAGCGTCTATGCGGTACCACCTGAAGGCGAAGCCCATTCAGATAAAGCTATTTTAGTCTGTGCCACCTGTGCAGCGCAGCTTAATGGTGATGAGCAACTCAGCGCAACCCACTGGCATTGTTTAAATGACAGTATGTGGAGCCCAATCCCAGCAGTACAAGTTGTAGCTTGGCGGTTGTTGAACCAATTAAGTACCGAGCACGGCTGGGCCATGGACATGCTTGATATGCTGTATTTGGATGAACCAACACAGCAATGGGCTCAGGCTGCCATTGCTGAAGAAGAAGATGTTATTCACCTCGACGCCAATGGCGTGCGCTTAAATGCAGGTGATACCGTGACACTTATTAAAGATCTAGATGTAAAAGGCTCAAGCTTGGTGGCGAAACGTGGCACCGCCGTGCGCAATATCAGCTTGACCTCTAACCCTGAACACATCGAAGGACGTGTAGACGGACAGCGCATAGTCATTGTCACGCAATATGTAAAAAAATAAAAACCCTCAGTGTCATGGCGATGTACTACATTAAGTACCTATTAATGCATATTTTCTTACACTTTCGTTAGCATTTAAGGAGTTTATGTAATGAGTATGAATGTCACTTTACCCGCCGTGGCTCTGACCACACTTCTACTTGGCGCTTGTAGCAGCTCAGTTGAGCCGCAACAGCAAAATATAGCTCCTGCGGTGCAGAGCAAAACCATGCAGGTTCAGGTTATGTACCGCGACCGCAGTTTGCTTCCGCCTGGGGCTGAGCTAAAGGTTACCTTAGCCGATGTTTCCTTGATGGACGCACCCGCAAAAGAACTGGCAAGTAAAACCCTGCCCTTGGAGGGAGCGCCCCCGTATAACGTTGAGCTCACCTTTGACTCGTCTGAAGTAATCGCCAATATGCGTTACAGTGTGAGTGCCAAAGTCACTCGTAATGGCGAACTACTCTACATTACCACTGAGCACAACGATCCCTTTGGCACCGTGCAGTCACAAAGCCCAATCAAAGTCATGATGGAAAAAGTTGCGAAGCCCGATGTGTCTCTGACTAATACCTATTGGAAAGCCATCACCTTGAAAGGTAACAAGGTACAAGTAACTGAACGTGAGCCGCATATGCAGTTTCACGATGATGGTAAAGTAAGTGGTTACTTAGGCTGCAACAACTTTACTGGCCAATATGTTAAGGGACAACATTTCGGCTTGCGTTTTAAAGCAGTCGCTAGCACCAAGAAAATGTGTATGGACTCGATGGCGCAAGAAAGTGCAATGAGTGAAGCGTTAATGAACACGTTCAGCTACGACATCATGGGTGAAAAACTGGTTTTGCGTGACGAGCAAGGGAGCAACTTAGCCACCTTTCAAGCTGTCTATTTCAACTAAAGAAGCTACTGGGTTAACGCTTATGTTTTAGCACAGCGTTAGCCCTAAATCGCGGCCAGCCTAGTGAAGGTTAGTTGCTCAACTTTAAGTAAGTATCAAGTTTTTTGCCATCTAGGGGCTGCGCATAGTAATAACCCTGCCCTTCGTGACAACCAATGGATTTTAAAAATTGCAGCTGTTGTTCGGTCTCAATGCCCTCTGCAATAACCCGTAAATTCATTCTGTTAGCTAACGAGACCACTAGCTCGGCGATTTCACCGTTGTCCTGCTCGGGGATCCCTTTAACAAAAGCTCGGTCTATCTTGAGCCGATCAAAGGGTAACTTGTGTAAGTAACTTAACGAGCAAAATCCAGTGCCAAAATCATCAATCGCCACGTCAATACCGTAACTTTTGAGCTCATTAAGCGTGCGCGTAACCTGCTCAACCTCGTCCATAACAACGCTTTCGGTGATTTCCAACTCTATTTTATCACTGGGTACGGCAAAGCGTGCCAAGGTTTGCGCAACGCTCTGAGCATAATCAGACGCTTTAAACTGTGGCACCGAGACATTCACCGATATTTGCATATCAACGCCATGCTGGGCTAGCTCTCGCTGTTTGGCACAGGCCTGTTCAAGCACCCACTGGCCAATCTCTATAATCATCCCCGCGTCTTCAGCCAAAGGCACAAATACGGCCGGAGAAATAAACTGACCTTGCCCTATCGGCCAACGCAATAGTGCCTCACAACCATAAGGCTGCGCCGTTGCCAAATCTACTTGCGGTTGGTACCACACCTCTAGTTTGCCATCTGCAAAGTCTTCCCGTAGGCGTCTTATCATCGCCAAGCGATGGCTCACCTGCTCTTCCATTTGTTTATCAAAGTAGCAGTAACTATGGCTAATATCGGCTTTAGCATGGCTTAACGCGATCGACGCTCGCTTTAAGGTGCCCAGCGCAGTGCTGTCAAAATGAGGCTGAGTGCACAATCCGAAGGTAAAATTTAAATGCAGCTGATGCTCAGCCGCGATAAAGGGTGCACGCAACAACTGGTGTAATTGCGCAAAGGGGAGTTGCTCCTCATTACTTACTACAGCGAAGAGATCTGCGCCAAGCCGCGCTACGACTTGCGTCTGTTGATGCTGCGCTTGCAAACGCTGCGCCACAGCAACTAACAGTAAATTACCAATATCGTGGCTGAGCCCTTCATTGATGTCGGCAAACCGGGCAATATCAATCAGTACTAAATAATCGTGGGCGTTTGTGTTTTTTTGTAAGCGCTCCAAAGCGGCGATAAAGCCGTTACGTGAACATAACCCCGTAAGTGAGTCTTTAAACGCAACATTACGTAACCTATCTACCAACAGCACATTGTCGAGGCCTACCCCCACATTGGTTAAAAGTAGGTCAATGTATTGCATCAGCGCATGCTCAATAATGTGTTCACCCTCAAGGCAAATGACATACTGCTGTTGTTTGGCACGAAAGAAAAAGCTCACCGAGTGTTCGTTATGCTGGTGCTGAGCTAATTTAAAACTGGCTTTGATCTGCTCTTTTACAGAGGCCGTTAAAGCGCTTTCTTCGAGATGTTGGTGATGCACATTTTGATACTCACCAGTGCCCCCATAGACAATCTCCACACCGTCATCATCTAAGCCACACACCACCCCTTGTTGCGGACCCGCTGTAAAATGAGCAAGGTGTTTAATTGCTGCGCGACTCAAAGGCAGTAACTGGCTGAAATTCAGTATTTGCTCACTTGCCAGCAGCACTTGGGAAAGGGCATGACTTTGCATAGATAATTGCGTTACCTGCTGGTGCGAGCGCAAAGCCGTTACCATGGTGGTGGCAAGCTTCGAGCGGGTCAGTTCAGTTTTAGTGCGGTAGTCATTAATATCATATTGACGGATGATCTGCTCTTCAGGGGCATAACCTGGCTGCCCTGTACGCAACACAATGCGTACCACGTGATTTTTTAACTCTTCACGCACCCGTTTGGCAACAATTAGCCCGGCATCGTCGCTTTCCATAACAACATCAAGTAACACCACCGAAATAAGCGGATTGTCACGCAAAATATCAACCGCTTGCGTACCATTAAAAGCGTGATGAAAGCGCAACCCCTTACCGTTGAGCTCAAAGTTAGACAAGGCTAACTCCGTCACTGAGTGTATTTCAGAGTCGTCATCAACAATGAGCACATCCCAAAACTCTTGGGGTTTAGCCGGCTCCTCGTCAAATTCTTCATTAAGAAAAATAAAATCACTACTTGGCGAAGACATAGCCTTCCTTCGAAACCGTAAACAATCGAATATTCACTTACTTAGATGAGCAATATTCACAACTACGGAGATAGAAAATTAAGTTCTAACAGTATAGTCTAATCTTTCGACTATGCTTTTTGTGTTTCTGCGCAGAGGTACTGTGATAACCCTAGCACGCAATGTAATAAAAACTCTAGTTTTACTCGCGCTCATACTGGTGCTGATTGGCCTTGTCGCCAAGCAACATTATCGCGTTGAGCGCAGTATTACTCTGGATGTGCCGAGCGCAGCGATAAAGCCTTGGCTGTGGGATTTAACTCAGTGGCAACAATGGCTAGCGCTACGCCAATTCGACCAACAAGCTCGTTTAGAAGTTCGTGCGCAAGCCCAAGGAGTTGGCGCTCATTTAGGCTGGCAAGGGCAACGCTCCCAAGGGGAGCTAAGTATTGTCAGTGACAGTGCATCTACTCTCAACTATCAATTACTGGTCAATAACGAATACCTCTCGCATGGCCAGTTTCAATTAATCAGTTCAGGGGAGCAGACCCGTATCTTATGGCAGCAACAAGGTGAAATCACTCTACCCGTCATTGGCCCCTATTTGGTCTGGTTTACCGAACATACCCTCGCTAATACCATGACTCATAGCCTAAATAATTTAAAAACAGTGGTGGAATTGGAGCACAAGGATGAGCAGTAAAACCTTCACTGCGCAAACCAAACTGGCGCAACTTATTGCCCAACGAGTTGGTTTTAAAATAAAAAAACAGCGCAACTCTTTACCTGTACCGGCCCAAGAAGGAGGCTATTCCCGCCAAGGGGCTCGCCCCAGTGGGTTTGTATTCGATCAACGAGTGCCTCTTGCAGAGCGAGCCCTCAAACGTGAAGAGCTCAAGCGCCTAAGACAGCAACACAATATAGAGTCAATACTCGCCCAGGCCATGCAATACTGCCCAGACACTAAAACCGATGGCTATGTTGACCCTGATTGGTTTGAGCGCTTTATGTCGCTTGCCGAAGACTCCGCAACAGCGTCCATGCAGCAGTTATGGGCAAAAATTCTTGCTGGAGAAACGCTGGCTCCGGGGACCTTTAGTATCAAGAGCTTGCAAACCCTAAAGCAAATGACCCAGCGCGAGGCACTGGCTATACAAAAAGCCGCTGCACTGTGTGCTCAGCTCGACTTTGATCATTCTCATATTATTTTATTGGGTTATTACAAACGCCCGTCGTTATTCGACTTACTGCGCAAAGGCAATAAGGAGCAACTCAACTTGGCCAAGGCGGGACTCAGTTACCCTCAAATATTAACCTTGATGGATTGCGCTGTGCTGTATCGCAAAGAAATTGAGTCAGCGAACTTTCGCGCCAAACAGCAGCTAAAACTGCGCTTTTACGATACCTCATTAACGCTCACAGCCAAAAACAGTGACTTAGTTCTGAGCTACTACAAATTCACCCAAACGGGTGATGAATTAAGGCGGTTGCTGCGTGCCACATTGAGCCCTACGTTTAAGCAAGCAATAGAGCAAGCACTGCAGCGTGACTTCGATTTAGAGTGGTCATAAATACAAAAAAAGCGGCCTGCGCCGCTTTTTCAAAGTTTACTATTTAAAAGTGAACTTGTAGCCCTGCAAAGGGGCCTGAAACATCAATATCAGTATTGATATCATCAACATCATCAAGTTCAATCATCATCGCTCGGTAGCCTGCACGTACAGCCACATCCACCGCTAGATTATCTATAAACTCCCACTGCACGCCGACTTGGTAGTCATGCACGGTACTGTCATCTAATGCGAAAAAGCTGCCCTCAGCAAATGCGCTCAAGCCAGTAAAAGGTAAGCCCACTTCACCGCGACCATACACTAGTGGCACAAACCCTGAGTAATCAACGCGCACAGACGAACTGTTGTCGGTCTGGGCAACATAAATATCGCCGTCAAACTGTTTCGCGCTCAAACCTAAATCAATCGACACCGCATCGTTATCAAAAATCTCATAGTAAAGCACATAATCGGTGTGACTGAGCTCTGCATTGGTCATGATGTTGCTGCCTACAGCAAAATCGACTCCCTCAAATTCAAAGGTTTGGTTAAGCAGTGCTCCGCCACTGATGTCCATCTCGGTGTAACGTAGCTTGACGTTAGGAACCAAAGGAACTGGATGCTCCAATGCTGCGTAGTAGCTGGTGAAGGTTTCATCATCGAAGTTGAAATCTTGCTGCGCATAGCCTTTGCTGCCAAAGCTACCTTCTGGCTCAGCCTGCCAACCTTCGGCCCCCACATAAAGGCCTAACACGGTATCGGCATGGGCCATTGGCGCCATCGCTGCAAGCGATAAACCTGCAGCCACAAAGTATTGTTTCATCATCTACCCTTTTTATCCTTGTGCGAGTAACTCGCTTAACTCAATTAGTGCCGCATTAGCACGAGAAATATAATTTGCCATCACTAACGAATGGTTAGCTACAAGGCCAAAGCCACTGCCGTTAAGCACCATAGGGCTCCACACAGGCTCTTGTGTTGCTTCCAGTTCGCGAATAATTTGCTGGACGCTTACCTTAGCATTTTTCTTTTCCAAAACATCGGCAAAATCGTGCTCAATAGCGTGCAAGAAATGCAGCAACGCCCAGGTAGCTCCCCGAGATTCATAAAATACATCGTCAATTTCCCACCAAGAGGTGCGCACCTCTTGCTGCATGGGTGCATATGTCGCTTGATGTGCTTCGCGATCGCCAGCCAAATCGGTATTAACACGCTCTTGTCCCACGCTGGCGCTGAGGCGTTGGCTGAGGCTACCCAAACGCTTTTCAGCCTCTTTTACCCAAGTACGTAAATTATCCGCACGGGCATAAAACTGACTTTGTCTGTCGTTACTGTCCGCGATTTGACTGCGGTAGGCAATCAGGTAATCAATGCCTTTTTGATACTCACCTTCGGCACTGGGCCACATCCAAGCAGTGCTACTGATATTAAACTGCGGCTGCGCTTTTTTCAGTGACGGGTGCTCCGTGGATTGCGACTGTGAACGGCTAAAGTCTTTACGCATCGACAACGCTAAATCACGGGTCATCTCCAGCGCTCCGTATTCCCAGGCCGGCATGTTGTCCATCAATACGCTGGGTGGAGCCATATCGTTACTAAGGTAGCCGCCCGGTTTGTCGAGTAATGTTTGCGCGACGTTAATCAACGTCGACGTGGTCACATAACCTGTTACTAAGCGCTCATTTCGTTCGCTAGCTTGCTGTTTTGCCTGTTCTACGACATCGAAGCGATCGGGCTCAATGCTCCAATAAACGGCAATGAGATAAAATAATAAAAACAATGCAGCAATGGCTGCGGCAATCTTTCCTTTATGCTGAGACATAATAACTCCTAGTGATGATGGTGCTGATGTTCATCGCTGTTATTGTCTTGCGACTGTTCAAGCAAGTTATAGATGCGTGCCTGTGTGAACACACGGTCGCCATCGGCAAAATACAGGGTCATTTTCAGTTGCTCACCGGCCACCAGTTTCTGACTTGGCGCAAATAGCATTAAGTGTAGTCCACCGGGTTGAAATACCAGGGTTTGGTGCGCAGGAACCTGTAACTCTTCAAGCTTACGCATTTGCATCATGCCATTTTTATGTTCATGAGTATGAATCTCCACACGCCCGAGGGTCTCGATCTCGACCTTTTTCAGTACGCGGTCATGATCGCTGTGGTTCATTAACGTAAGGTATCCCACCGAGCTCTCGCTAGCAGGTAAGAAGGTCCGCACCTTGGCTTCACTCACCATAAGTTCGCCATGAGCAGCACTGTGAAAACTGAGCAGTAACGACACTGCACAGATGAGGGTACCTAGGGTTGTACGCAGCATAGCGCTTCCTTGTTATGTTACTTTAACTGTACCCTAATATAGCTTAATGACGCCTGAGTGTCTGTAATAAAATCAGTGTACTAGCCGCAAATAGAGCGTTATTTGCAGCCATGGTTGTACGTGTTCATATGGCTAAACCACGATGTGCTCGTCAAACACGAAATGACAAATAAGGTAGATAGCTGCCACCAGCACTGGGGCATTTAAGAACAAAATCACCATCGCTATACGGGTGAGCCAAACAGGTAGGTTATGACGTTTCGCAAACCCGGCACACACACCCGACAACTTCTTATCCAAGGCATCGCGATAAAAGCGTTGATAGCTAGAGTCTCGCATGGGAATACTCCTATTAGTTTAATTCACTAAGTGAGCATCAAGTTACATGCCAAAACTCATCACATTGAAAAATAAAGGGTTCTGATTTGAATCATCTTTATGTAATTAGCAAAATAGCTATTTTTTAGTGTATTTAGCAATAAAGTTAGCTGACAAAGCTCAGTGCTGTGACTAAAGTATCGGCCGTGGCATCTTGCTTGTGGCCATTTTCAGATAAATGACGACGATAACCACGGGCACCTGGCATGCCCTGAAATAACCCCAACATATGCCGAGCGATATGCCAAAAGCGCGCGCCTTGGCGCATCTCGTCATCAATATAGCTAAGCATTTTTTCTGCCACTTGGTGGCGGCTCAGTGTGCAACCCTCTAAGCCATATAATGCGGCATCTACTTCGGCCAGTAAGTAAGGGTTACTGTATGCTTCTCGGCCAATCATTACACCGTCAACATGCGCCAAGTGATGTTCACATTCAGCGATGGTTTTAATCCCCCCATTGATGCTGATATGAAGGTGGGGAAAATCTTTTTTAAGCTGATACACACGCGGGTAGTCAAGGGGGGGAACCTCACGGTTTTGCTTCGGGCTCAAACCTTGCAGCCACGCCTTGCGGGCATGAATGATAAAATCATCGCAGCCGACCTTGTGACTCGCCTCTATCAACGCCAGCAAGAACTCGTAACTGTCTTGCTCATCAATGCCGATACGGGTTTTTACCGTCACGGGGACGTCAGTGACCGCCTTCATTGCATCCACCCCCTGTGCGACTAGCTCAGGCTCAGCCATTAAGCAGGCGCCAAAGCGACCATTTTGCACGCGGTCCGATGGACAGCCTACATTTAAGTTGATTTCCGCATAGCCTCGTTGTGCCGCTAACTTCGCGCAATGAGCCAACTCGTCAGGGTTTGAGCCACCCAATTGCAGCGCCACTGGCTGCTCATGCTGGTTAAAGTGCAAATAGTCACCCTTGCCATGGATAATAGCGCCGGTGGTGATCATCTCGGTATACAGCACCGCCTCTTTGCTCATAATACGATGAAAACTACGGCAGTGGCGATCAGTCCAATCCAGCATCGGAGCAACGCTAAAACGCCTAAAGCTTGAATCGCTTGATTTTACTGGCCTAAGACCTTGTTCAGTGGTGTTTTTCATATACTCTCAACTGCCCCAAATTACCTTGAATTACCTCGAATTTCTATATACAGTCACCCTCATGTCACCCTATTACGGTAGGACTGGAGACTAAAAAAGGCACCCTCATGGCATCATATACAATAGAAAAACGAAAACTCAAATCTGGATTCAGCTACAAGTGTAATGTGCGGCACAAAGAGCGCGGGCGGATTATACACAATGAAAATAAAACTTTCAGTAAACGAGCACTGGCTGAAACATGGGGGAAAAACAAGGTCAACTCTATTGAAGAGAGTCTGGTGAACGACCTAAAGAAAGTCGTCACCCTCGGTACCTTGCTAAATATGTATTATGAAAACCATGATCTGTGGAATAACACCGGCCGCACTAAGCAGTTTGTAATTAAAATGCTCATGGATTGTGATGTGGCAAATGTCATGTCTAACCAACTTAAAACCAGTGACTTGATTCAACATTGCCAAAACCGCAGAAGCGCAGGAGCTGGCCCTGCGACCATTTATCATGATATTGCATATCTACGTAGCGTCATGAAAAAAGCTGGGCCAGTTTGGGATATCGATGCCAATGTTTCTATTTTTGAAGATGCTGTGCCTGTATTAATTGAAATGGGTCTTGTGGGCAAAAGCCAAAAGCGCACTCGCCGACCAACAAACAACGAGTTAGAAAAATTACGTAAAGGGCTCCAGGAGCGCATGGCTTACCGGCCTAATGGTAAGGTGCGCATACCTTTTGTGGATATTCTCGATTTTTCAATTTTAACATGTATGCGAATAGGTGAAGTGTGCAAGCTTCGCTGGGAAGATTTAAACGAAAAGCATAAGACCATACTAGTTCGCGACCGCAAAGATCCTCGTAAAAAGGCGGGGAATCATATGGTGGTGCCATTGCTTGCTGGTTCTTTTGATATTGTTTTACGCCAACCTCGAGATAGTGACTTTATATTCCCCTACAATTCAAAGTCTGTGACCGCAGGGTTTCAACGAGTTCGGAACTCTTTAGGTATAGATGATTTGCGTTACCATGATTTACGCAGAGAAGGCGCCAGTCGCCTGTTTGAAAATGGGTATAGCATAGAAGAAGTTGCTCAAGTGACAGGGCATAGAAACTTGAACATTCTTTGGCAAGTTTATACTCAACTGTTCCCCCACAAACTTCACGCTAAAGACAAATAAGCCCTCTTGTGATGAGGGCTCAATATACTATAAAGTTATTTTTCAAGCGGGTAATTGGTATAGGGATTTTATATCTCTATGAATACGCATCAGCAAAGCGTCTAGCTGCTTCTTCTCTAGATCATATCCGCGTGACTCGTCCAAAATTAGAGTTAGACATGTGTCTATTTCGAACAGTGAGCTTCGTACGTAATCAGCAAGTGTAATGTATTTTTCTATCATTGACTTCTCCTTTAAAAACTCAAGCCTAAGCGGCTTCTTAAATCGCGCATTTTTCAATTCAATAACTCATTCGCTTGGTTTAATTACAACACACTTAATCAAGTCCAATAGAAAAAGCCGTGGACGCTTGCCACGGCTTTTTATTCCCATCTCACTGGTTGTGCTAACAATTGGCATGAATAGAAGCCCTGTAGCGCTCCTAATGATAATACGGAATCAGTCAGCGGTATTGACCTTCTGAACGACTGACCTCCACGTCGTTATACCCATTAATACGAAGAAGTCTTTCTACATCGACCTCTGTACTTTTGTTTTTTGGGCCCAAGACAACCCTCTTCAGAGAAGTATTAGAATTAGCTAGAATTGTTATGAAAGTGTAAGAGCAAAGCCCATACTTGGTGTTACGTATACTGACTTGTCTTCCTAATTCTTTTTCTAACACTGTAATGTCATGTATTGAGGGGTAAGTAATATAAGCTCTGACTTCTTCTTCTTCAGAATAAAAAGGAATCTTTAGTAACCCTTGTGCTTCATTTAAGTCCGATGCGGCCCCAAATCTACCCAGTATAGGCTTTTCACTCAAATTTCCGTTGAAATATTGGTCATAATAGTTACTAAATTCATTTTCATCATAAAAAACTTCTCTAAGCTCAATTTTACTCCTTCTTTTGGGATTGCTTGATGAACTCGGTGAAGATGCCTCCGCATCAATCGACTTTAAAGCGTCACGATCAAAGCCAAGGCTGAACCCTTCTCCGTCATCTGCATAGCCTCTCCACTGACTTAACAGGTCGTCAACCTTTGAGAAACTGCATACATAAACCCCACTAATCGCTTGATTAAAAAACGTAAAACTACCAGGATCGCTGTACTTTTTTACCAAACTTTGGATAGTATCGTAACCTTGCATTTTCTCACTCGGATCATTTAGTTTTGTTATGTCAGAAGCCCAGAGTTGCCGACTTTTAACGATTCCCATAAAAGCCTCAGAACCACAATAGTGGTATATCAATTTATTTTGTGTCATCTGCTCATCCTTAATTTGTGCTTCTTAAGACCATCGTTTAGTACTAAGCAAGGTAACTTAAATGGAGGCATCTAACCATTAATTAGCTCAATAAAAAAGAAAACCATAGCTTCATAAGAATCTTGTACGAGGCGCTTCGTAAGATCTTCGCTTTAAATAATTGGCTATAAAAAGTTTGCTAGCCACCAAAACAGCCTCTATAAGACGCCCTGTTGGAACACGACCCTTGCTTTTACCCATTCTTATTCAATACTTAGTGAGTAAAGTATGGCAAGGAGGCCTTCATGCAATTTACATATACAAAAGTTCCAACAGGTAAACGTCGCCTTTCCTGCGTACATACGCACTGCGAAAGTGCTATCGACGTGATGACTCGAGATTTAATTACCCCCTCAGACATAAAGTTTATCGAGAAGAAGCTGCAAAGTAAGTTTGTACGGCGTTTGGGTGAGACCCACTATCTTTTTAAAAGGTAGTAATTAAGCCTTTGACCTTAGGGTTCAAGGGCTGATATTCGCAGCCGCAACGCCGGGGAACACTTCCTTCCTTTAAACACGCGCTATACAGCCTATATATAGAAACATTCCAGACCTATTCCTAGACTAAAAAGTTGTCGTAAAGTTGCCGTAAGTATTATTTCACTGACAAAAAGTTGCCGTGAAGTTGTCGCATTTATTGAAGCAAATTGAGTGGAAATATACCGGCATGTATAGATACATATATCTATCTTGGCCAACACAGTTAAACGTAACTATGCCACCTGGCAAATCACTTCTGGTACCACATAGACACCGACGTCTTTGCTCGATAATAGACATTGATATCTATAGTCGACCTACTCAGTAATGGGCTTAAGCTGGCTATCTAGATTCGTTGCTTGGCTCATGTACCCTGTAAACTGACCTGATTGTTGTGACTTCCCTGCCCCCTCGTGTGTATGCATCGCAAGTGTTTGATTGGTGTCTTTTACCACGGCAATCAAATCGAGCAATATTTGCAACACATTCACCGATTCATTGCCCACCCAAACCGTTTGTCCTTCTAGCTTTGCTAAGTTCGCGGCTTTGGCGTGGAGCGTCTTTAGTGTTTCAAGGATCATGTTACCTTGGGCTTTGATATCTACCTGCTTTTGACTGCCCAATTGCATGTTATCTAATGCAATAAGCAAGGCCTTCTCACCCACTGTGGTTTTTAATGCGCCCAGGATGGTATTTAGTTGATTACCTTCAACGCGCGTGGAATCATGCGAATCAATGCTCGTACTCTTTTGGTGGTAATGCTCCGAACGCGTACGCGACTGAATACTCATGGTATCGGCGCTTTGTGCTAGTTCACCGTCGGTATGAATATGCCAATCACCATTGGTGCCACGAACCTGGCTACGGGCACTTTGTTTGAGTGACACGTCAGTACGTTTACGCTCATTCACAAGTTGCCCAAATGGCAGAAGATGAGTGATCACCGGCATGGCGTTATTACCATCAATAAATTGAATCAAGCATTGCATGCCCACATGCGGAGACAATTCCACCCCCGCATCACTGGCCGCAACACTGACGGCTAGGGGCACCTGCTCGTAAACAGGTGTATTTTTTGGCTCGCCACTGGGGGCTAGCAGCTGGATATCCACGGCGAGATGAGCACGAAACGGCGTGCTTATCTGCGCATCTTGGTTGGGTAAGTCATACACAGCTTCGATGCGCGCCAATTGCGGTACGTGTTGACGCTGCTTCAGCTCAGGATGAAAACGCTCTATTAAACGGCGGACAGCTGCGGGGACCATAAAATACTTTGCTCCGTTTCTTTAAGTTCTACTTGCCCAACATAGCGCTGGTTGAGTTTCATGCCTGGGCGCAGATAAGGCACCGCAAACAGTGTCGCGCTGCTGGCATTGCTGGATTTAAAAATATGCTCGGCGGTGGTAATGAGTTTATCTTCGGCTTGCCAACCACTGTCATGCCAGCTCCCCACATACACATTGCCATTGGTGCGCTGCTGAAACATATAATCAGTGATACCAAACGCAGCCCCAAGCTTACGCAGTGCATTCACACCGTCATCACTGTGATAGAAGCATGGGATCTTCCGATTGGCATAATCCGCATCGGGCAGCTCAATGGTGATACCTGCACGCTCGATCTCGTCGCACACATCGCGAAGTGTCGGGTGACGTTTGGCGATAGGCAGCGCAAAAGACAAGGCACCGACAAGCTCTCGGCAGGTAATGAACCACCGCCCTGCTCGCTGTTGCTTCGACTCGATCACACCATAGAAGTACGGCACTAATTTATCCTGATAACCAATGTGAAATTCTACAAGGCCGCTTGGTAATGTGTCTTCTGCGACCACAAACACCGCGCGCCCGGGTGAGCGCAAAGAAAGCACCACATTATGGTGTGCAGGCGTCACCACCTCGCCGCCGATAGTGAGTAAGGTTTGTAACTTCATGCTATTGGCCCTCAGCCGCTTCGAACAACACAAGGGTTTGTGCATGTCCGTCTTTAGCTGGGCTTTGGCTGATCCCTTTGTTGGTTTCGTCTAACTGCTGCTGTTTTTTCTCGGCCACACTTTTAACTTCGACGAGTTTAAAAGTGATATTCCACGCTTTGAGCGTCTGATCTTCTTTGACATTGACCTTGCCCGCAAACTTAGCACGGCGTATTTTCATGCTCTGCGCTAACCCATTTGTGATTGTATACACTTGGCGCTCACCGTAATCATTTTCAGCCTCGGCCCAGCGGGTGATTTGCTCAAGCGCGTCGAGCTCATCCATTCTTAGCACAGTACTAATCGTGAGTCCCTTGGGTTTGGTGCCCTCTTCACTGGTAATAGCAAAGGAGCCGACCCCTGATTGGTTTGTTCCCGCCAAATCAAAATTGGCATGCACCCGAGTATTGCTACCGGGCACTTTAACGCCATTTAATGCAATCAATTGAATAACTCCACAAGTGGTGCGATGGCCTGTTGGCGCCCCACATAAACCTGAAAAGCCCAGTGCATGTGATTGTCTCCCAAACGCTCAAGTGTATCGGCCAGACTGCGTGCACTGGTCGCGGTGATCGCTTTCGTGCGAAGCCCAAGTTGGGCCGCGTTAAACGAGCATGAATCTATCCGCGCATCCCGCGCAGCTTTTTGCTCGCCAAGCGCCGCTAATTCCTCATCGATGCTGCCAACACTGTTTTGGCCCTCACCTTTTATCAGCTTGGTTGAAGCAACTTGATACGCGCGACTTAGCGCAGGAACCTGGCACGCATCACTGAGTGTTTGCCACTCGATGCTTTGCTCATGGCCCGTGGGTAAAGTCATTTTATGACGCGTTAAATCTGACAATGAGCGAGCATAACGCGCTGCGGTGATAAACACAGGCAGAGGACAAGCAGTATTCACACTTTCAAGGGCTTGGTTCAAACTTGCAGGAGATGGCGCTGTGATATAAAGCACCAATGCATGCCACTGTATTGGCCGCTCGCGGCGGCTCAAATCTCGCACGGCTTTGGCTAGCTGCATCGCGCCGCTGGCGCTGGTGTCCTGCTTTGCCACTTCATAGCTGTGCAACGCAAGTGCGTGCACTTTCATGCATGCCCCTTGCAAAACAGCTCGCGTGCTGGCGCTATTAAAAGAGTTTGGGTATTGCATGCACACCATCACTTAATTTCTGATAAACAGTCACCGCTACACGCATCATAAAAGCCTTATAAGCAGGCACACCCGCTTGGCTAAGGAGCACATAAAACTCTTTGTGAGGCTGCTTACGCCCTGTTTTAAGCGCAAAGTCATGCCAAATAGCCGCATCCAATCCGCACCCAAAAGGATTATGGAACCAACGTAGATACCAAGGTAAGGTAAAGCCATCGGTAACAAAGCCGCGATGCACAACGCCAAACTGTGTGCGTAATGGGTGCAGTAGCTGAGCCACGCCCACGCCGATAAACGCTAATTGAATGTGTTTAGGCGACATAGGCATCAAACTCCACTGTTTCGAACGCTAGTCGAAAAGGCGCTTCAATACTTTCCAGTCCCTTGTTTAAGCGCGACGCTGATATAATGTAGTTCCCCGACTGTGAAAACTGGCCGCTCACTGTAATGGTGTTATCAGCAATCACAGCTCGTGCACGAATGTCATCAATCACCTGCTCACCGTCGATGATGCGCTCAATGATGACGATCATTTCAGAGTCAGGAAGCGCGGCGACACCACGAAGTTCAAACGTTGAGTCCTGTGCTAACCACCATATACCGCCTTTCCCACGCTCTACCGTGTCGCCCGTTACGGCAATCTCTTTAATGGATACGTAGGGAATGGCTTTGGGTGACATACTTGCCAAATAGGCGTCCACATCATAATCACTATGCACGTATTTGCCGCCGTGATAATAGGCATAGAGATATTGGTGCCCGTCAATCGTGACAACGCTTTGCTCACTAAAATAATGAGGTTCGTCTGGCAGTTGTGGCTGTACGCTCCCTGGCGCGAGGCGAATGAGTAATCTCATAGTTGATACCCTGTATAAAACGCGATGACATTAGCCAGCCATGTATCGACTGACGCATAGTCCCAATATTTCTGCGATTCGATGGCATACCCTGTACTGGTTGTTTGCGAGGCACCGGAAATAGCCAACACGTTGTGACTGATCACATGCAAGTTATCCATGCAATAAGGAATGTACGCACTGGGTTGAGGGATTCCGAACCCTCGACGGACGGTGGTGACACCGTCTAGCAGCGCTATCACCCGCAGAGCATGCGTCGAGTTACTGCTTTGGCCTGCTTTGATGTATTCCAATTCAACGCGCCCGTCTCGAAATAGGGTCGCATATTGCAATTCATCAGGGGTGCTGGCAGGCGTGCTGATAGATAGCGACGGTAAATCAACAGCCACATGGGTATATCCACCCGGCCCCCCGCCTGCGCCATTGATGTGCAGCTGCCCGTTTTTTAAAAAGAACTTGCGCGGACGGAATTGGCCCATCGTTGGGCCAAGTGTCTGAGAGCCATCAGCTAAGTTGATGCGCAGCAAATGATAATCACTATTCAAAGAGTACTGACACATGAAAATTGCGTACTGATTGCCCCCTTCTTCATAGAAAAAGATGGCATGAAACATCAGCGACCCATGCGCTGCACTTATGTCATCACTGGACCACACAACACCGCTTTCATCATCAATGTAATTGACGAACTGCTCGCTAAATTGGACATAGCGACCGGGGGCCAGTGGGTTATTCATATACTCGTACCCCGTTGACGCATTCAGCGGCTTCATTATCCCGGCTTTCGAATGACCAAAGTGAAGCGGAATAGGATCAGCAAAAGGGTATGAATTGGAGCTACGCGCTATACTGTCCATTTAAAACTCCCATAAGTTAGTTGTCTTGTTGTACACGAACACCAGCTCACGCAGGTCATAGCTCAGCACATTAACAAAGGGCGCCACCTGGTTATCCGACACGCGCTTAAATTGCTCTCCTGCTGAACCTTCGGGATGAAGCACAGGCTCAAGTCCGCCGAAGTTCTTCACTGAAAACCAATCGCCGTCGGCCAATGTAGCCACCGCTGGGGCCGTTTTAGCTATCCCATCGGTGAGTTTGTGTCGCCGGTAAAGCGCCAACGCATCCGCGTTAATAAATGGCAGTGAACTATGGCGCACGTAGCGATTATCATGCCGATGACCGTCAAACTCATTTTGACTGACAAACTCACCCTCTTGCACTTGCCAAGGCAGGGCTGCGACTGTGATATTCAATTCATCTGCGATCCCTTGCGAGCGCCAAATAATACTCTTTGCGCTGTAATTCCCATTTCGCCCAGGCACGGATTTATGTTTACTTTGCAACGCGGTCTGTGCCACAGCCACAAGCACTTGGCTATTGTCTTGCAGTGTGGCTAATGCGCCATACCAGTTGTAATCAAAGTCCCCCACTTCATGCCCAAGCACCGTGCTTAATGCCACAGCATTTGAGTCGATACGTGTCACCGCTTGCACAGGCTGTGTGTGCACAACGTACTGCTCAGGCACCGTCGTATTCGGATCGATATCGGCGTTTTCGTCCAAACCAGGTACATGGGCAAACACAAAGTGACTGATATTTTGTGTCTGCTCTGCGGCGAATACCGCGTCTTTGTAGCTCAAACCCGCATTAGTGATTTGTAACTTACTCATCCCATTACCTCTTTGTCGTATTCAATATGGCCGATGGCCTCAATGTTGTAGGTTTCGCTCAAGGCACTGAGAATGTAGCGGCGACACGTTCGTCCGTAGCTACGTATGATCTCTTTAATAAGTGCCTGCTTGCCTGCTGATTGCGTCTCCGACATGGCAATTTCGACCATATCCCAGTCGAACCCAGGCACCCGATCATTGACTTGCACAAACCCAAATCCTAACCGCTCAAAAATCCGCATCATGCCGGTATTTGAACCTGCATCCTCAGCATTGACGACTGCATGCTTAATGCGTTGTGCGTAAAGCGTCACCGGCTCACCATCCAAGCGGTTAATATCACGCTCCCAGGCAAGTAAATCGAGTATTTCGAGCGCTGCTTTTTCCTCGTCTATTTGCTCAAGCCAACTAAACAGCGCAGCTTCAATGCTCTGCCAGTAAGCATCCGCTGCGCGCTCAAGCGCTTTGGCATTCTCACCACGCAGCCATACAGGAAGTTTGCTCATACTCATTGCTGCTCCAACACCAAACTATTTATCTTGGGCAGCCACATGCCGCATTGAATATCATCATTGATAAACTGGATACTTTTGAGCTCTGGGAACAGGGCATGCAGCTCACTCGCCAACAAGCTAAAGCTGAACTGTTGGTTCGGCATGGCTTTGGTCACAGTAAACATGGCGTTTTCACGAAAGGCCGCACGAATGGCGCGTACTAACTTCAATTTAATTGAGTCGGTGTTGGGGTGTAGCCAGTACTTAACGTGTATGTCTTGGGGCTGCTCAGGCAGCGCCATGACCACCAAGTCATCGCCATTGCCATGATTACCGGCACTGATATGGTTGTTAATCTCATCCAGCAGTGCTTGGCTCACCGTGCCTATTTCTAAAAACACGTAGGCATTGGCTGTACCCGGCCCACGCGGCGCATTGTGCTCAAACACAATATTCTCAGCCAGCATGCCGGGGAACTCTGCGATCATTGAGCGATAGACGGCATCAACATGGTAGTTGCCAAGCGTGGCGAACTTATCTCGACAACGCAGCCGATAGTTTGCATTGCTCTCAATGTCTTGCCCGGGCCGCACTAACCAGTCATCGAGATTAATCACACTGACGCCTTCAATCGGTGTGACAAGTTGTGTGTAGTATCCAGCAACCAAGTTATAAGCGCTGCCACTTTCCAGTGCTTCTGCCAGTGCAATGCGCTCGCCCTGCCCATCCTCAAACTGAATATCATTGAGCAGCTCAAGCACATACACACGACCGTCTACGGGTTCACTTTGTACCTGTGTGCCCTTGGGGATGGTTAAGGCGCCTTGGATATCTGCGCGTGAAAGCACGAGGTTTCCCTGTGCTTTGAGCTCCGGTAAACGCGGCACATTGCGGCTACGGCCATGCTGATCGAGCCACTCATCTTCTGCAAGTAGGATGAATGAGTTGGGCATGATCACATCTACCAAGGTATTAGTGAGCTTGCTTGTCGCCTCCCCAACAATGGCTTTTTGTGCGCGCCAAAACGGGCTTTGTGGCGACTGGTTTTTTACAGCTAAGCCTTGGCCAACTAGGCTTTGCTCCCATAGCGCCTTTTGCTCTTGCTCGCTTACTGGCACACCACGCGCTTTAAGCACATTTAGGAACTGCGCTCTATAATCCATACTGCACCTCTAAATCACCGAAATCACGGGTCTTGGCCCACATAATGATGCGCTCATGGTGAGGCATCGCCATATTAATCGTGCCAGGAACCAAGCGTGTGTCTTGCTCAACTAAAAGCTCTAAGTCCGTCAAAATACGCTGAATGATGATAGGGTCGCGCATACCAACCAGCGGCAGCACAATGCCTGATTCACGTATCGCATGGCGAATATCCTGCGCTATCACCACACGGTCGGTGGCACTCTCAACTGCTAACGCGCGATTGGTTTGTAAGTCATCATCGCTTATCAGTAAATCGATATAGATTGGCGTCGTACTCACCCGGTTAACTCCCATAGGTCGGCCAAGCTTTCCTTGGTAATTTGCTGATCTGTACGCAGCTCTAGGTGGTCGATATACACACGTTTATCCTCACTCTGCTGGCTGCTGTGTTGAGTCTGAGTCGCAAACTGCTGAATGAGCTTGCTTTGGTTCAAGGTTGTTGCCGCGCGCACCGAACTCAGTGGCTGCGTGTGCGCCTGTTTGGCTTTATCAATGACATCAAACGATGTGTCATTTGCTGAGTGGGTAAAATGGTGGTTTGCATCAATTACGTTTGCGCTCAGTGCATCGACCCGGGTTAATGGCTTAGCACGACCTGCAGCATAGTTATTAGCAGGCACGGGCAAAGGCACCACATTATTGGCTCGCGTGACAATATCACTGCCATAATGGCGGCTAAATGTGGTGTCTTTTTGGGTATGCTCGGTAGCGACACTCACATCACTGTCGATACCCAGTAAATCACGCAGTTTCGCCAGTGCCCCCTTTAGGCCACCCAGTTTTTGCTCTAACCACTCAAGTGCTTTGCCATACCCTTTTTGCACTAAGCCCATCGGCGAATAACTAAAGACCTTTCCAAGAAACTGCCAAATGGCGCTCAGTGGACCACGCATCGATTCCCATGCCTGGCTTGCAGGCGTCGCTAACCAACCAAACAACTCACCTAAGCGAGTGACGCCCCATGCGAGCGCACGAACGGGCGCGAGTAAGAAGTTCATCACACTGCCGACAACCGTGCCAAAGAGCTGCCCCGCTGTTGCCGCCCCCTCTAATTGCTGAGATGTACTACTCACAGGCTCAAACAAATTCACAAACCAATCAAACAACGCACCGAGCATACTAAAGAGCGGTGATAGCGCTGTGCGCAGCGTACCCAGTGATGAAAACACGGGCGCTAAGCCATCGGTGAAGCCTTCCCAAAAGCCGCCAAGGAATGCCTTGATAGGCTCCCAATACTTGTAAATGACCGCCGCCAACAGGCCGACTAAGCCAATCACAATGCCAATCGGGTTCGCGAGTAGTGCGGCATTTAATAGCCACTGCGCTCCTGTGAACATGCGTGTGGCACTGGTGACAGTGATCATCGTCATACCCCACCCAGCCGTCGCCACTTTGTTTAATCCCATGACGAGGGTGTATGCACTGCCAATGGCAACTAGACCCAGCATGGCAGCGGCACTTGCTGTCAGTACCGTGGTGAGCACAGGGAATTGCTCTGAAAAATCCACCACGTAGGCAAATGCACTCGCAAGCATATCAACGAGGGGATCAATGACCGGCGCCAAGCGCTGCCCCAAAGCCGAAGCCGCCGCGTTAATCGAGCCGCCCAACCTATCCCAGGGGCTGGCAATGGTGTTTGCCATTTCGAGCGCTTTATCCATGCCCTTTTGCTCGCCCAGCGCATCGATGTTATTCGCAAGCTTCGCGGTTTTGGGGATGAGGTTATCGATAAAGGCCACGGCTTGCTTTGAGCCGAACGCCTCCATCATCAGATCTTTTTTAGCGACCGTATCAAGGGCGCCGTATTTATCGGTAATGCGCTGCATGATATCGACTACAGGCAATAACTGGCCTTGGCTGTCTGTGAATGTCAGCCCTAACTTTGTTTGCGCTTTCCCAATACCGGTTAAGAATGCCTGGTATTTGGTGGCCGCTTCGCTGCCACTCATGGTGGCTTGCAACTCACCTAAGATAGCCATTTGTTCGTTCATGGCAACGCCATGGGCCGTCGCCGCAGAGCCAAGGCGGCTAAATGCTTGCTCCATTTGGGGGCCGGTGGTTTTAAACATTTGCACCGCCGCAGCGGTTTGCCCGGCCACCTGTTTCACCCAGTTGGACTTGCCCATCTTGTTGGCGGTGTTCTCAAAGATACCGTACATGGTGCCCAGGTAACTGGTGATGTTGCCCACGTTTGCTTTCGTCGCCACCGCGAGCACTCCAGATGCCTCGGTAAAACTAGAAAGCTCATCGCCGGTTAACCCTGCAATGGCTGATTGAATGTCATAGGCCGAGCGGATCACGGTCGCACTGTCACCGCCAAAGCGCGTCGTAAAGCGGTGTGCCGTGCTATTGAGTTGTTCGAGGGCGTGCTCAGCCACCCCCAAGGACTGGACTTCACCGAGCGCGGCAATACTGTCAATTGAGGGCGCCAGTGATGCACTGAGCATAGCACCGGCAGCAATCATGCCCGCTGCACCCGCTGCCATATCACCCATGCCCGACTTCACTTTGTGTGTCAGCTGGTCTACTTTGGCTATCATCTTGTTCACAGGGCCGGTGACCGCATCCACCACGCCTATCGTAAACATGAGTTTTTCCAACTTATTCACACGCGCTACTCACTCAATGCAGAAGCAATGCCGTTATTGACGGCCACTGCCATTTTTTTCCAATAGTCGTTCTCTAAGAACAATGCCCGGGCAAGGTTCTCTTCACCAACGGCACTGCCCGGCAAGTGCCGTTGGTGATAGGCGAGCAGCTGATCTAAGCTGTTTTCGCTGATGTCTCTTGCTCGCCTTTCGATTTTTTTACCGTGATCGCTATATCTGGCTGGTACTCTTCAACAATCGCACCGGCCACGTGTAAGGGCATGCCTGGCTGTTTTATCAGCTCTCGCAGCGCCGATTTGCTGCTGTCATCCACAGTATTCATGCAGAAGTTATGCGCAGGCTGTATTTTGTTATTTGGCGTGGTGCTGTTGATGTACTGGTTGTATGCCGTCAACGTGATATTAAAGGTGATCTCTTTATCGTTAATTTCTAGCACAATGACTTTTTTCACAGGCGCGTCTCGCTCTCAGTTAAAAGGGTGTAAGAAAAACTCGGGCCATACAGTGAAGCACTGTCACGGCATAGGTTCATAAATTGGCTAAAGTGCTCGGGGCTCGCTAATACCTGGCAACCGGCAGACCACTTGCCAACGTGTTTGCTCGTTGTGTGCTTGTTGGCGCGGTGGCAGTTGATACCGAAGTAGCCGGACTCCGTCGGGGTATCTGTATCGATGTGTGCATCCGAATTGTTATCGCGGTACACCGTCATTTCGCCGCGCTGCACCAACGCATCGTACTTACCCTGGTGCTGTCCAAGTTGCCAGCAGCCACCGTAGCGACCAGGCACAAGGACGGCGGTGCCTTTCACATTCGCGGGATGCTCGCGGTAATAGGTGCCCGGATCAGTGGTGGCCGGGTAGGCTTTGCACTGCCATGCGCCACCGCGTTGGTAAAGCACATAAATCATGTCATTAAAGGTATTGGCCTGTGCATCACTGGCGCGCACGCCAATGATGTTTAGGTTTAACTCCCCTTCAAATACACGGTGTCCATTTGCCCGCATCGCTGCTAAGAGCTGTTGAGCGCTGAGCGGCTTCATACGATGTTCTCCACTTCTTTCGCGGTCAGATAGGGGATACCGTTGATTTTGACAAAATCTGATGAAGTCACCTCAAAAGGGATTTTAGTTTCATCGGCCTTGGCGCCTTCGGGATCAATACTGAGCACATCGCTGAGCTTTAAGAGACAGCCATACGATTCAATATTTTTCTCACCACTGACCACGGCGCCCATCATGCTGATATCAATCGGGTCAATGCCTTTCCAGCTGCCTGCCTTTTGCGCCTCTTGTTGAATAATCAAGAAGTTTTCATGGTTGACTGTCAGCTCGCCTTTGGCAGTGCAAGGCCCATCTAAAAAGCCGTCGGGCACGCCATTGGTCATACGCACTTGGCGTCCATCATCAATGGTGAGTGAGCAGTTGATCACATGAACGAGGGCATCCCCCACGTTCACATCAAAGTCTTTACCTGAAAGTTTATGTTGGCTCATGGTCGCTCCTACTCTACGGTGCCATCGGCCAAATCAAGGCCAATACTGATCACAATTTGTTTTGGCGCGTTGTACGGCGTCAACCGCATGTAAATGCGCACTTGTGTTTTGCTTTGCCATACGATGGTGATGGCATCATCTTGAGGCGGCTTAATTTCGCCCGGGAATGGGACTCCCGCCACCACCGTGCGCTTCGCCATCTGGCGCAGCGGCTCACCTAAGTAGCGCTTGGCCCAGGCCATGGATGAAGGCGTGGAGTTAAGCTTGCGATCGGCAATTAATTTAATGGCTTTGATGCGCACAGCGCGACGGGCTTTATTCACTACGCGCAGGTTCTCTATCACCTGGTAGTCGCCGCCCTCAGCATCAAGTAAATTCAAATCGCCAAAGTAAACGCCATCATAATCGGGATAAGTTTGTGTGCAGCTCACGCGCGCATCATCAAGCGCAGCCGTTACTGCACTGGGCAGTGGCACCGAGTCCATATCAACAGGCGCTGCCCCAAGGCCGACCATCGTGCCGGTGGCGGTGCGCATTGGGCTATCGGCCACGGTGACGGCGTGTTTACACAAACGACCGGCGAGTGCGCCTAGGTCATTGCCGTGCAGTAGTGGCACAACCCCAACAGTATAAGCAGCCACACCATCGGTGATGGCCGCTGTGGCGGCGGTGTAGTCGGACCATGTTTGTGTGTCCGCTTGAATGCCTGCCACGCAGCCCAAGAAGAAATGAAAGCGGTGATAGGCATTTTCGACCTCTTGCTGTTTGGTGAACACCGCCTCAACAGCGGCTTTATCGGCGAGAGGCTCACACAACACGATGCCTTCAACTTGAATGCCCTGCACCATGGCGGTGTCCACCGCCATCAATTGCGTGGTGATATCATCCAATGGCAATGTATAGGCCTCAAACAGACCATCGGCGTTTAGCATCGCGGCACGCAGTTGGGTTTTCAGTGCAGACTCTGCCTCACCCAATAACGCGTCTAAATCGCTTTGCCCATTAATACTCACGACCTTGAGTTGATTCTCAGGGGCTTTACCAATAAACAAGAGCTTGCGCTCGATGCTGTTAGTCGCGCCCTGGCCTAAGTTATCGGCTGTAACTAATACCTGACCTTGTGACATTGTTTTCCTCGCTTATCTAAGGCGCATGGCCTCGTCTAACATAAAGTTCTTGAGTTCTTTGAGCTCGTCTCGTGATTGCCCTAAGAACGAGCGCTTGGGTGTTTTCAATGTCCAGCGCTCTTTGCTTGGTTCATCGCTCAGCAGTTTTAAAATAAAACCTGCTTTCGCTGTGCTCAGGTTCTCGGTGATCCACTTCACCGACGGCCGTTTATATCCCTTGCCTTTAGCACGCCGTATCTTGTAGCCCGCAGCTATGAGCTTCTTTGCCAACTTTCGCGAAGCGGGTGCATCATAATCGGGGGTGCCATAGATGCGTTGTTGCTCGCTAGCGGTGCGTTCCTGCTCAGCTCCATATTGGTGAGCGCTGGCAATTCGCGCGGTGCGCGGCGAATCAAACTGCACCCGCGCCCCCGCCGGGCTTGTCTTAACAATCATCTTGCGGCCAATGCGCCGTAACATGCGTTTTTTGGTGCCGTCAGCGCGCCCTGGCCACCGCTTATTCTCTAAATCTTTTTGCCCTTTTAGCCGAGCTTTCGAATCGCGGCGCACTTTTCGCCCGGCGCTTCGAAAAACACGCCGACGAGTGCGATCATCCAGCTTAAGAAGCGCCAGTTGGTCGCGGTTGTCGTGGCTAATTCGCGATGTCAGCATCTAACGTAAAGTCCTCGGCGACCCACACAGGAGCGCTTTCAATGCGGTATTGTTCACCCATAAATGTCAGCGGGCCGTTAGGGTCTCTCACTATCTGAACGTCTTCACTGAGCATAAACTCAAGCTCAATATCAAAGAGCTCGTCGTCTGTTTTATCCGCGCTAAACCCAACCATCGAATCGTCAAACTCCTCGCCTTGCTCTTGCATCCAAATCGCGACCATCGCGGCGAGTAAATGCGCCGAGTGGGCATAACGCTCTATGCTCACGATGGCTTTGTAAGCCATGGTTAAAATCGTATAGCCGGTGCCTTCGTTTTTCGCGCGAGGCTCGAATGTGCCCTCTTCTATCCACGCATCCAAGGTGGCGGCTTGATTCAGTCCGTGAGCACTTAAATAATCAGTGATGCGCTGCAACTTATTCATAGCAATTCCACCGGGCGATACTTGCTTTGCACCAGGTAGTTGCGCGCTTTAATGCCTTCGTTCAACCAATAAGCCCGGTGCTCTGTTTGCTGCTCTTTCTCTGCCAATGCACTCTCGCGTTGGCTAATGCTTTGGTGGCTGAGTAGCAAGTCTGCTTTGGCGAAGCACGACAGGGCTTTGGTGTAGTAATACACCAGGGCGCTTCGCCCATTTATGTGTTCACTCGGCACCTCAGCAAGGGACGGATACTGCTCCCAATGCAAGACGTAGTCTCGCTCTAAGGCCGCGTTAAGTGCGTGCACTTGGTGAGTCAATACATCCACCACCATGGCTTCACGGTATGAGCTCGGCACGTGGTAATGCTCAGCAAATTGCTGCACCGATACCGCCGGATAAAAGCCATTATTCGCAATGACCTGATCACTCGTTGTGCTGTTAATACCGCTAAAGCTCATACTTTTTCCTATTGGGTGCGGGCGCCTACAATCTGCACCTGTAAAGCAATTCAATGACTACCGGTGTGATTGCATGCCCGCTGGCGTTGGAGACTTAAATATCAATGGACACGTTAAGCTGTTTAGCCACATCGCGGGCCAGCTTTTTCACCCCGGCACCATCATTGATAAGCGTGGCTTGCACAGCGAATTGCAGTGCGTAGCCTAAATTGTGCTGACTCTGCTCGAGCTTGGCCGCCATGGCATACAGCTTGCCGCCCACCACTTCACTCCCTGACCAATCCTGCGTAAGCAGCTGCGCAATCAAGCGGTGCATCACCAAAGCAATACCACTGTCGCTGACTGCTTCTGCCCCCTTGTTGAGGTAGTAGCTGCCTTCGTCATAGAGCTGATCGATTAAGAACGTGGGCCAATGCTTGGTGTTAAATGCCGTTGGCAGTGGCTGCTTTTGCTCGACCATTAATGGCAATAGCTCGAGCACAGCATCCCAGCGCTTGAGGTCTACCAGCCAAATGAATACCCATGCCAGCACAGTGTTAGGGAAGTTCTGGCCGCTGAGGCGGTACTCGCTGATATAAGCCAGGTATTCGTTTCGCTCTAGCGCTTCGCTTTTGTAGCTGGCTTTATCAGCCACATCGTCAATTGTTTTTAATTGACCTAAGTCCGATTCAATAGCCGCTTTAAAGAACTCGTAGCGACTGGGGCCGTCATCGGCTACCGCCAGCTTGTCTTGAGCGGGTGACTCGGGTGCTGGGGTACTGTTTACCGGTGCCGCTTTGTTGTCAGCCTCTTGCTGCACTTGCTTTTGTGCAGCAGCTTTCGCGAGTGCCTTTTTAACTAAACTCATTTAGGAATGCTCCACTTGGATTAAAAAGGACGCCCGCCCCACGGTTTGGTTAGGGCGCCAACCTGCGCTGCTGCTCGTTACGACCAGGTCGTGCCGCCGTCTTTGGTGACTTTCACGTTTGCAGATTCAAAAAACGCAATCATTTCTAAATCTTCCACGTAGTAGCAATCGTTGCGGCTTTGGTAATCTTCGACACGTTTTTTCTTCGGGTTGTCCTCGATGTGCGTGCGCGTTGATCCCTCTTGCACATAGAAGCTCAGGTTTTCAAAAGTGGTCACCAAAATGCCACGCTCTGGGAAAAACGGGATTTTGTATGTCGGCAAGCCGCCATAGGTATCAATGACCTGTTGCAGCTCAATCTTGGATTTTTCACTTGGGGTATGCGCTTGTTTTGCATACAGCTTGTTCTTGTCATCGGCATGCAGTTCGCCACCGACAATCGCAACCAGATTAACGCGCTTATGCTCTGGGATTGCTTGAATCAAATCATGCACCGCCTGGTCCAAGTTCTCGTAGTCACCGCCGGTGCCGATACGAATTTCGCCCGCTTGCTTTTCACCTTCGCTAATTGCACGCCCCGGCGCATCGCGACGAACTAGTTGTAACCAGCCGATATTCACATCTTCCATCATTGGGTTGGCAACAATATCTGTCACATCTGCGGCATGTGTGCCATGCCAACCAATTTTGATGATGTCCAAGGCAATAGCTTGTTTGACGTGGTTTCGATAGCGATTAGCAAAATCGGGGAACTTGGACCACTGATCCATTTTGTACCAAGGCAAATGCACATCACACTCAGTGGGATAACAGCGGTACTCACGTTTTGACAAGCCCGCCACATCGCGTGTTTTTCGCTCTCGGTTACCGTCTTGTTCAACGCCAGCACGGCCAGTAACGCCACCGCCCACGCCCATGAATACTGATTGACCAACGAGGTCATCCACCGTGGCGGTGTTGATCATCTGTAGGAACTCTACAGATTCATACACCATGTCATACAAGCTTTGCTCAATAGATGGCTCAACGGAAAATTGCTCCGACATTGATGCCACGCCGTAGTTGCTAGCCAATCCAGCCATCAGGCTAGCGAATAATTGTGAGGTCTTTAATTTCATGCTTTTTCCTGCTTAATGTGCTTGGGTTGGCTTACAGTAAATTTGCGTACTGCGCTTTATCGCCTTCGGGGTCTTCTTCTGAGTCCGTCGTATCTGAGTGCTCTTCAGCCGATAGCTTTTCCAATTTGCTGTTCAAATCAGCCAGCGCCTGCTTGGTGCTTGCCAACTCTTGCTTCACTTGTGCAAACTCGGTGTTTTCCTCTTTATCGCCTAGCTCGTCTTCAGTGCCTTCTTCATCGCCCTGTTGAGCAAAGTGCTTTTCGAGCTTGTCTGTTTTGTCAGACAAGGTTTTGATTTGGGTGCTTAGATTAAGCAGCGGTTCGCCCAGCGCGTCTTTCATCGCTTGTGCTAAATCTTCTTTTTTCATATCGGGGTCATCCTTTGTTGAAAACAGTTTTTTAAAAAATCCGGGAGTGTCGGCGCTAGGTTGCTCGGGCTCTTCAAGCTGAAAGTTAACGGTAATAGGGGTAACATCCTTGTCGGCTCCTTCGCTTACCTGGTCTTTATTCTGTTCTTTTGAAAACTTCACACGGTCGGTGTAACAGCTGGCGGGGTAATCGGTGACAGCCAGACCGACCAAGTAGGTTTTATCGGTGCCCCGGAAGTTGCGGTTAATCTCAATGCTGAAATACACCGCTTGGTCTGCTTGGTTAAGCTGCACGAATGACGCATTGGGAGCGAGTACGGCATATAGACACAGTACCCCGTCGTTATTTTTCTTCGCAAAAACACTGAGCACATCACCAAGCATGCCAGGGATATCCACGTTGCTTAGGTTCTTCGCCGCCCAGCCTGACCAATCACGTTCGTGGTCTAAATTGATGCGGGCGCCATACATTTTAGGATTGTAAGTCTCGACAATATCTAAGATATCCTGCTCGGAAATCTCGCGGCCATCCACGGTCAAACCTTCTGCTGCTATTGATAATGGTTTGGTGCGTAACTGGCTGTTTTGTGGCATGGGCGGGTTACCTTTAAAAACTTTACAAATGCAATAAATGCTCTAAATTTGATTGCAGTTTGCCCCGCATTTGGCTGCCTTGCCATTTTTTTAATCTTTTGAAATTCCTATATTTTTGTTCTAGGTGTGTCTAGGATTTTAACCGCGCGTACTCCTGCTTTTTAGCCTTTAAACTGCCGTTAAGTTTTGAATTTGACGCGGTCTATGAAACCCAAGTACTCCAGCGAAGTGATTGCACAGGCACGTAATCTTTACGTGATTGAAGGCTTTACGTTTGACGAAATTGCAGACGTGGAAGGCATGCCCAGTGCGCGCACTATTCGCCGTTGGTCAGAAAATGAAAACTGGGTGGATATGTGCCCGAGCTTTAGTGCCGAAATGGCTTTTGCTAAGCGCATTAATGTGCTGGCTGAAAAGGATGAAAAAAGCGATAGCGACTATAAAGAGCTAGACTTTTGCACACGCCAACTCGCTGCGCTCAATAAAAGTAAACTGGCCCCGAAGCCAAAAGAGCGAGCACCGGTGCACAATGATGCTGGCAACAACAGCAGTTCAAGCAGCAAGAAAGGCAAAAAGAAGAAGGTTAAAAACGATTGCTCAAGCATCACCATTGAGCAACTTGAAGAGCTCGCGCAGGAACTGCTCTACCCGCACCAGTTGCATTGGCTTGATAACCAGGACCACCGCCAACGCTTTATATTAAAGCCACGCCAAATCGGTGCGACGTTCTACTTTGCGTTTGAAGCGTTTTACGATGCGCTGAAAAGCGGGCGCAACAAAATCTTTATCTCTGCATCGCGCGACCAGGCAGAGATATTTAAAGCCAACATCATCGCCATGGTGCGTGAATACTTTGGCATTGAGCTCAGCGGCTCGCCCTTGGTGCTTAACTACCATGGCAAAACCATCAAGCTGGTATTTAAAAGTACCAATGCGCGCACGGCCCAATCTGATTCGGGCGACTTATATATTGACGAAGTATTTTGGATACCCAAATACAAAGAGCTGCGTAAGCTTGCCCAAGCAATGGCAACCCACGCGCACTACCGCATTACCTATTTTTCTACACCCTCGGTCACCAGTCATGAAGCCTACGACCACTGGAATGGTAAATGGTATCGCAAAACCAAAGCCTGTAACGACCCTGAATTTGCCATTGATGTTAGCCACAAAGCTTTAAAAGATGGCGTGCTGTGTGATGATGGTATATGGCGACAAATGCTCACTGTTTACGATGTGGTTGAGTCGGGTTTTGACCGTATCAGTATTGATGTACTCGAGAATGAATATTCACAAGAGGAATTCGATAACCTCTTTATGTGTAAGTTCATTGATGATGCGCACTCAGCCTTTAGCCTTAAACAGCTTATGGCTTGTGTGGGCGACTCATCAAAGTGGAAGGATTACAACAGTGAATGGGAACGGCCCTTTGCAATGAAGCCCGTACTCATTGGTTTTGACCCTGCCCGCACCCGAGACAAAGCCAGCGTGGCAGTACTCAGCATGCCGCAATCCGGTGAGAAATTTCGACTGCTTGAAACCCTTGATTTAAGCGGCAATGACTTCGAAGCCATGGCCGCAGAGATTAAGTTGCTCACCGATAAATACAACGTACAGCACATAGGCGTTGATACCACCGGCATTGGTTATGGCGTGTGGGAACTGATCACCAAGTTCTACCCGCAAGCTGAGCCCATTTATTACAACCCACAAATCAAAGCCCGGATGGTGATGAAGGCCCTGAACGTGATTAAGAATGGCCGCTTTGAATACGACAAAGACGCCGTGACGGTCGCAAGTAGCTTTATCAACATACGTAAAAAGGTGGTGGGAGACCAAATCACCTATGCCAGTAACCGCAGCGCAGAAATAGGCCACGCTGATATTGCGTGGGCCATTATGCACGCCATGATTTTTGAACCACTGGACGGTAACACCGCTAACCGTCGAACCTCTGTAGGGATAGCCGCCTAATGAAACAACGACTTCCTGTAGTTGCGGGGCAGATGCCGCAATATAACCAATCACAAAACAGCAGTGTGAGCTTTAGCTTTGGCGATCCCGAGCCCTGCCTAGATAATCGGTTGACCAGTTATATTGGTGTGTTTGCCGATTTGAACGGTATCTATGCGCCCCCTGTGAGCCTCAATGGCCTTATTAAGTTGCTGCATGTGAACGCACAGCATGGGCCTATTTTGTACTTTAAGCGCAACATGATTTTGAAGTGGCTCAAACCCAGTGCCATTATTAGCCGC
The DNA here is from genome assembly GCF_022347875.1 of Pseudoalteromonas sp. CNC9-20. Classification (NCBI taxonomy): domain Bacteria; kingdom Pseudomonadati; phylum Pseudomonadota; class Gammaproteobacteria; order Alteromonadales; family Pseudoalteromonadaceae; genus Pseudoalteromonas; species Pseudoalteromonas sp. CNC9-20. The sequence continues at coordinate 220,775 of NZ_JAKRFS010000004.1, read as the reverse complement.
CGCACGGCTGGCAAATTTGCCTTTGATTATTTGTGGTCAGGGAATGGCTATTTGCAAATCATCAAAAACCGCTTAGGGGGTGTCATGAAGCTGCGCCACCTGCCAGCACTAACAATGCGTTACACCAAAGAGCGTGGTGTATATGCACAGCTGCGCAGTGATGGCAGTATCACTCGGTTTAAAGAAGGGGAAGTGATCCAGATTAAAGAGTATGACCCCACCCAAGGTATCTACGGCATCCCGCAGTATTATGGCGGTATTCAGTCGGCGCTGCTCAACGAAGATGCAACTTTGTTCCGCCGGCGCTATTACAAGAACGGCGCCCACATGGGCTTTATCTTTTCCATGGCAGATCCCAATTTAGCCACCGAGGATGAAGACGCACTCAAAGAAGCGATTAAGGATTCAAAGGGGGTGGGTAATTTTCGCAGCCTGTTCTTTAACAACCGAAGTGGCAAGACTGACGCAGACAAAGCTATCAAAATCACACCGGTTGGGGATATCTCTACCAAGGACGAGTTCGAGCGTATCAAGCGCATTACCACCAACGACATGCTTTCGATGCACCGAGCCCAAGAAGCATTAAGCGGGCAAAGCTCTGGCGACTCAGCAGGGTTCGGTAATTTAGACCGAATTACCTCGGCTTATTACAACAATGAGGTGGTGCCCTTGCAGCAAGATATTTTGCAAATAAACGATTACCTCCCCCGCTCCGCTCACATTGATTTTGATGTGCCGGCCTACAGCGATTTACTTAACACACCTGATGAAAAGGATTAACCGTGAGTTGGATTGATATTGTTGCCTTTATCAAACAATGGGGGCGCCTAGGCTTTATTTGCTTAGCAGCCGCAGCTATTCAAATGTACTTGAGCGGTAAGCGCTTTACGTACTTCCATTACTTTATGTCGGTACTGATTGCGATATTTGCTGCTTACCTAGCAGCAAGCTTTTGTGATTGGCGCGGCTTTGATGAGAATTTGAAGACCGGGGTTATTGGCGTGACCGCCTATGCCGCCCCGCATATTTTGGAGGGGTTCGATAAACTGGTGAAGCTATTCAGTAAAGATCCCCATTCGTTTTTTAAATTATTTGCGAGGGCTAAATGATGGGATGGGTAACAAAGTTTTTTGGCGTAGGCGCAGCGGAGCCGATTGAAGCCGTAGGCAATGTACTGGATGAGTTATTTACGAGTGATGAAGAAGAACTGTCACTGGAGCTTGTTCGCCAAAGACTGGCCCAAAGGCCAGCCCTTATACAAGCTGAAATAACGAAGGTTCAAGCGCAACATCGAAGCACTTTTGTAGCAGGTGCTAGGCCTTTCCTAATGTGGGTATGTGGCCTAGGCTTTTTATTTGCTTTTGTTATTAACCCCATTATTACGTGGTTTTTGCCTGCTCTTGGGACGCCTACTTTGCCGCTTGAGGCGATGATGGAGCTTTCGCTTGCAATGTTGGGGTTGGCTAGTCTTCGCACGGTCGAAAAGCTTAAAGGCGTGACGAAGTAGAAGCTTGAGAGCATACCTCACCGCATATTTAGTAAAGTCGAAGTAATCGTTAATTAAGCTCAATAGCTCTAGTAAAAATTCCATACAAATTGGTATCCACTGTTTTTCTGTGGACACCAATTTTGTGACTTATCTCAATCTCGATTAATAGTTTGCAAAAGATATTCCTTCGAGTTAGAAGTACCGGAAAGCTGCAATTTTATCCCTATGGAATTCTTTGCTGACTAACTTATCTTTCTTCGATTAAATAGTTATAAAGTTTTTCAAACTCAGACCAGGACTGCATTTTGCCAGTAGCCAATCTGTGGTATCGAATAAGTGGCGATAACCTTAAGTAGCACCCGACCAGATCTGTCTTTGCTATTTTTTTTATTGTATTAGGATCATATGCTTTAACGTTCACGCCTAGAGCTAACCGTTCAAATTTATTGAGAAGGTTATGGACGCGGGCATTCAGCTCTTTATCGCCCTTCACTTGCGCTAAGTTTGTATCCGAAAAGTACTTTGGTAGTGCTTCTGAAACTTCAATAAATTCAGTCACAGTGCTATCTGCGAATTCGTACCAGAAGTTCAAGGCATTTTTTTTACGCTCATTTCTTCTACTATCACAGTAGATAAAAACTCCAGAAATGACGGATAAAGATGTTAGACATGATGAAATAACTTTGACCCAATCTACAACTGACATTTTACTCTCTCTATCCCTTTAGACATTAAGAGATTATACGAATACCAGCGAAAGTCCAAAGTTGTCACTTGGTGTCACGAGTTTGACAAACCCGATCCTTTGCAGTGCATGGTTAGATCCTTTTAGAATAACGTCTAAGGCTAAATAGCTATGTCATTGGCTATGTCAAAATGATCACTTTTTTGTGCGAAAGCGGAAGGCGAGGAGGAGTGATTTTTTTCGGGTCCTTGAGTGTCACTGATGTTGGTGAACCAACAAACACTGTATATAATCACAGTTAATGGTTTTTTTTGGGAGAAGCTAACATGGCAAGGGTTACATGCAAAGACTGTGGTGCTAAGTCTATTGTTACCTCAAGGGAGACGCAGACCGCAGGTGTCTCACACCTTTACTGTAGTTGCACTAATACCAAAGAATGCGGCGCAACCTTCCGAGTGACATTAAGTTTTGATCATTACCTTAATCCACCTCTGAAAAGTACACGAGAACTTGCAGTCGAACTACTAAGTAAACTCCCTAAAGAAGAGCAGTTAGAACTAGTTGGGATGTAAAACTAACTGACTCGTAATTTTCAGCCACATAACTAGCCTGAATCTTTTTAATGGTTAATAAATGTGGAAATACGTGGAAGGATTGACCAGAGAAGTGATGGGTGAAGTGGAAAATTTTTCTATATTTCATGGATATGAAATAGTTTAATTGCTATATCTACCATTACTCGGGAGCTTTGCCATTATTTGGTTTTTCTTTCGGCTCTAGTAAATTCATTACAGCCAAATAGGCCCAACCACCTATAAGCGTAAAACCTAAAATGAAAGCGACTAGTCCACTCGTTAACTTTGAGCGGTTCTGCTTAATCGCCAAGCGCACAGCAAGCAATGCAGGAAGTAGCGATGTGAAGAATAAAATATAGAATATCGTGTTACCACCAATGCCCATATAAAGCTCTCAATAATTAAATTTCACTACTAGATCGGAAGCCCACTTTTCGTGGACTCCCTTAAAGCCAGATAGATTTAGAATGTGTAAGTACAAATATATCTACCAATACCTTTGTTTACGCAAGTAACTCTACCAGTACTCGCCTTCGAGCCAGATACGCTGCGAAACTCAACACCTGCTCTTGTAGCTGCGTCGTAGAAGTCCATAAAAGCATTAGCTCCGCCTCTGCTGAAATCATAAGATTCAGAATTAGATGTGTCGAAGTTTGGCTCAACCGTATTTAGGTCTACATCGGTACCACGTACGAACTCCCACATCAGCTTACCATTCACAACAGCGTAAAGAGAATATACCGCAGTGCTTCCATCACTAAAGGTAACTTCCATCATGACTTTATCAATATCTAAGATACCAGACAGTTTTGCTGCTGAATTAACAAAATCAGTTATGTCACGACCTAAACTGGCATGCTTATTATAATGCTCAGCGACTTTATTTTGGGTGGAACTCGAACCAACTAAATCCCAAACTCCCTTAGCTATTTCAGGTGGAATTTCCTCTCCCGATAATTGCTTCTGAGTTTCTACTAACTTTTTCTTAGCATCAGACAAGTCATAGAAATTATTTAGAACTTTCTGTTCGACACCTTTTTGATTCACCATCGTATAGTAGACAGGAATCTTTCTATCGCCTAGTTTACCGCCCCTTCCGTCTGGTTCACCGCCCGTGCCAGGCAAGGACCGGTATCCTGTAATTTTTTTGGTCACCTCAAACTTTTCAATTTTAGCTGTTTCAAGGTTCATGACATATACATCGCGAGTCTTGTTGAGCTGAGCCTTCATTTTTGCCTTTGCTTTGAATTGCTCAAATGAAAAGCAAGTCGAACATTCAGTTTTTATTGGCTCCAAGGAAGCATGAGATGGTAGGGAAAGGAGTGTTAAGAGAGATGCGAAAATTACTTTTTTCATTTTTAGTCCATTATTTACTACTAATAACAGACTTAAATTTAACATAAGTTACGAAAACATCAAGCAATAAAAGGTACAAAGTGAGTATAGTTTTACAACTAATCGCAAAATAACCTATAGATTAACTGTATATTTATAAATGAATGTCTATTATATACCCAATTTGGTTATAAAATACCCCCCCCCTGAGAAGTAGCAAGCGTTGGCGAGCATTTGCCTTAAGGTTTATCGTTAAAGGGGTTGGTTGTCAGCAAGTTCTGTTCTCATCTCGTCCTAGTTTATTAAAAACTGCTGAAACATAGCGTGCCTGGTGCACAGCATCATCCATGGCGTTGTGGTGCGTGCCAACAAAAGGCATATCATTTTTAGGGTCGAACCCATGCAAGGTCCGGCCAAGGTCAACAAGTGTTCGCACATCACGATCACCAGAATACGGCCACGGCTGACGCATTCGGCAAGCCTTGTATGCATTACCCAAAATAACGTTATCGAAAGTGCAACCATTTCCCCACACTACACGCTCTTTAAAGTTTTCTATTTGGCTGATCCACTCGTCAAATTCACCTAATGCATCTTTTAGAGAAACAGCCATATCATCCAATAGCACTTTACGCGCATCGTCGCTTTGCTCCATCCACCAAAGCACGGTTCCTGCGTCAATTTCACCGTAATATGCTGAGCTTTTAAGGTTTACTATTGTGTGGAACTGCGCGCCAATTTCACCCGTTGTTGGCTCAAAGAAGCATGCGCCTATAGATACGATCGCCGCTTTAGAGCCATTACCCATAGTTTCTAAATCTAACATTACATTATTCATGATTTCTCCAACTAACCCCATGCTGCGGCTACGTCCCACCAATCTTGCTCGGTATCACCGGCAAGCACCTGGTGTGCATACTCATAGTCGCTACCTGAATCAACGCCGCCCACTGTTGGGGTATTGCGGCCAGCGTTATTTGCGTGCGCATAAGCTAGGTTCACCAGTTCTCGCGCGCGCTGCCAATGTGTATCTGTTACTTTGATTGGACGTGCTGGTGTAGCACGCTCTAGGTTGGTCTGAGCAAAGGATTTCAATTCGTTTACTTCCATAAAGTAGACGCGGCCATAGTGAACCACACTGCCGCCCTCGCTCAGCGCCTGCCGTTCTACCTCTGTCATATCCTCAAGCACAGCGATAGGGTCAATCATGCTTTCTTCAGACAAAGCCTCGCTGTCTTGTTGGGCAAAGATGTGTGCGTGGTACTCAATGTCTAAGCGTTTTCGTTCATTTAATGCACGCTGTTCATCCAATACTTGTAATTGGCCGTCTCGTATTCGGTAAATGAACCCATCAATCGCGATCTGCCTACCCGCTTTTAGATCCTTTTCATGATCTTTCACCTGGTCTTTATCAAAACCAAAGTCGTTAAACGCAAACTGGGTGCTATCCCGCGCCGCTATTGGCGTACAGTTATTCCCACTAGTCCAAGATAGGTCGGCGGAGCCGACGAGGGCGTTGTCTTTAAGCTGATTTTTCTCTGCCGTCCCTTTGAGTTGTCTGGTCCATTCCACAAGACGCGTCATTAGCACTGATTCGCTAAAGGTATTAATTACGCCTTTAATACGTCTAACTAGCTCGCCATAGGCGTTACCAAAGGGAGTCTGTTCGTAGAAAGGTTTAAACCGCGCATTTCGCCCAATGCACATGCCACCTTGCAATTTCACATAGTCTTTCCAGCTGCCCGAGTCGGCCGCCGCACGCACCTCTTCTATTTGCGGATCATCAACGGCTTCACGCTTTCGGCGCAGCTCCCGGTATACGGTCACCGACGGTGAGCCCTGAAATTGAAACTGATGAATATTCCAAGTACTGGCCCAGGCCTGTACTGGATTAACTTGCTTCTTAATAAGCTCGCCGGTTTCATCATCCTCATGATCAGATACTTGATAACCATCGATGTTTTTGGCGATGTACTTTGCGATATAGCTCGCGGCACTGCCCTTTTTCTTATCAATTAAGATTGCCTCGAAGCGCGGTGAAAAAGTGCGGTGAAATTTCTGAGGCTCCTTAGCTTTGATGCCTTGGCTCTTTTTAAACCCCCAAGCCTGGCGTTGCTTCTTATAAGCAGTAAAAAGCTCTTTCTTGCGAGCGTAACGCTCTATTAGTTCTTCACGGTCTTCAGCAATAAAGTACTTGCGCATAATGGCGTTGACCCACTGCACTTTATCTTTAGGAATAAACAAGAGCATGTGCCAGTGCGGGGTTGCATCAGCATGGGGCTCCGCCACACGCACACCAAAATAGTTGATACCAAGGCGGCCTAGTTTAGCCCTTACTCGTGACCACACTTTATTCAAATAGGCGTTGGCATCCTTCGGTGTGGTTCCTTGATACTTAGGTGAGTTTGCATGAAAGCGGCTGGGTGTTGTTATGGTCGAAAACACACCTTGATAGCCTATCTCTTCGGCGAGTTCTTCTGTTTCACGAATACGCAGCATTAGCTCATTGCGGCGGTTGTCTGTGTTAGCCATGCCGCTTTTCACTGCATCCATTAGGTTTATAACACTTCCATCACTGCCTTCTAGTTCCATCATTTCGAGGAACTGTCGGCCACTTTCTTGTGACGCGCTGTACTCCCGCTGCGCCGTTTTACTGGCATACGGGCTGATGCCACGGCGTTTACTCTTCTTCGATTTGGGGCAGTGGTAAAGGTCTTTGCCTACCTGTCCGGTGGCAATTTCTAGTAGTTCAATATACTGGCGGCGAACGGATTTGAGCTTGCGCGCCCACCATTTTTCACACTGCATTTTCAGCAAGGCGATTTCGATGTGCTCAATGGGCACCTTATCGCCTTGCTCAGAATAAAAGGGGGCTTTCACCCCCCGACACATGGAGAAGGTAGAAAGCTTTTCATGTATCAGCGTCGCAATCTCTGCATAATTGAGGTGCTGATTTTCGTCGCTGATATCAATGGCTATCTGCATGCACTCGCGTGCAGCGTCAGTGCCATATTCTTTGGTTTTCTCAACACTACTCAAAATATGCCAAGGCAAAGGCATACTTTGAGTAATCCTGAATAACACTTCAAAGCGAGGCTGCAATCTTGCAATCGTGCGGCTTAACCAGCGATTAGCCCGATAAATCGAGCCCTGCTTTTTTTGGTTGTAGCGGTCAATGTAGCGGCGTGCCATCCGCCCTTGTAAAGGCGTGGGGATCACCGCTAGCTTGCGTGCCACATAATTAAAATTGTCTACATCATCAATGGCCGCAACAATTCCGCGTGCCATCGATGATAGGCGCAGCTGCGCCAAATCAACGGGCTGATTCGCTAGCATACTTTACAGTGCGCTGTGTTCGATTAATTCAGGCTCATGACCTTTGAGCACCGCATCTAAACGTTGTTGCAGCACATTATGTAGCTCTGCGCCCTCACCTTCTGGTTGCTCTGCAGCCAGTATTTCAGTTATACGCAGCAAGTTGGTGAACGTATCTTCGCAATAAATCAGCATGCCTGTAGTGGCTCTACTGTTAAAAAAGCGAATGGCCTCATTGGCTGTATTAATTACTTCGTTAGCTATTTTTGTTGTAAGCGAGTTCATTATTAATCCTTAAATAACGTGAATAGTGGCAGGTTTCGGCGTCATGCTTTTGCTGCCTTTTTTAAATACAAAGTGGGCGTATTCGATAGAGTCGGTTTTCCCTTTTTTATCGGGAAAAAATGAAGGGCGTTTGCTATGCACATACACGCTTTGCAGTGGTGCTGTATCCCAAAATGCCTTGCGGTCTTTAGTGCCCAACCAGTTAAGACGCTGAAGCATGACCACATAGCCATCAGAGCAAACGTGCTCTAATGCTTTGTTCACAAAGTCGATAGAGATATTAAAAGGCGGATTAGTAATAACCACGCCGTAATCACCTACCCCGCGTGACTCAAGAAAATCTAAGCCCGCAAACGGTGTTCTGGCGTCGATGCGTATATCGGCTGTGGTTAAGTTAATACCGCTAAAGCGCTGTGCGAGCACTGCCGGGTAACTCGGCTCATACAATGAGCAACCGCCACAAGAAGGATCGAGTACACCGTCCGTCATAAGGCACTTTTCTAAGTCCGTGCCTTTGATAGCATCTAGGAATTGCTCAATAAGCCAATGTGGTGTCACGTAATAATCATCTTTATTGCGCACTGCGCCGCGATTCGTTGAACTCATGACGGCTCCTAGTGCTGCTTTTGCAGTTGGTTGGCTGGGTCAAAGTGGCCGCTGGTTACGGTGCGCTTTGCTCCTTGGTAAAACTTGGCCGGTGCCATGGCATTGGCTGAAGTGAATGCGGTTACAATTTCATCGAGCTCTAATACTGCTTTGCGCAATGCATCACGCTGCTCGTAACTCAGCTGGCTAAATGGCTTATCAATGTCGGTGCGCTTTAGACCAGCCGCAAAGCATAAAATGGTACGCTCACGCTCGCTGAGTACTTGGGTATACACATGCTTAGGCGTATGGCGCTCATCACCCAACATGGCACGGATTTCACGCAATCCTTGGGGTGTATGGCTCCCCTCTATCGCCTCAAGGCTTGGCACTGGGTTTTGTGTTACCTGCTTAGCGGTTGCGGTCATGAAGTTGCTCCCATTCAGTCATACATTGTTTGTCACACCAGCGGCGCCCTTGCTCGACTGGCTCTTTGCAATTCCAGCATCGACCCGTGCTTTGCTTGGGCGGCTCTGGTTTGCGGTAAGTTAAAGCGCGAGATAACTCGCGCTCTGTTTCGTTTGTTGCTATGTCGATAGCGTCCATATAAATCCTTGTTTCATCGTGTAAAACCCTCCTTGTTTTGGTAAGTTGCAAGTGCGACCAATTAACAAACCAAAACAAAGAGGAAAACTCATGTTTGAAAATGAAATTCTTAGATCAATGGGGTTAGGCATACTGGGCGAGCTCGCTGTTAAATTTCCTAGCGCCGAAGCTATCTCTATAGATAATCCCGACAGACGGGGAGTCATAGCTTTACTCGTTCATCACGGCCTAATAATCCCCACTGGCACGCATCCCAAAGGCTTAGCCGAATTCGTAATAACTCCTGAAGGTATTGAAAAACACAAACTAGAATCACGAGCTCCACGAAAAACCAAAGTGGGAATATCCTTGGATTAGGGTAAGCTCTTATTTACTGGCATTAATTAAACCCAGGAGCACAGCTTCAAATTTGTCTTTATTAACGCTGTTGCCGTGCTCTTTTTGCTGCCCTACCACAATCGCTTCAGCTAATTCAGCTTTAAGCCCGAGAGTCGATGTAAACCGCTGCTTGCTTTTCAAGTGCACCAACGCAGCTCTAACGGCGATGGCTAGAATCGCGCTGGTGTGTGCTTTTTCATGATCTGCATGGCATTCAAAAATAGCTGCAAACTCGGCTTCAATTTTCTTCGACTTCACTAATAGTTTTTCTCTATCACTATTGATTTGGTCTACTGCGTTCATAAGTATTCCTGTTAGTTGTTAACGTGTTGCCACTCGTCACGAGCCTGGTCGTAACGCGACTGCAAATAGGCACCCAAGTCAGTCACGTTCACCATTGTTGGTGCTCGTTCTGAATCTCTTAATTTAAAAGTGGGAAATGGCAACGCAGCGGCTTTCGCTTTTTGCTCTGCAGTTTTAGGCTCAATACCCAAATACTCTTTGCAGATTTCTCGCAGCGGTACCGTGGGGCTGTTAAAACAGGCCAGCAAAGCAAAAGTCATATTCATATCGCCTGTCCGGGGCTGGTGCTTACCCATGCTTTTCTCCTTCTCTGCCTTTTTCGTGGTCGGCAAGTAACTCATCTACTGTCACGCTTCCATGCGTAAGCTCGGAAATTCGTTTTATATACTTAGCTGGAGCCTGCTGGTGACGATGAACCCAATTCCATACTTGAGTTTGAGTAATACCCATTCCCAAATTTTTTGCGGTAGCTGTTTGGCCACCAATAAGGTCTACCGCTTTTTTGATAGCTGACATAAAAAACACCGTCCTGATAACTTTTTGTTATCCTATGATCACTTTATTTTATTGTCAACGTAAAAGAACACTTTTTGTTATCCACAAAGAAACCTTTTAATTGTTTGACTGTAATCACATAAGGTTGTGATAATCATAAAAAGACAACTAAAAGTAATTTAATTGATGAGAAAAGGATTTTTATGAGTATTGGCGAACGAGTAAAACAAAGACGCAAAGAGCTTGGGCTTACCCAATATCAATTGGCTGACCAAGTTGGCACAGCTCAAACGTCAATCCAAAAAATAGAAAAAGGTGATACAAGGAACCCTCGTAATATCGAAACCATAGCCAGAGTTCTTAATTGTTCACCCGAATACCTGCGTTTTGGTGTCGGTGAAGGTGGCAACGTTGCCGCTGGCCCTACAGTCAAGAAGCAGCTACCACTTATCAGTTGGGTTCAAGCTGGCGCTTGGTCAGATATTCAAGAGGTGAATCCGCTAGAAGCTGAACATTTTATGTGTCCAGTGAACTGCTCTGAAAAGTCATTTGTATTGAAGGTGCAAGGTATTAGTATGGAACCGAAGTTCCTAGATGGTGATTTAATATTTGTTGACCCTGAAGCAAGACCAGAGCATGGCTCCTATATTGTCGCTCGTCTTGATGACGAGAACCAAGCCACATTCAAACAGTTAATTATTGAGGGTGGCCAAAAGTTCTTAAAAGCGCTCAACCCCAACTGGCCGGATCCACTCATGCCCATCAATGGCAATTGCACCATCGTTGGCAAGGTTGTTTTTACAGGTAAATCACTCTGAGCCATATGGATGTAAGTCAAGTTTTATGAGCTTACATACTCTAAATAGGCTTGAGGGATGTCTATTAGCTCTTTGACTATGAAATATGTACTTCTGGGAGGGCTTATTTGTCTTAGTTCAGACCTTTACTGGCACTTCCATATATACAAAAAGCGAAAATTAGTATTCTATACAGAGCTCTTAACAGTTAGAGCTCCTTAAATTAGCTGCTATGAATCTATCATTAATGCTGGCCAAAATGCGGGGTTAATAACAAAGCGAATTTTAGCATCTTTCTTAATAACTCCATCCATTAATTTCATACTGTAGCTAAAGTCATAGATATATTTAGGCTCATCATTAACAACTATTCCCAAAAAGCCATACCATAAGAGGAGTGAGAAGATGCTCTCTAAAAACCTTTCATCAACACCATATTCGCTTAGCGTTGACAGAACACCATCTTTTTGTAAGTGAGAACTACTCCCTATAAATGCATACAACACATCGTCAACATTATTCTCAACATCATGTATTTCATACCCTATATCTGCCAGCAAATCTGTTGAGTACGCGACAAGTCCTTTCTTAATATCATCGGCCAAAATTTTGTCATGATTCAAATTAATAGCGAAGCTTTTACATAAACTGATTAAATTTAGTAGAAACCTCGGGCGCATCAGAGAACGGTCAATAAGGTATTGAGAGCTTTCTTCCCCACAGTAGTGACTAACGCACAGTTTTGGCCATACCGTCTCAAAGCGGTCACTACCGTTTATGTCGTTTGAAACCAACCTGAGCCTTATCAATTCCCGTAATAGATCTGGATCAGTCCAATCTAAAATAGCGCTCGCTTCTTTTCCTCTGTCAGATGTATGCTTTACTAGTAGCTCGTATACATCGTTCCTTAAAAAGACAATTGAATTAACGTCAACGTGGGACTTCCCAAATAATCGTTCTATTTTCTTTGTGGCATCGATAAGTGCGCGAATAATCAACAGGTCTTCATTTTCAAGACCACTCGTTGGCCAACCCTTATCAATATTATCGAACAAAAGCCAACACATGTCCTTATGCGACATATAGCTAATTATTTGTTGAGAAAGCTCTTTTACGTCGTGGCTATATAGCATTTCCGTCAATTTGGAAGATGACAGCCTAACGCCCTTTGCATCGCCATGCTTTGAACGATATTCAGTGGAGATCTTTTCCATCAAAACACTCATGCGCTCAGAAAAGTCCCCCTCTGTTTCATAACCATCAGCATGGTATAAATCCGCAAGCTGACGATATGGCTCGTACAACTCATGATCATGTTTATGTTGTTCTCTATCTTTCTCTAGTATTTTGTAGCAGATTTCTAACAGTAATACGTATTCCCAAAATGCCATTATCGTATGCTGGAAAGTGCCTTCCTCTAAAAAAGAGAGAATTAACTCTTTGAACTTTATCAGCTTATACCCATCAGGCTTGAGGTCTAAAACAATATTTCCCTTCTTATTTCTTTCCCTATCCCTAACCTGTAAAAATATTGCAGACTTTCCAGATCCCTTTCGACCCACGACAATGTTTGCCTCGCCTCTCAAGGATTTTAAAAACTGATCTGTTTTTAAATAATAACTTTGCAGTGTTCGCATTTCATTTTCTGCAGATGAAGCGCCTAAGTCGAGGGCCTGTAAAAAAGTATCTTCGCTACCAATCTCTTTGTCATCACCTAACTGCATTGACTCAGCCACACTCGCTGCAAATTCTGCTATATGCTCGTTCACATCATCAGGGTGATAAACGACATTAACAAAATCTCGATAATCAAGCGGAACTGGATCTTCATCTCGTTGCAGCATACATAAGGCTTTCCCCATACCATTTGCCAAGCCAGCTATGAAAGCTCCACGCATATTGTGAATTTCAAAGTTAACCGTTTCGCTGGATAAAAATGGAACTACAACGCCATGAGATTGAGCAACTTGACTGATGGCGTCATTTGCTGATAGCCGTGGCTGCTCATTGGGATCAAAAGACCGAAACAAATAACGCGCTTTTTTTATTCTAGATATAATGCGAGTTGCAAAGTCTGTCTTATGATATCCCTCTAATAAATAGACTGGAGACTTAGTGTTAATTTTACTAGATATCTTCAGAGGCTCAGATTTAGTAACCTCTTCAAGAAATGATTCAAGCTCTTTTGCATTTTGATATTCACGGAAACCAAGAGTATCAAAAATACCAACATCGCGAATGGTCGGGGCTTTTTCTCTAACAGATGAATTCTTAGTAATTAATATTCTTTTGCCAGCCCCTATGGCGTAAGCCACTTCGTAAGTAACGTTAAAATTGAGAACAGAGATATCAGCTACTAGGTAATTAGCATTATCAATGGCTTCAAGCACTTGTTGAGATATGAAGTGACCCGGTATGTCTAATGCTCTCCAAGTTTTTAGTGAAATATCACCGCTTTTTCTTATTGATTCAACCGCGTTTTCAATCGTCTCTCCTATAGCAGAGGGCTGCGAAGCATAAGCAAAAAAACCATTCATACAATCTCCAAATTTTCCTTTTCAAGTTTTTACTATAGTTAGCTACGAGCTTTCGAAAAACTTCCTGCTACTTTAAAAATAGAGTCAAAACGAATTATCATGAAACGTAGTAATCGAAGCTTAAGATGAGTGGCAAAGGCTCGGTACCCCACTTAAGAGTCGTTACTCCCGAAATATCAACTACAAATCGAAGCTTTCTGCTGCTAGGCTCAGCCCAATTCTACTGCAGTAAACTTCAAACCTCTTAGGTCCAGCTGACTACAAATATCGTACAGACTCCCAGGTTCATCTGTAGAAAATGTAAAAAGACCACTTCCTTTCACTTTAAATAACGTACCGCAAGTTATCTTGTCCCTGTCTAAGACGAGTTTCTTAAAGCGTCGAACACGATTCACGCGCCCGTTTTTCATGTTGTACTCAGTCTTTTCCGGATCAATTGCATCCTGTTCACCCAAAATATTAAGGGCGTACCAGGTTTCACCATTTAGGTCCAAAGGTAAAAGCTCAACGCAATCTCCCAGTCCTTTTTCGAATGCGCTCTTTAACCTTTCAGGTATAGCAAACGCCATTGCCCCCCAACCTGCTATATCAGGCCGCTTTTCTGGTGTCTCTCCTTCGACGACCAACCAATCAACACTCACCGGGCGCCAAGCATCTCCTTTACGCTTACCGTCAAAGGTGTAGAGGTCGTTTTCTGTCATTTGAACTGATTGTTCAAACATCGTCTCTTGAAGTAGCAGGTACTCTCCGGCGTTCACACCCACAGCATATACTTTGTTAAAATCACTCACTGTCTAATTACCTCGGCAGCATAGTTGATAGTTCTTCATGTATTGGGAATTCTCCACTTTGTAGCTCATCACCAATATCACGCAATAAATCGATAATACCTTGTCGCCCCAAGCCCTCGCCTATGGTCTCAACAAGCAAAGCTTCGACGTTTAAATAGTATTCGTTTGTATGGATCTTCGAATGTGCTTCAGCATTGGGCATAGACTCCATTGGTTTATGCTTAGCGAAGCGGGGTAAAAAAACACCATTGGCTTCATGATCAATATCTATCCCAAAAGCAGCTAAGCGCAGCCTAGACTTCGCAGCTCGTATATCATTCCAAGACACGATATGGTGCGCAGCGGTATTTTCTTCTCTTGGACCACGTCCTGCTGCGATCATGTTATCGCTCAGACGTTTACTGTGTGACTTATTGTGTTCCCAGCGAATATGCTTACTATAAATTAGCTCTTCTTTGCTTATAAGGCCCTTGCGGTAACGCATTGCGTCAATAACTTCACCACGATAAAAAATGGCGTATTGCTGCGCTTGTGCTTTGGCTAATGCTGGGTTGCCGGTGGCATTGGTGAGGTCCTGTTCAAGTTCTTGAACAGTTATGTACTCTTCCTGCTGTCCTTGCATCTCATCGTCCTTGAGTTTTTAAATCAAAATCTGTACTTAAAAAGCATTTATGAACTTTAAGTTAACCTCACTTTTCGTAGAGTTCAAGGTAACTAGATATAAAGTTGAAATAGAAAGAACTTTCAAAAATTGTAAAATTAGGGATTGTGGACCTAAAAAAGTACAGGGAAATCTTATGAAATTATTCGACAGTGCAGGCGTAGCGGCTGCCATTACAGCCTATCTCTATTGTGCAAGTACTGCTTTCAACCACGGCTATTTAAATACTCTAGGTTTGGATAGTGACCTTTTGGAAAGAAGCTTTCACCAAACTATATATTCTGGCTTAATCCTTAGCCTAAGTAATTTTTTGTGGCTTACGCTGGGCATCTTTTGTCTTACCGTTTTGCACTTTTTGTGGCAAGAACTAAAAGACCTGATAGGTTCTTGCACTAGGCTCACAGTCTTCTTAAGTAAAGTTAAAAACAAACTCGGCATTACTAATAAGAAAACTGAAACATATCATAAAAAATATGAGGCCCGGGTCATGACTTCACTTGGTGTACTTCTATCCTTTATTGGAGTTTCCTTAGTTCTGATGAGCCATGAAAGTAAAGGAGCAGATATGGCTCATAAGATTTTGGATAAAGTACACGACCAATCTGCGGCAACCATGAAGTCTGAAGATTATGAAAACGACCTTGTCTTCTTATACTGCGGAACAAATAACTGCGCGGGGTACGACCCAATCAAGAAACGAGTTGTCTACCTTCCTCAGCAAATATTATCAATACAAACAAGTTTAGGTAAGCAATAACGAAGTGATTAATTCGCTTCCCAGTACAAACTCAGAAATCTGAAAAGCACAGCGTTCATAGGAAGTATATTCAGTGAAGGGGGCCAAACACAGTCACCCTCAAATATTATTGGGCCTCCTATAATCACCCTTGAATTCATAAGACCTATAAAATAAAGACTAAGCGGTCCAATCCAGCATTGGCGCGACACTGAAGCGACGAAAAGTCGATTGTTGCCAAGAAGGGGTGAGTTGAGTCTGTGTTGTCGCTTCGTTCATAAACCTGTGCCTGCATTACCAAGAAAACCAACGGGCTCTTTGCGCCGAGTTGTGGGCGCGCAATTATACGTCAATCACACCCTGATTGGTATTATCTAGGCCAATACCGACTTTCACAGCAACCCACACCTAAAGAGGTTCACTGATTTTACCTTTGAGTATTAATGGTTTTTCGCGCAGCTCTGCGCGTTATCAGGGGTGCAGTAATGAAAAGGTAAGTAATATTGCTCTTGTTCAGGAAGGTGTTGGTGCTTTACTGCATCATAAAGTAGCTGTGCGCCCTTACGGCCCATTTCATAAGGGTTTTGACCGATATTCATGGTGCCAAGGCCGCTCGCTAACGCTTGCAATTGCAGTGTTTCAGTATCGGCAGAGATAATCACTCGCTGCTTCTTAGCTAGCTGCTGTTTAAACTCTGTCATCACCTGCTGATAATCAGGATTAAACTGTGCAAAGCCAGCGACGGCAACAAAGATTGTCGGCTGCGGGTAACTGATAATGGTGCGTAATTGCTTGAGGGCATCATCGCGACGCCCAGCAGTGAAAAGCGGACAACGGGGATGCTCCAGCCAACCATTCTCACCATTCAAACGTTTGGTACTCCCTGACAAGGCATAACGCACGCCGTCGATGCGCTTGTTTAAGTTCGGCGTAGTGTGATGTCCCGATTGAATACATAAGGTTTGTGGGTGCTCTCGTTTAAATTGCTTTGCCGCCTCACCAAGTGCCACGCCAAAATCAAAGTTGTTAGTGCCCACATAGGCTAAACGGTAAGTTTGATGTTGTGGTGCCAAGTCTGAGTCAAAAGTGATCACCGCAATCCCTTGCTCCTGAGCCTTTTTTAGCGCTCTATTGACCAAGTGCTGCGAGTCGGTGGTAGACACCAATATACCGTCCACACCTTGAGCAACTAAATCTTGCACTACCAGTGCTTGGGTACGAGCGTCTTGGTAGTCATAAGCGCCATCATAAATACAGCGCAAATCGGCTTGGCGCTGGGCAAAATCTTGGCAACCTTTGAAGGATTGTTCATAAAAGCTGTCGTTCTTGGTTTTGCCTACGACGGCAAAGGTGTACTGGCCATAAGCAACAAAAGACAACATTGCGCAGAGCGCCGATATAAGCACTAGTGCTGATGAGCGAAGATTAAAACAGTGCAAAATAATTCCCAGTACAACTACCCAAGAAACTTTGGTTTAGAGTAGCTCATCCGGCATTAAAGGCAACATTTAGTTCACAAAACAAAAACAACTGCTGATTATTTAAGCCACTGTACTCAAATGTGAATATAGAATCCACGAGCCAATCACGACCAGCACAACACCGCCTAGGGTTTCTGCTCGTTTGCCGATCACCGTTGCTAAACGATGCCCAAGTAAACTGCCCATAGTTACCATCAGTGCTGTGGCTAAGCCTATCATCAGCGCTGCAAGGTAAATATTGACCGCAACAAAAGCTAGGCTCACCCCTGCAGTCAGTGCGTCCAAGCTGGTGCCTATAGCAGTCAGTATCACTTTGGCAATAGAAGACTTTTGCGCTGCTTCGCTTTGAGTGTCGTCATCCTCTTTCACACTTTCCACAATCATGTGCGTACCAAGTAGCAATAACAAGATAAACGCCACCCAGTGATCAAATTCTTCGATGTAGTGGGCTCCAGCATTGCCAATCAGCCAACCGATAAGTGGTGTGGTGCCCTCGATAATACCAAATATCAGCCCCATTTTTATGGCACTGAGCAGGCGTGGATGGCGTAGGTAAGCGCCCTTACTGATCGATGCTGCAAACGCATCGGTCGACATAGCTAAAGCCAATAGCATTAACGCGAAAATACTCATAACAACGTCATAACTGTGTATGCATCCGGCTCTAATCTTGCTGTCACCGATATGCTTGCCCCTGAAAGCGCGAATTATGCGCGCTCCCTCAAGCAAGTGCAACTCAGTATCCTGCATGAGCGATGCTAGCCATGCAAACAGGCGTAATTCGAGATACAGTGTCAGGCCTAACCCGGTAAACGGAATAATCTATGGAGCTGTCAGCCTATTTACCCCAGTTATTGTCCATCGCTACGCTAGCAACGATCATGGCTATTAGCCCCGGCGCCGACTTTGTCATGATCACCCGCAATAGCCTAGTATATGGACGTCGTGCCGGTGTTTATTCGGCGCTGGGCGTGGGGTTAGCGATTTGGATTCACGTTGCTTATTCCATAGCCGGCGTGGCGCTGCTCATTGCCCAATCGGTGGTGCTATTCACGGTAATAAAATACATCGGCGCAGCGTACTTAATTTACCTTGGCTATCAAAGCCTGCGAGCAAAGCACCATATCGCCTTGGAGCTAGCGCACGAGGCAGCGCCCAGCAAGGCGTTATCCGCCATCTCGGCTCTGCGTCAAGGTTTTATAACTAATGCCCTAAACCCCAAAACCACGTTGTTCTTTTTAAGTATATTTACTCAACTGGTGAGCGCCGATACGCCCGTTGCCATCCAGCTTGTGTATGGGCTTATTATTTCTTTGGCACACTTACTGTGGTTCGTGTTGGTAGCGATGTTTTTTAGCCACTTTGCATTTGTACACGCCCTACAACGTTATCAACGGCTTATTGAAAAAACCTTAGGTGTCATATTAATGGGCTTAGGCGTTCGCGTTGCCACACTCAGCCAATAAGTAGCTTAGTTTTGGCAGCGGCCGCGAGTTACAGCGCGAAGTAGTCTTTAATGCCACCGAGAATATTTGTCACCGCCACGGAGCTCAGGATCAGCCCCATGACTCTGGAGATAATGCTTGCACCGCCATCACCAATGAGGTTATGTACGTAGCGCGCCAGCAAAAGTAACAATAACACCACGCCTAAGACGCTAAGCATCATTGATGAGGTAATGGCCTGCTCGACCCAAGTATATTCATTATTACGAGTCATCAGCACCGCCCCTAGCATAGCCCCTGGGCTGGCTATTGATGGGATGGCTAGAGGAAATATGGCGGTTTCTGTGGAGTCGCGCACACTTTTAATTTCCGACTCGGGTTTGCCTTC
Organism: Pseudoalteromonas sp. CNC9-20; assembly: GCF_022347875.1. Lineage (NCBI taxonomy): Bacteria > Pseudomonadati > Pseudomonadota > Gammaproteobacteria > Alteromonadales > Pseudoalteromonadaceae > Pseudoalteromonas > Pseudoalteromonas sp. CNC9-20. Next base: position 201,888 of record NZ_JAKRFS010000004.1, on the reverse strand, counting down.
ACCAAAAATCATGGTCAGCGCAAACAGCAGCAGTACAATGCCACCGGCAATCTGAAACGCCGCAAGCGGAATACTAATAGCGTTGAGTAGCAACTCACCGACAACGACAAACAGCAGCAGCACTAGCGCCGATACCAGCACCGCTTTGTAAGCCACTTTGCGCTTAAATGCGGCATCTTCGCCGCGCGTCACGGCAATAAATACCGGCACTGTGCCTATGGGGTCAATTACCGCAAAAAAGAAAATAAAGGTGGCCAGTAATTCGTGCACACTTGCTCCTGAAAATTAAAACAAAATGATACCGCTCTCATGCAGACAGAGATAGTAATTTTTATGCGTCATAGTATGCTAGTATAGGTGGCGTTAAGATGAACGAAGGTTAGCTATGAATGTAGATGCGCTTGTCAGTAAAGCTAAAAGAATGTGCGACAGCAAAGGCGCCCGCTTTACTCCCATCCGTGAAAAAGTATTCCGTTTACTTGCCAGCACTAAAAGCGGTGTTGGTGCGTATGACTTATTAGAGCAATTAAAAGTGACAGAAACCAGCGCAAAGCCTGCGACGGTATATCGCGCACTGGACTTTTTAGCTGAACAAGGCTTTATTCATAAAATAGAAAGCACCAACGCGTTTATGTTGTGCCACCATTTTGATTCAATTCATCCGGTGCAGTTGCTTATCTGCGATCAATGCGGTCATGTAGACGAGCTGCACTCGAGCGTGCTGTCGCATGAGTTAAGTGAGCTCGCCTCACAAAGCGGCTTTAGTGTAAGCTCGCAAACTATTGAAGCGCATGGCATTTGTAAACGCTGTCAATCTTAGTAACAACTTGCTAGGGTAAAACACGTGCTGCAAGAACAGCAAAATTCACCTTCTGCGAACAAAGGTATGGACAATGAACGTCGAGTTTATTAACCCTTTTCTTTCTTCTTTGGTCAATGTGTTGGCCACGATGGCACAAACTGAACTAAAACCGGGTAAACCTCGCGTTAAAAAGGACGAGGTCGCGGCAGGCGATGTGTCAGGGTTAATCGGTATGGTCGGCCCTCAAACAAAGGGTTCACTCTCTATCACTTTCGATGAAAGCCTAGCGCTTACCATCATGGAACGTATGCTAGGCGAGCGCCCCAGTGCCATTAATGAAGAAGTGACCGACATGGTTGGCGAAATCACCAACATGGTTACTGGTGGCGCCAAAAACTTACTGGGTGAAAAAGGTTATGACTTTGATATGGCGACTCCAGCAGTGGTTTCAGGCACTGGCCACACCATTACCCACAAATGCGAAGGAACCACAATTATCATGCCTTTCACCTCAGGTGATGGCAATGCCCACATCGAGATCAGCTTCGACACCTTATGAGTTGGCAACAACACAGCATTACTTTAAGCGCAAAGCGCCGGGGCTTTCATCTAATTGATGAGGAAATTCTGCGCGCGCTGCCGCAAATTCAAGATTATCAGGTCGGCCTGCTGCATTTAATGCTGCAACACACCTCTGCAAGTTTGAGCATTAACGAAAACGCCGATCCCACTGTGCGCCAAGATATGGAAGCACACTTTAACTGGGCCGCTCCCGAGCGCCAACCTTTTTATCGCCACACCTACGAAGGTGATGACGATATGCCCGCGCACATTAAAGCCAGTACTTTAGGGTGTGAACTCACCTTGCCAATCAGTCATGGCCAGCTGCAGCTAGGCACATGGCAAGGTATTTACCTGGGTGAGCACCGCGACCAAGGCGGTTCTCGTCGTATTGTTGCCACCTTGCAGGGACAGCTAATAACCTCTAGATAGCTTGTTTTTCACGCTATCTACACTGATATGCATTGGGCGCAGACTTTAGCCAAGGTTGGCATGACATAAAGCGGTGTGGACCTGTCACTGTGTGGCGAAGAAAAACGCCAAGGCTTCCCCAGTAATAGCTCTTCGTCCTGAGCCCTTAATTTCAACTAGGTGTCTGCGTCGCTGTAACAGCGCTCGAAAGTAACAATCACTCAGTACTTAAGAACGATAACGCCTTGAACCGTATGCAGCATGCGCCTTTCATTGCCCCAATAAGTTGTTGCCTTACAAGCGATTACAAAAACTATACTTTCCTCACTTACGCGCTATAGTTATAGCCATTCCCAGATAAAGTAATCAAAAACGGTCCATTGTCTTAATAAGGAAATGATCATGTCTGAACAAGCCCCTGAAATCCAAGTCCCATGTGAGCCTGGTAATGTTTCGGTCCAAGAGCAGCTAGAGCTGATCCCAAGCGTTAACGAGCCTTGGCAAACATATGTTGTAGTTAATGGCAGTAAGCAAAATATCAACGGCCAAGACTACCCTATTCTATTCACTAACAACCCAGCTCATGCAGATTTACAACCAACTCAACATGCTGAGTTAGTTGTCACCATTAGTGACAATGATTGGGAGTTTTTTGGCAACGGTGTGGAATACATAAAAAACTACAGCAACTGTAACTACAATGTCGACTCGTCGATCAGTGCCGATAAGAAGCAGCTGACTCTCAAGGTTCATCAAGTAGATACCACGTTTTGTTACGGTAAAGCAGACGACAGCCCTCTTGATCAAGTTATTGAGGTTGCCCCTTCGAGTACTGCTGAGCCATTGAGTATCGGTTTCCGCTTTACTGCGAAGAACACCGCGAACGGTAAATACTATATGTCGCAAGACCCTCGCGTGATAGTTCGCCGTCCAGATGAAGATTAATTAACTCAGTTCACACAGAGCTGAGAGTGGGAGCTGACCATCGCTCTAAACTTTTCAAAATCGCAAAGTGGTTTAAACCAAGGCTGTAAAAACCAGTTTTGGTGGTAACCACTTTTTAAAGCCTCTTCCACATAGTAAAGACTGGAGTTAAAGTCTCCGCCCAGTGCATGCACTAATGCCGCTGTATAACTTAACTCTGACTTATCTTCTGCCAACTTGAAACTATGCTTCAGTGATTTAATAGCTTGCTCGTTGTCACCCAATTGAGCATAGGCCTGCGCATTTTCAGACCACGCCAAGGCTGATTCACGCCCGTTATTTAGCTGTAATAAGCGCTGATACAGCTCTTTTGATTCCACAAGCTTACCGTTGAGCATATTTATGTCTGCCATATTGAGCATCATCCCGGTGTTTTTTGGGGAGCTCAACAGCGCTTGCTTGGCAAACTTTTCTGCCATAGGGTAGTTCTGCACCATCATGTAGGCGATAGAGAGGTTTGATAAATCAATGCTGTCACTATTCTCATTGAGTGTTTTGCTGTAGCTTTCTATCGCAGAGGTGAAGTCACCTTCAATTAAAGCAATATCAGCTAGGTACTGGTGAGTTCTTCTATCACTAGGGACTTTTTCAACTAAATCAGCGAGCAGGTTTTTCGCTGACTGAAAATCACCCAGCCAATACAAAACGAGCGCGAGCTTCCTTTGTAACCGCAAATTGGGTCTCAAGCTCAACGCTACTTCTAACTTATCTCTGGCCTGTTTATCTTTACCCTCAGCAAGCAGAATTGAAGCCTCCAAATTCAAAATAGCAGCTTGGTCATGACTCACCTTGGTTAACATATCCAAAGCATGCTTGGCCTCTTCTATTTGCCCCAGCTCTATATTGAGCAGCACTAGGCTTTTGTAGTAGCTGGACAACTTCTTAAATTCACCCGGGGCATTATGGATTGCTGAAATTGCCTGCTTAAGATAGGTTTTTTCATGGGTTGAGTGATACAGCTGCAGCGCAATTTCACGTAGAAGGTTATAACCCTCGACACTGGTTGCACTCTCTTTGACCGTCGCCAGGCTTTTCTCAAACATCTCCGGCGTTGCTACGTTGTCGACATAAAACAACGTATACATCTCAAATAATGGACTGTTACTTTTCATTGTCGATAGCGAGCGATACTGTTCACTATCAATGCCCGGGGAAATAAGGCGTGCAGTATTGTATTTCGCCACGTCATGTAAATTAGTTGTGCCTGCAATATCTGTCTGCCACTGCATACTCTCCTGCACTTGCCAGTTGGGAGCACGTAGCGTACTTATTTCAACGCTACAGTGGCGTTGCTGACAATCCAACGAGCTGCTAATCAGGGTATCGGCGCCGGTGTAGTCGGCCAGCCTCTGAAAGTAGCTTTTAGGGTCTCTAAATTGATCACTATCTCGGCCTTGCGCCAACATATTCATTTCTGCACGGCTAACTAATTGCTGGTCTTGCTGGAGCAACTGCTGCCACATAGCACTTTGTACCGAGCCTTTCAAAGCGCTTTCGTAATGCTTAAATTCATCAGGTAGGTTATATATCTGAGTGGGTAGAATCGCGACCACAGGCTGGTGTAACAGATAAGGGCGTAGCAAGTAGCCTCCCACCAACACTGCCGCACAGACAAAGGCCATCACAAGGTAACGCCAGCGCAACTTTTTTGCTCGTAATGGTGTGCTTTTCTGCGTGCTATTTGATGGTGTAACCGGTTCTGTTTGCTGCTCTAGAATAGCGGCTTGAACTCGTTGTTGCAGTAACTGTTCAAGCTGTTTGCTAAAAGGGCCTCGGCGCAGATTTAAGCGCGCCGCAGGTTGTACGCTAAGCGCTTGCCCTAATATTGCTTGCAACTGCTGCGGTAATTGCGTGGTGCTGAGATCTAAGTGTTGTCCTTGCAATATTGCCGCGCTGATATCTTGGCCACCTTGTCCAGCAAAGGGGTGCTCGCCTGTCAGTAATTCAATTGCAACAACGGCAAACGAGAACCAATCGCTGTGGTGACTAAGTGCTTGCCCTTGCAACTGCTCAGGCGACATATAGCCCTTGGTGCCTGCGCTTTGACTAACATGGCTGTTACCGCCCACGAAGCCAGCAATACCAAAATCAGCCACTTTGACTTGCCCAGCTTCACTGATCAAGATATTGCTCGGTTTCAAGTCACGGTGAATAATGCTGTTGCGATGCGCGTGCTCTAAACCCTTAGCAATATCCACCAGCATAGCCAGCTTTTGTTCAAGCGTTAACACATGCTGCTTCTGGTATTGCAGCAGGTTTTTACCGCGACAAAACTCCATCACTAAGTACTGCTGGCCATCGCTTTGGCCACAGTCAAATACTTGAATAATATTGGGGTGATTTAAGCGTGCCAGAAAGCGCGCTTCACTAAGGGCATCTTCGTCTAATTCACTTTCACCGCTAGTATTAAGCACCTTAAGTGCCACGGTACGTTCTAGTTTAGTATCAAAAGCTTCGTAGATGGTGCCCATGCCGCCCTGGTACACCACTTTATTCAATTCATAATGAGCAAGCGTGCGCATAGAGTTTACCTAGTTGGAGGATGCGCGTTTAACCGACTCTTCGAGTTGGTGGCCTTTATATATTTCGAAATTACTGGCGCTAAAGCGCACCTTACGTAGTTTACGCTCGATGATACTATCGGCATCCTCTATATGCGCAAGGGCATCGCTAAATTGCTTACGGGCGCGGTGAATTTGAATGTTTAGATAGCGAGAATCGATACCCAAATCGCGGGCTATCACTTCAGTTTCGACCCAACCTTGACTGAGCTCATGTACGCCGTTGGCGGCATCTTGAGCCTTGTAACGGGCCAAATTTAACGTTAGATAATGATGGCAACGCTCATGCAAATCAATTTCCTCACCTGGGCCTCTGACCGTAAGCTCTGCAGACTCTTCATCTAGGGTAAGGTGAAAAATAAAGTTTAAGTCGGCTAACTGGGTATTGCTTACATCGCGCAGCGCTGTGGCTTCTTCCAGATGGCTTAAATGCAATTGATAACTTCGCTGGCTATCACTGAGCTGATCGTTCTCTATTAAAATAGTGTGATCAAGCATCGGCCCATCCAGGTGCTCAAAGCACCAAAAACCACTTTCACGTTGGTTAAATACGGCTATTTCTGGGGACTCTTCAGGGATAAGGTTGTAATTTGCTAGGCAAATAAACTCCGAAGTAGGCTTGGCGTATTCATCAAGAACAATCAATAAGTCTTGCGGCTTATCTAAATTCGCAACTTTGAATTGCTTGCCATCATTTCCCGGCAGAGCAATCACATCATGAAGCTTAAGCGTTTGGCTGTGATCTTTATCTAAGCGCTTGCTATTAAGCCAAGTGCCATTACGGCTGAGGTCACGAACCTGCCATTCATTCCCCTGCCATTCAATGATGGTATGAATTTTTGACACGCTAGGGTCGCTGATCAGCGTGTCTACACTGTACTGAAAACGCCCAAAGCTATGGTGGGCGTGCAAATAAATCACATTGTCCGTATCCGCTTCGATAAGGTAAGCCATAATCGCTCCAAGCGCCTTTTGTACCTAATTATTATTATAAGGGATGAGTGGCTTATTCTCTGCTTTTTTCGAACAAAAATAAACAGCTGCTTAACAATTGTGGGAATAGTATCAGCTTGATGCGATATATTGATAACTAACGCGCGGGGTAATATTGCATAGAAGTTCATAAGCGATGGTGTCGGCGCAGGCAGCAATTTCTTCAATGGCTAACTCACGTCCCCACATAATGGCTTCATCACCTACTGCAACAGCGCTGGGGTCTGGGCCAATATCAACAGTGATCATATCCATAGACACACGCCCAACCAACGGGTAACGCTGCGCGTTTATAAGCACAGGCGTGCCGTTTTGAGCATGACGCGGATAGCCGTCTCCATAGCCAATGGCTACCACCGCCAGGTAGGTATCTTTGTCGGCTCGCCAATGTCCGCCATACCCCACCGGCTCGCCCTGGCGTACCGGACGCACGGCAATCACTTCGCTACTTAGGGTCATCACGGGGGTCAGCTGAAGTTGCGCAGAAAAAGTATTTTTCACGGGCGAAACACCGTACATCATCAACCCCGGGCGTACCCAATCACCGTGACTTTGCGGATAATTAATGATGGCGGCAGAATTCGCCAAACACAGCGGCTCAGGTTTATCGGCTACCAAGGTTTGAAATAACTGCAGCTGGGCCTCATTGTAGGCATCCTGATTGTCATCTGCACAAGCAAAGTGAGTCATTAGATTTACTTCATCTTGCACATGAGGGCAATCTTTTAAGCGGCGATAGAAGGTATTGATGCTGTCTGGGTTTATGCCCAAACGATGCATGCCGGTGTCTACTTTTAACCATACTTTAATGGCCCCTGCTAACTGGGCCTGCTCTAGGGCTTCAAGCTGATATTCGTCATGCACCACTGTTTGGAAGTTATTGGCCAGCATAATTTCGATATCGCTGGCTTTAAAAAAACCTTCCAGCAGCACGATGGGCTTAGTAATGCCACCGGTGCGCAGGGCCAGAGCCTCTTCAATGCGAGCAACGGCAAAGGCATCGGCATCGGCGAGCTGTTGCGCAATAGGCACTAAGCCATGGCCATAGGCATTAGCTTTAAGCACGGCCATTACTTGGCTATCTGGAGCAAGGCCTTTAACGCGCGCTAAATTAGCGCGCAGGGCACAAAAATCAATGGTTGCGGTTGCCAACGCCATAGTGGTTAATACTCGTCGTCCATCGCCGGGCCAGCGTAATTATCAAAGCGTGAGTATTGCCCTTGGAAGGTTAACCTGACCTTACCAATAGGGCCATTCCGCTGTTTACCAAGAATAATCTCTGCGGTGCCTTTATCTGGGCTGTCCTCGTTGTAAACCTCATCACGATAAATAAACATGATTAAGTCGGCGTCCTGCTCGATTGACCCCGATTCACGCAAATCCGAGTTAACTGGGCGCTTATCAGCACGTTGTTCAAGTGTCCGGTTCAGCTGCGAGAGCGCCACAACAGGACACTCGAGTTCCTTCGCCAGTGCTTTTAATGAGCGCGATATTTCGGCAATTTCTAAGGTTCGGTTGTCCGATAAGCTTGGTACCCGCATTAATTGCAGGTAGTCGACCATGATCATGCTAATGCCACCGTGGTCGCGAGCAATTCGCCGCGCGCGTGAGCGCACATCGGTAGGAGTTAGGCCCGAGGCATCATCAATGTACATTTTGCCTTTTTCAATCAACAAGCCCATGGTTGAGGACAAGCGTGCCCAATCCTCGTCGTCCAGCTGGCCCGTTCTCACCTTGGTTTGATTTATGCGCCCGAGCGAGGCGAGCATACGCATCATGATTTGCTCTGAGGGCATCTCCAACGAGTAAATAAGCACCGGCTTATCTTGGGTCATCGCCGCATGTTCGGCCAAGTTCATGGCAAACGTGGTTTTACCCATGGATGGGCGCGCTGCAACAATGACTAAGTCCGAGGGCTGCAAACCCGCAGTCATCTGATCAAGGTCAGAGTAACCGGTACTGACTCCCGTAACCCCGTCTTGTGGCGACTGGTAAAGCTCTTCAATTTTATCCACGGTCTTTTCTAGGATAGTGTGGATATTTTGCGGCCCTTCAGTGCTTTTAGTGCGCTGTTCAGCAATTTTGAATACTTTGCTTTCTGCAAAGTCGAGCAAATCATGGCTGCCGCGCCCTTCGGGGTTAAACCCGGCTTCGGCAATTTCATTGGCAACACCAATCATTTCGCGGATCACCGCCCGCTCACGCACAATAGCAGCATAAGCGCTAATGTTAGCGGCACTGGGAGTGTTTTTAGCTATTTCACCGAGGTAAGCAAAGCCACCCACACTGTCGAGCTGATTGTTTTTCTCTAACGACTCGGAAATAGTGATCAGATCGATAGGCTGGCTGTCTTCAACCAAGCGCTCCATAGCCTCAAAAATCAGTCTGTGGGTACGCGTATAAAAGTCCTGAGCCACGACCAACTCAGCAACACGGTCAAAGGCCTCGTTATCGAGCATTAACCCACCAAGCACGGATTGCTCGGCTTCAATGGAGTGGGGAGGAACTTTTAGGCTATCAACCTGTTTGTCTATTTTTGCCATACATACTCAAAAGGCGGGGTGAATGGCTTTATTTTATCGGCTTGGCATCGCAGTGCAACAACTGCTTCGCTTTTTTGCTGACTGGTAAACAAGAAAAATAGCGAGCCCTAAGGGCTCGCCGAGGTTGGGTTAGTTTTTACGTAGGTGGGTGTTGCCACTAATGGTGGTTACTTGCACTTCGGCTTCGCCTTGGCCTAGTGTGAAGTGCAGGCTTTCACCCGTACCATACTTGGCTTCCACGGCTTTATCATCGCTCATTTCGTTGCGAATATCGCCGCCAGCATGGGCTTCTAAATCAAACCGTGCTGACAGATCGCTGGGTAGGTAGAGGTCTAAATCACCACTGACGCTCTCGGCGCGGATTTGCCCGTCGGCATGAAGCTTCGCCACACGGACCTCAAGCTCGCCATTGACGGTATTAATTTTTAAGCTGCCTAGGGCTTGAGCATTGAGCTGTAGATCACCGTTGACGTTTTCAAAGCGGATATCTTCAGCGCGGGTGCTCGATTCCACGTCGCCATTGACTAAGGTCATTTGTAATTGCCCTTGTGAATCAAGGTCGTTGATATCACCATTGACGGTTTGATAACGGATCTCTCCAGCTAGGTTTACGCCGTCAATATCGCCATTTACGGTCTCTAAATTGAGCTTGCCCTGTAACTGCTTGGCGTCAATATCGCCATTCACCGTTTCCACACGGGTATCATTGTGCAGTTCACTGACTATCACATCAACACTCACCCCTTCCATCACCAAGGCACTGGCATGGGGCATGTATATGGTTAACTTAGACCCCTCGTCATTATCATTATTATGCCCCCAACCTTGATTGTAGCGCTTGGGCATATCAACAATAAAATCCGTACGCTGACCACGGTTCTCAAGGGTATAGCCCTCGGCTTTGTCATCCAGCTCGCCGGTCACTTTAAAAGTGTTTTTGTCCCAACCTTTAATAGTGACTTCGCCACGTTGGTTATCGATATAAATACGACCATCCTTTGGCACGTCAAGTTGCTCATCAATTTTTTCGCCAGCGAAGGCCAAAACCGGGGCTAGCGCTAATGTATAAATAATTGCTTTCATTGTTATGCTCCTAAATACGCTGTAATACTGCGCCCTGCTTGGGCTGGTGTACGTTGTTAATTAAATTCAGTTGTTGTTGATAAACCTGCGCGAGCATATTAAGCAAAGCGCGGTTGTTAGGTTGTTCTTCAAGCGCGGTTTTGATTGCTTGCTCCGCTTGCTCGAGCTCTTGCAATTGCTGTTGCCAATTATCGGTCAGCGCTGGTTGTGCTTGATACTGCACCAGTAGGCTCTGCTTTTGTTGCTCGAATACATCGCTTATCACCGCGAATTGGTTACTCGGTTGCGAGCCTTGTTGGCTTGGTAAATTGAGCCCGATTACGGCGACTAAAATGGCAGCGGCGGCACTACCCAAAGCTGGTTTAAACCAGCTTTTATCAGCTGTATGCGTGTGCGCATTAATCCCCTGCTCAATACCGGGCCAAAGATCGCGCTCCGGGCTGATCTCTTTTTGCTGTTGTTGCAGTTGCTGGTTTAGAAACTGCTCAAAATCAGGTTTACTCATGCTCGTACCACTCCTTTAACAGCCCTCGGGCGCGATGGTATTGTGACTTTGAAGATCCCACCGCCATATTCATAATCTTGGCTATCTCTTCATGGCGATAGCCCTCTACTGCGTGCAGAACAAAAACTTGTCGTGCCCGTTCAGGTAGCCGCACTATGAGTTTATCAAGGCCGTTAAGCTCTTGGCATTGAGCCACTTGTTCATGCTCCATGCCCTGCTCTTCACTGCTCACGACGCGTTGCAGCCAGTTTTTTTGTTTGCGTAAATGGCTAATGGCAATATTGCTGGTTACGCGATGCAACCAAGTACTAAATTGCGCTTTGCCATCAAAGCTGTGTATTTTTTGCCACAACTGCACAAACACCTCTTGGCTCACATCCTCCGCCTGAGTGGTGTCAGCCGCCAAACGCAAACTCAAGGCATAGACTCGCTTAATATGCTGCTGATACAGCTGTGCAAAGGCCTGCTGATTGCCCTTTTTCACCTGTTGTATCAGTTCTGCCTCGTTTGGCGGCGGTGGTGCGGTTGCCCTTGCCTCTGCGGCATGACCCTGCATGCGATATATCCTGTTGTTGTTATTCGCTTTGTTACTGTATTAGACGCGCACTAAAGTACAAAGGGTTTAAATGGGTTTTAAATTTTTTTATTTATTTTTTTTGCGTTCACTGAAAGTGTAAGGACATTGGATTTTTAGGGCGTATAGGATAATCTTGTGGTGCAAGGAATACGCAGCAATAACGGAGATTCAAGGATGATAGACGAAATACAGCCCAACTATGCAAGCTATTCAATAGACGAACTTGAAGACGCATTAAGGCACGTGGACAGCGAGGCCTACCCGCAAAGAGTGCAAGCGATTAAGCAAGAGCTACAAATCAAACGCGCACAACATACTGCCGCTAAACAAGCTAACACTGAGCACTCAGATAATGAGCAGTTTTTTAAATGCCCGTCTTGCCTTAAGTCCATTAGCTTTTTCTCTAAAGCAGCAAACTCTTGGGGGAAAACCAAAACATGCCCGCACTGCGGCGCGCACTTCGAGGTTCGCATGAACTATGTTGCTTTGGCTATTGCCGTGGTGCCTTTGGTGTTCGTGCATCGCCTGCTATTCATACCGATTTTAGTGGCGATGGGGCTACCTGGCGCTATCGGCATGGGTATTGTCACCGGCACGGCTATGGCCTTGTCGATGCGCTTTAAAAAGCCCTCTCAGGATTAATTTATGGCAAACGCTCAACGGGAAAACTTATAAAGGCCTACATTTGAATAACATAGCAATCATAGTGATACGTCTATATCAACGCTTTGTCTCCCCTTACAAGGGATTTCGTTGCGCCCATGCGTGCTTACATAAAGGTGCATCTTGCTCTAATGCCGTCCTTGCCATAGTAAAGCAACACGGCTTTTTTCATGGTTATGCCAATATCAAAGCACGATTGCATGCCTGTAAATTGGCTCACGCCACACTGCAACTCAACGCTCAAGAAGATAGCAACAAACGCAAAAAGAAAGAAAACCGCCATGACTGCTGCGACCCATCCGCAGCATGTGACGCAGCCAGCTGTGCCGGCAAAGGTAAGCATTGCGACTTAGCCGAGCTACCTTGCAGTTGTTGGCCTTAGATACAAATACTGGCTTTACCTTGCGCATAGATGCAATACACTAAAAAGCCCCTTTATAGGGGCTGAGATTGGTAGTAGGGATAGTTAAACTCGCTAAGGTGATAGCTCTTCCGGGGTTTTATACTGCCAGCCAAGGAATATCACCCGGCGCTGACCGCCTAAATTTCCACCTTGTGACTTTTTCAGCGCGGTGTCGTAATGAATATCACCATCACCACATACACTGACCCTTTTCCCCCGAATGGCCCCGTACAGCTCACCACTGGCACCAAACTTTACATTGCTATAGGGTGCATAAATAGTTCCGTACATTTGTCCCGTGCCAGATAGCTCAACACCAAAGTCGCCCCCGCATTGGGTTGCTGTGGAGTTATCTTGATACCCAGAATACAGACTGAAAGGCGGTAGCTTGTTGCTATTAAGTGTTTTCTTGAGCACGTTAACGGGTTGCTGAATTTGACTTTTACCTTGAACAAATAACGTCAAACTTGCACCTTCATTGATATTTAGTGCGCTATTACCATTGGTTGTAAGCTTGAAATCGCCATTAATGTAAAAAACGACATCTCCCTTTGCAATCGTCAATTCAGCTCCATTAATAATCAGATCATCTAGAAAGTATACCGATCCGTATTGCCGCCCCAATATAGAAGTTGAGGTTGGCATGTAGATAGAACCAAAACTATCACGGCCTTGTTCGTCGTCGAACTGTGCATGATTACCCCACCCTGTCACATTGAGTCCCTGACGAGGCAACTTTTGCTGCAGCTTTGCTAACTCAGAGGGCAACGAGTAAGGATCACAGTTGGTGTCTGGGTCTTTAGGGTCGTGGTTAGGATCCTCGCTATTACTGGCAGGAACAGCGGGAACGGTAACAGTTTGGTGATAAGGCGCACCTTTATAATTAGTGCCGGCGATAGAGTCTTTATTATTTTCTTCCGTGGTATTGTTACCACCATACAGAACGGCTAACCCATTATTGTTGATATTTCTAACAGCAAATGAGGGAGTAAAATGAACATCTTGCTCGGCTCTTACCACTCCTAATATATGGCGCCCCTGATAAGTAACACTGCCTTTTGCCAAAATATCCCCGCCAATTCGCGTTTTCACAGGAAAACCAGGCGGTATCGTATAATCTCCTGAACTACCGCCACTGACATCAATATCGCCATTGGCATGAACAGTCCCGGATATAAATCCTGCTCCGGTAATGTTGATGTTTCCTGTTGCACGTACATCACCCCACGTGGAAGAACCACCACTGACAACGATATCCGCATTAGGTGAAATCGTTTTCACATGCGCTTGGGTTGAGGCGTTGTCGCGATCGTACTGGCCATCAAGCTGCTGCGAATCATAGCTATCTATGTTCCCACCCGCTGAATTTAAGATTCCATCACAGCCAACTATGGCGGTGTTAAAAGGCGCATAGCCACCGTTACTGGTAACAGCGTATCTGGCCACTAAATTAGCCTCTGCTTCACCAGCATAACGCTCTCCTAACGCAGCGATTTCCAGCTCACCCGCCCCATTTTTATTTAGTTGTGCACGATACTTTAGGTCTCCCTTATGAATGGAGCCACTGTGTGCTTGCTCAGTTTGCGCTACGAGATCGTCAATATCAGCATCAGGGTTTGCATGCAGTTGCTGCTGCACTTTCTCAGCCTGAGCAAAAACGGCTCGTTCAGACATCATCCGCGCATTAACTTTCTTCTGAAAGTTGCCACTGAGGCGCTCTTGCACGATGCTGTCTTTTAGTGAAGTAAATACCACCACGCCAGCGACCACGGTTAATAACATCACACTGACTAGAGTGAAGCCCTGCTGTTGCTTCATGAACTTGCTCCGTATAGTTCACTTAAAATTAATCGCGACGCTGCAATATCGATTTGTACTTGGCCTCCAAACTGCTGCGGCAATCCCTGAGGAGTAACATTAATGGTGGTGAGCTTAGTGGTCGCATCATAGCTAAAACTGAGCGCCGTTACACCGGTCAGGATGTCTTCGCCGCCAGCGCCCATATCACACTGTATACGCCCATCAACCAAGCGGTATTGCTCAATATAATCAGCGCTAGGCGTGGTGCCCAAACACGATAAAACGCCCGCCTGTTGCTGAACCCGCAGCGTACTGCCATCAGCACTGACCACAGGCGCAAATGGGGTTTGTTTAAGGCTGCGAGTGAGCACCTGAGAAGTGAAACGAACCACCTCTTGTGCATTTTCTAGCTCTTTAGTCGCACTTACAGTGCCTTTGATAGTGGCGTAAGAAAGCCCAACGCCAGCGATTAAAAAGCTACCTACGGCTAAAGCAACCATTAGCTCAACTAAAGTAAAACCTAAATGAGCGCGTTTCATAAGCCACACTCCGCAGCCGAGAGCGTTGGATATTGAGCAAAAATGCGCAACTTAGATTGCAGGCCATCATCAAGGCGACTATCTGGCCACTGCACTTCAATGGCTAAATCGTCATTAAAGTTGGCGGGAAAGGTAATGCTGTAGTCATCGATTTGCGGTGCCAAGGTGGTGTTTTTGAAGTTGCCGTTAAAACCACCACCATGCTTGAGCGCGCATAAATTTGGCCAGATGCGCTCTGCAGCATTGTTGGCCTGTACAATGGCCATGGTGTAGTTGAAACTGCTCGTCGCATACTGCAATGACTTGAGTTGTGCGCTGCCCAGCCCCAACAAGGCAATGGCTGCAATCGCCACCGACACCATAATTTCTAATAACGAAAAGCCAGACTGGATTGCTTTTACACGCATGCTTCACCTTCCTCAGCTAGCCAGCTTTGGCCGCTGCGTAGTACGCATAAGCGATAGTCCGTGGTACTGGCATCATTGTCAGTGATCAATATATTAGTGGCGTTGTTAAGCTCACCAGTGATGGCAACAATGCGGTTAGGCAGCGCAATCGTTAGCGAGCTATGTTGCTTGGTAAAAGCTCTTAGCACGGCTTCATTTGCTTCACCTGGATTGGCTACCACTTGCCACTGTTCGGCTGAAGCGCGCAAATTAATAGCTCGCTCACGCTTAACAGCTTCGCTGCGAGCGAACTTAAACACACTATGAAGTTGGTTCGCGTGATTGACAATGCGGTCTTGCTTTATGAACTGTATATATGACGGCGTGGCGATAATAGCGGCGATAGCGATGATTGCTACCACCACCATTAACTCAACTAAAGTAAAGCCTAGGGCTGAATATCGTCCTTGATGCATTGGGTTAATTCCCCCAACAATCGTCGTCATCACCAGCGCTAGCGCGTTGCTGACCGACTTCGTTGATACTCAGGGTGCCACACTCGTCGCCACTCTGTGCCGCTTTGGGAATAGCCCGCAAGGTGAACTTTTTAGCATCATAATGTGCGCCGCCGCTACTAGAGATAGTTGGCTGCGGGGCATACCGCAAGGTGTAATAATCAGATGTGGGGAGGGTAAAGTTACTAGGGTATCCGCCCATACGAGAATATGTACGTTCAAGCACGGCAACAACTTGCAGCATATTTTGCTGCATATCCGCACGGCGTCCTTTTTCCATATACTCGCTGTAGGCTGGCATCGCCACTGCATACAAAATACCGATAATAGCGACCACTATCATCATTTCTATCAGGGTAAAACCGCGTTGAAGCATTCCTTGTAAGCGCATTGTTTTGCCTAGAATTTTATTAAGACTGGGTTAAGATATAATGACAACGCTGTCAAAGTCAATTTTATTACTCCACATTTGTGCATAAGTTATTCTTTAATTTAATGCAAAAGTAACAGCAATTTCGTTAATGACTTATAAACGAATAAAAATAACATCTAAGTTGTAGGTTTTTTCCCTTATCTAAGGTATAGGTATGAGGATAGTATTAGCCTGGGTAACGAAAAAATACGACAAGATCTACCTGTAAGCATTTGCTCGACGCAGAGCATCACCTCCTAATATAAAGCGCTTTGTCAGGTTGAAACCTGACCTACAAAAGTCAACCTTTTTGATTCACGCTGTCTATCAAGACTTTTTGTGGAATGCGCTTGAAACAACGAATAGGACTGCAGGCGGGTATAAGAAAGAACAGCTTCACTGTCGCCGCTTGAGGATGACAAGCTCTGCAAGAAACGAGCAATGCCAACATCAGACAGGCATAAAAAAACCGCGCCTAAGCGCGGTCTTTATAAAGCTAATCGACGATTAAGCTTCAGCAATAACGATCACTTTGATAGAAGCCATCACTTCTGCGTGAACCTGGATTGCTACGTCGAATTCACCTGTTTCACGGATAGTACCGTTAGGTAGGCGAACTTCTGATTTAGCTACTTCGATGCCCGTTGCAGAGATCGCATCAGCGATGTCACGAGTACCGATTGAACCAAATAGTTTACCTTCGTCACCAGCTTTAGAAACTAGCGTCACTTCTGCAAGTGCTTCAAGTTTCTCAGCGCGAGCTGTAGCAGCAGCTAGCTCTTCAGCGATTTTCGCTTCAAGCTCAGCACGACGTGCTTCGAAAGTTTCGATGTTAGCTTTAGTTGCAGGAACTGCCTTACCTTTCGGGAACAGGAAGTTACGTGCGAAACCAGATTTAACAGAAACCTGGTCACCTAGGCCACCTAGGTTTGCGATCTTGTCTAGTAGAATAACTTGCATGTCTCTACACCTTTTAAAAACTGTTAATCCGCTGCTTACTTGTGTAAGTCAGTGTATGGAAGAAGGGCTAGGTAGCGAGCACGCTTGATAGCAGTTGCTAGCTGACGCTGATACTTAGCGCTAGTACCTGTGATACGGCTAGGTACGATTTTGCCACTTTCGGTAACATAGTTTTTAAGAGTAGCTAGATCTTTATAATCGATTTGTTTTACGCCTTCCGCTTTGAAGCGGCAGAACTTACGACGTCTGAAGTAACGTGCCATGAGTATTTTCCTCAATTAATTCTTTCAATTTGCTGAGCATGCAGTACCAGTTGACTGAGGCCGTTTCGGCCTTGGTGGCGGTTTAAAAACCCCCGCACTCGCACTGACTGCTCAACTTGCAAATATTGTGTTGCTGATTGATGCTCCGAACCACTTGCTACCACCTGAATACGCACATAACTTTGACGGTTTAGTTGCGCTTCAACCTGTATTGAACGGTGCTCTAGCACGAAAATACAGTGGGGGACACCGGCCGGGCTTTGACTGAACTTAGGGGCCTTACAAACAGTGCCACCTAATTCGACTAGATTGAGCGCTTGCTCACTAGGCGTTTCAGCCATTACAACCACGCAGAACGATTAAGCTTCAGCAGCTTCTTTTTTCTCTTCTTTTGCAAGAGGAGAAGCTTCAGTTACTGCATCTTTAGTGCGCATAACTAGGTTACGAAGCACTGCATCGTTGTAGCGGAAAGAAGTTTCAAGCTCGTTGATTACTTCAGTAGGTGCTTCAACGTTCATTAGAACATAGTGTGCTTTGTGAAGCTTTTCGATTGGGTAAGCCAGTTGGCGACGGCCCCAGTCTTCTAGACGGTGAATCTTACCGCCAGCTTCAGTGATAGAACCAGTATAACGCTCGATCATACCAGGAACTTGTTCACTTTGATCTGGATGAACCATGAATACGATTTCGTAATGACGCATGGGTATTCCTTACGGTTAATATAGCCTTCCACCGTTTCGGCCGGTCGGTTTAAGGCAAGGAATTAATGTTAAATGGCCGAAATGAGCGCGTATTCTACGCATTGTTGGCAAATTAAGCAACTTAAAAGAAGGCGAATACCAGTAAATTACGCCTGATTGATGCGAGGTAATGACATAGAATACGGAGCCAGGCACACACCTTAAAATATCAAGGGGGGTGAATGCCTAACTGGCGTTATGCGCTTCGCTGTCTGAGCACTTCAAACAAGCTAATGCCGGTCGCGACCGAGACATTTAGGCTAGAGACCGTGCCCACCATAGGAATTTTCACCAGCACATCACAGTGTTCACGCGTTAAACGGCGCATTCCATCGCCCTCAGCACCCATGACAATGGCGATAGGGCCGGTGAGGTTGGCATCAAACAACGTGGTATCGGTCTCTCCTGCCGTGCCGACAACCCACACCCCCGCGTCTTTAATTTCGCGCAAGGTCCGAGCAAGGTTAGTCACTTGCACTAACGGCACCACTTCGGCGGCACCACAAGCGACCTTTCGTACCGTCGCATTTAACTTCGCCGACTTATCCTTGGGCACGATAACCGCATGCACACCGGCAGCGTCGGCACTACGCAGGCAGGCCCCCAAATTGTGGGGATCGGTGATGCCATCTAAGACCAACAAGAAGGGCGTTTGCTCTCGGCTAATAATGGCGTCTAAGTCACGCTCGTTATATTGTTTACCTTGGCGAACTCGAGCAATAATGCCCTGATGCTGTTCGCCTCGGGCTTTGTCATCCAGCGCTTTACGCTGCATAAACTGCACCGAAATACCGAATTGCCGAGCCTGATTGATCAACGCATTTAGACGCTTATCATCGCGCCCTTTTAAAGCATACAGTTCAATGAAGCGCTCGGGCTCGCGGCTGAGGATGGCTTCGACACTATGAAAACCAAAGATTAATTCGTTACTCACTGGGACTCTCTACTTTTTCGTTTTCTTACGAGCATTTTTACCTGCTCGTGACTTTTTCTTGCTTTTACTAGCCTTTACATTTTTGCCAGCTGTTGTTTTTTTGTCTTTAGAGGCTTTCTTTTTACCGCCACTTTTCTTACCACTGGGTGTTGGCTTCTTGCCTTTTCCTGGAATATCGCCCGCTTTAAGCTTATCGCGCACCGAAGGCTTTTTCGCCTTGCGCCGAGCATAACGATCGGGCTCTTGTTGCGCCAGGGCAAGATTGATACGGCGCTCTTCTAAAGACACCGAGGCCACTTGCACCGATATTTTATCACCCATGCGATACACAGTACGACTGTGCTCACCGACAAGGCAATGTTTAGCGCCATCGAAATGGAAAAATTCATCACCCAGGTTAGCAATATGAACCAGACCGTCTATTTGCAGGTCATCTAAGCGCACAAACAAACCAAAATTAGTGACCGACGAGATAACCCCGCCAAAGTGCATGCCAACATGATCCTGCATATACTCGCACTTCAGCCAATCAGCGACTTCACGAGTCGCATCATCGGCGCGGCGCTCGGTCATTGAGCACTGCTCACCGAGTTGATCCGCTTCATCATCGTTGTATTCATACTCACCACTGGTTTGCTGCCCTTGCGCTTTGAGTATGGCCTTGATAGCGCGATGCACGACCAAGTCGGGATAACGGCGGATTGGCGAGGTAAAGTGCGCATAAGCGGGCAGTGCCAAGCCAAAGTGACCAATGTTGTCAGGCTGATAAACGGCTTGCTTCATCGCTCGCAGCAACATAGTTTGAATCAGTCCCAACTCTGGGCGATCGGCTAATTTGTCGATGGCAGCGGTAATCTCCGCTGGCTCGGGAGAATCCCCAAAGGGGTTCTCTATGCCGAGTTCACCAAGGAACTGGCGAAAGTGTCCAAGCTTCTCACTGTCCGGTTCATCATGCACACGATACAAGGCACTGGCCTCGTGCTTTTCTAGTAACCGCGCCGCTGACACGTTCGCTAAAATCATGCATTCTTCGATAAGCTTATGGGCGTCGTTACGCACGACGGGTACTATAGACTCAATTTTGCGCTGCGCGTTAAACACAAACCGTGTTTCCAGGGTTTCAAATTCGATGGCACCACGCTCTTGACGCGCTGCTTTTAGCGCCATATACATCTGCTGCAAGTCTTGCAGATGACCCACTAGGGGCGCGTACTCTTCACGCAATTTTTCATCGCCTTCTAAAATTGCGTGCACCTTGGTGTAGGTAAGGCGCGCGTGCGAGTTCATCAGTGCTTGATAAAAACGATAGCCTGAGAGCTTACCGGCTGCAGAGACCGTCATTTCCGCAACCATACACAGGCGGTCGACCTTCGGATTCAGTGAGCATAAGCCATTGGATAGCACCTTAGGGAGCATGGGAATAACTTGCTCAGGGAAGTACACTGAGTTACCGCGATTAATCGCTTCTTGATCTAAAGGGGAGCCTTTTTGCACATAATGGGAGACATCAGCAATCGCCACCCATAGACGCCAACCACCGGACTTTTTGCGCTCACAAAATACAGCGTCATCAAAATCTCGGGCATCTTCGCCATCAATGGTGACCAAGGGCAAATGACGCAGGTCAACGCGCCCTTGTTTGTCTTGCTCTGCCACCTGCTCGCCTAAAGGAGCCACCTGCTCCTCAACTTCTTGTGGCCACTGATGAGGGATTTCATGATTTCGCAGCGCTACCTCAATTTCCATACCCGGTGCTAAATGCTCACCGAGCACCTCTGTGACCTTGCCTACCGCATTCATATGGCGGCTTGGGTTTTGGGTGATCTCAATTTGCACCATTTGGTTGTGGCGCGCACCTTTTTCTGCCCCAGGGACAATAATGATATCTTGCGTAATGCGTGGGTCTTCTGGCACAACCACGGCCATACCATGCTCAACAAAGTAACGGCCAATGATTGGCGCACGCTCGCCTTCAAGTACTTTCACAATGCGTGCTTCAACCTTGCCACCTTGGCCACGGGAGCCCGCTTTAGCTAACACCACATCGCCATGTAACACGGTGTTCATTTGGTGGCGAGCAATAAACCAGTCTTTAGGTTCACCTTCGACTTGCAAAAAACCAAAGCCATCACGATGGCCAATGACCTTACCTTTGACTAAGCCACTATCATCGGGAATAACGTAGCATTTGTGCTTATTGAAATGCAGCTGCCCTTCACGCTCCATGGCGCGCAGGCGGCGCTTAAAGGCAATTTGACGCTCACTGTCATATACATCCAGCTCGGAACAAAGTTGGCTGAAATTAGCAGGCTTAGCGCGTTTTTTAATGTGGTCGAGAATGAACTCTCGGCTGGGGACGGGGTTTTCGTATTTTTGCTGTTCTCTATCGAGGTACGGATCCTGTTTGGTCATTCAATAACTTATACGGTGACTTATGGTGTTATTTTAACCCATATCGGGAAAAGGCAACAGGTAAATACTGTTAAACTTTATTGATCAACGGGTAATCGTGCCCGTGCAACCACGCTATCGGGCATTTTTTGCGCCAATTTACTTAACTGCGCACCAATTTTCTTGTGTAGGTTGCGATCTGCAACTTGGGTATGAAACAGCCAGCGATAAGCATCTTCATAGTCGCGTGGACTGCCGTAGCCTTGATTAAACAGCTTTACCAAACGCATTTGCGCTGGCAGGTTACCTTGTGCAGCAGCTTCACGCAAATACACGATAGCCATGGCTTTATCGGCCTGAACTAAGCGGCCAATATCATAGTAGCGTCCCAACTGCTCTAACGCCTCGGCTAAGCCTTGCTCAGCGGCTTGGCGCATGTAGTAAACACCTAAGTCCACATCTCGTTCAACGCACACATTGTAAGCGAGCATATCACCGTAGAGGAACTGATAACTGGGCAACTTCATTTTACTCGCGCGCGCGGCAATATCTTGCACAAGTTGGCAATCATCATCCTGCACCCGCTTTAAATGGGCGTTTTTTCGTATTAATTTAACCAACTCATCCTGTGTATACAGCTGTACGGCCTCTAACGGCTCTGCCGCATGAGCTGTGGTGCTGAGCACACTGGTCAGTAATAACATGGTTAACAAATGGCGCATGACGCTCCTTTGACGAATCAACTCTCTCATCAATTTATAGCAAAACCAGTGCCAAAATTGGTATATACAGGCACAAAAAAAGCTGCCGCAGCAGCTTTTTTCCACACCCTACGCTTATTCAGCAAATGGGTTGCGCACAATCATGGTTTCAACACGATCTGGGCCGGTTGAAATAATATCAACCGGAACACCGGTGATTTCTTCAACACGCTTGATATAGTCGATTGCCGCTTTAGGCAAGTCTTCAACACGAGTAACACCGAAGGTGTTATCGCTCCAGCCTGGCATTTCTTCATACACTGGCGTTACTTTTTCGTAGCCTTCAGCAGCAAGCGGTGTAACGTTAGTAACAGTGCCGTCTTCAAGCTGATAACCAGTACAAATCTTAATAGTTTCGAGGCCATCAAGTACGTCGAGTTTGGTCATACAAAAGCCTGAGATGCTATTGATTTGTACCGCACGGCGCATAGCCACAGCATCAAACCAACCTGTACGGCGCAAACGGCCGGTCGTAGCACCAAACTCGTGGCCTTTTTCGCCAAGGTGTTTACCCACTGGGTCTTGCTTATCAACGCCATCATAAAGCTCTGTTGGGAATGGACCTGAACCCACACGCGTAGTGTAAGCTTTAACAATACCCAACACATAATCTAGGTTCAGCGGGCCAAAACCTGCCCCTGTCGCCACCCCACCGGCGGTGGTGTTAGATGAAGTAACATATGGGTATGTACCGTGGTCGATATCCAGCAACGTGCCTTGTGCACCTTCGAACAGGATGTTGTCGCCTTTTTCACGGGTCTGATCCAATAGCTCAGTCACATCAACGACCATCGATTTAAGGATATCCGCCACAGCCATGGCATCATCAAACGTCTTTTGGAAGTCGACTGGCTCAACTTTGTAGTAGTTTTCTAAAGTGAAGTTGTGGTACTCAAGAATTTCGCGCAACTTATTGGCAAACTGCTCAGGGTTGAACAAGTCACCAACACGAAGACCACGGCGTGCAACCTTGTCTTCATACGCAGGACCAATACCACGGCCTGTGGTACCAATGGCTTTAGCGCCACGCGCCTTTTCACGTGCCATATCAAGCTCAACGTGATAGGGCAGAATAAGCGGACACGCTTCAGAGATAAGCAGACGCTCACGCACCGGTACGCCACGCTCTTCAAGCATGGTAATTTCTTTCATCAATGCGTCGGGGGCCAGAACTACGCCATTACCGATAACACATTTTACGTTGTCACGTAGCACACCCGACGGGATCAGGTGTAGAACTGTTTTCTCGCCATCGATCACCAAAGTGTGACCAGCATTGTGCCCACCTTGATAACGGACCACTAAAGATGCTTTATCTGTAAGGAGGTCTACGACCTTTCCTTTCCCCTCGTCACCCCACTGGGTGCCTAGTACAACGACGTTTTTACCCATTGCAAATTCACTTAGAAAAAATTAGGCGCAGATTTTATCAGAAAAGCCGGGGGCAGATCACCCCGTTTTGGTTATTTTTTCCGCTAATAGAAAATTCATTGCTAGCTCAGCAAGCTAGACGAGGTTAATAAGGTGGAACACAAGCGCGCCAGTAAGGATTAAGATGATACCCACCACTTTCAAGGTGCGTTCATCACTGCTCGCTAGCTGCGCCATGTATGCACGCCACTTTTTTGGAAACAGTGCTGGGCCTAGCCCTTCGAAAATAAGCATAAGCGCAAAGGCGCTTACTAACAATTGCCAGCTCATTAGACTCTCTCAGTGACAAAAAAGCCCCGAGGCGATGGCTCTCGGGGCTATTACTGACTATGACGAGATTACTGTGGTTCTGCGTTCTTCATGTACTTGAAGAATTCACCATCAGGCTCAATCACCATCACGTCTTGCTTGTTTTTAAAGGTTTTCTTGTATGCATCTAAGCTACGCAAGAAACCAAAAAACTCAGGGTCTTTGTTATAAGCGTTGGCGTAGATTTTTGCCGCCTGTGCATCACCCTGACCACGTACAGAACGCGCATTACGCTCAGCATCGGCGAGCATAACCGTCACCCGACGGTCCACTGACGCACGGATTTCTTCCGCTTTTTCTTGACCTTCAGAGCGGTGCTCTTTCGCTACAGCGGTACGCTCAGCACGCATACGTTGGTAAATAGAATTACTCACCTCGTCTGGTAGGTTAATTTGTTTAACCCGTACGTCGAGGACTTCAATTCCGAGCTCGCGCGCACTTTCAGAGGCTTGAACCAAGGCTTCTTCCATTAACTCACTACGCTCACCAGAAACAATTTCTTTGATAGTACGCGCACCAAAGTTGGTACGAAGGCCATTGTTTACTTTTTGCTTTAGTAACGTTTCAGCGTAATTTTTATCGCCACGGGTACGTAGGTAAAAATCACTGAAGTTTTGTACTCGCCACTTCACGTAAGAATCAACGATAAGATCTTTTTTCTCACTGGTTACGAAGCGATCCGGAGTTCCGTCTAGGGTTTGAATACGCGCATCGAGCTTACGCACTTGCGCCACGAAAGGCACCTTAAAGTGCAAGCCTGGCTCATACACCACAGCGTTGTCGGTATCGTCTTTTTGTACTTTAGAGAATAACAACACAATAGCGCGCTGCCCTTCTGGTACTACAAACACCGAAGAAAACGAAAGTACTACTGCAGCAATAATGAGGATTATACTAAAATTTCTCACTGCTATCTTCCTCCGTTAAAGCGGTCTTTAGAGAAACGATCATTGCCAGAATTTACTTGGCTGTTACGCGATGCATTGGCACCTAACTTGTTGCGTAAGTCTTGAATGCTATTAGCGCTAGGCAAGGTGATTTTTTGCCCTGACTGATGCTTATCTAGCAGTTTGTCCAGCGGTAGATACATCATGTTGTTGCCACCTTCGACATCAACAAGCACCTTCGTGCTGCTGCCTAGTACTTGCTCCATAGTCTCTAGATACAAGCGTTGGCGGGTCACATCTTTCGCTGCTGCATACTCAGGCAATAGCTTTTCAAAACGAGCCACCTCACCTTGTGCTTCCAGGGTAACGCGTTCACGGTAACCTTCAGCTTCTTGGGTCATACGCGTTACTTGACCACGGGCACGTGGCTCAATTTCACGGGCATACGCCTCAGCTTCGCGGATAAAGCGCTCTTCATCCTCTTGCGCAGCGATAGCATCATCGAACGCATCTTTTACTTCAGCAGGTGGGCGTGAGTCTTTAAAGTTCACGTCGGTCACTATCAGGCCAAGGTTATATGGTTCGATAATGTCGTTAAGCTCATCCCAGGTGTTTTGACGCACAATTTCACGACCTGTAGTGAGTACCTGGTCCATTTGCGAGTGGCCCACAACATAACGTAGAGCACTGTCCAACGCCTGCTGCAGGCTGTGATCAGCGTCAGTTACACTGTACTTGTAAAGATAAGGGTCAACCACACGGTACTGCACTTCAAACTCAACGCTCACGACGTTTTCATCTTCGGTGAGCATAAAGCCGGAAGCAGACAACGAACGCACTGCTTCAATATCAACAGGGATAACACGCTCGATAAAGGTCGCTTTCCAGCGTAAACCGGGCTGCGCAATACGGTCAAACTTACCAAATTGTAGCACCACACCTCGCTCGGCTTCTTTAACGGTGTAGAAGCCACTTAGGCCCCAGATGATCGCAGCAATTACAAGCACGATAAGCAATCCAACGCCGCCTAAACCGCCGTTTTTATTGTTACCGCCCCCTTTTTTACCACCAAACAAGCCACCAAACTTATCGCTGTACTTTTTCAGTACTTCATCTAAATCTGGCGGTCCTTGGTCACGACCACCTTTATTGTTCCAAGGATCTTTGTCGTTGCCATTGTTACCCGGCTCGTTCCAGGCCATAGCCATACTCCATAGTTATCAATGTTTGTTGCTAGGGGTAATGCTATCGCAGCATTACCGTTGTTGTCATACTTAGTCGACAGATTTATGCCCCCAAGTTGACGCAAGAAAATCATGGTTGTCGCTACTTTAGCGCATTTTCATGCACTACGTAAGGTAGCCATCAATTTGTTCACCAATTTCCTTTTTCAATTTATTCCATTCACTCATTGGTACGTTAACGCTAAGCAGCCAGTTTCCTTGCTCATCGAAGTCCTCTGAGCTAATGCTATTGAGATTGTATAACGCGCCGCGCAGCCGCCCTTGTGAGGGGGGCACACGCAAGTCGGCATTAAGCATTTGCTTCGCGAGCAACTCACTAATAGCCTGCTTCAGTAGCTCCATTCCTTGACCTTGCTGCGCCGATAGCCAAACTCGCATCGGTTTGCCTTCATCATCGCGGTCAATGCGCGCCTCAACGTCTTCAAGCTGGTCAATCTTATTGTAGATGAGTAGCTGCGGTATTTCGTTCGCCTCAATCTCTTCTAGTACTTCTTGCACCTGCTCTATATTCTCTTTACGACGCGAGTCTGCCGCATCGATTACATGGAGCTGTAAATCGGCTTCACGAGTCTCGGTCAGCGTCGCTTTAAATGCCGCGACTAAGTCATGCGGTAAGTGGCGGATAAAACCTACGGTATCGGCCAAAATAACACTACCGATGTCTGGCACTTCAAGCTTTCTAAGTGTTGGGTCTAAGGTCGCGAACAATTGATCCGCAGCATATACCTCAGACTCGGTAATGCGGTTGAATAGCGTTGATTTCCCAGCGTTAGTGTAGCCAACCAGAGAGACACTCGGGATTTCGTTGCGGTTACGTGCACGACGACCCTGCTCGCGCTGCTTAGCGACCTTATCTAAACGTTTTAAAATACTTTTAATGCGCCCTCGTAACAGCCGTCTATCGGTCTCAAGTTGCGTCTCACCAGGGCCGCGTAAGCCAATACCGCCCTTTTGTCTTTCTAAGTGCGTCCAACCACGTATTAAACGGGTGGAGATATGCCGTAGCTGCGCCAATTCAACTTGTAATTTACCCTCGTGGGTGCGGGCGCGCTGAGCAAAAATATCAAGGATAAGGGCAGTTCTGTCGAGCACACGACATTGACACAACTTTTCCAAGTTGCGCTCTTGTGATGGGCTTAATTCGTGGTTGAATATAATGACATCTGCGTTGTGGGATTTGACAATCTCAGCTATCTCTTCTGCCTTCCCCGTGCCGACGAAAAGCTTCGGGTGTGGTGCCTGGCGACTGCCTTGCACAACCGCCAGACTGCTAACACCTGCAGAAGATACCAACATTTCCAACTCATGAAGATCTTCTCTATCGCCTTCATGGGGAAATTCGATGTGAACTAAGACTGCCTGTTCGCCGGCTTCATAACGGTCAAACAAGCATTATGCTCCTACTGATTTAATAATTCCCTTCTTCTGACTCCGGTGCGTCGAGTCCTTGCGCACCATGAAAATTCACTGCTCGGGCTGGCACAACAGTGGAAATTGCGTGCTTATACACCATCTGATTTACAGTGTTCTCTAACAAAATGACAAATTGGTCGAAAGACTGAATCTTGCCTTGCAGTTTTATGCCGTTGACTAAAAAAATTGAAACAGGAATACGCTCACGACGTAGCGCATTCAAAAATGGGTCTTGTAACGATTGGCCTTTTGCCATTGTTATTTTCCTTCGTTTTAGGTGTTATTATGTATCTAGTTCAGGACTGACTCTAAAGAAAAAAACGTCCCAATAATACTAGCTTAGCGAACTTACTATACGTTGCAAGTTTTCTTGGTCCCCGCTTTCAAGCCACGTTAGGTTCTGCCAACCTCGAAGCCAGGTTAACTGCCTTTTCGCCAACTGACGCGTAGCAGCTACTCCACGAAAAACCATTTCATCATAATCAATTTCACCCGCGATGTAATCCCACATTTGTCTATACCCTACGCAACGAATAGAAGGCAGATCCGGGTGCAAATCCTTCCTGTTATATAGGGACAAAACTTCGTTTTCAAACCCCTGCTCGAGCATTATTTGGAATCTTTTCTCTATACGCTGGTGCAAAACGCGACGATCGCTTGGCGCAATAGCAAATTGATGAACTGGAAACCCTAAGGATTGTGCCTTCGTTTGTTGCAGTTCAGTCATACTCTTACCGCTGATACGGTATACCTCTAAGGCGCGATTAATTCGCTGTGAATCATTGGCGTTAATTTTCGCAGCCGCCTGCGGGTCCACTTGTTGTAACTGCTGATGTAACGCCGGCCATCCATGCTCTTTTGCTTCGGCTTCGAGGGCAGCTCGAATGCCTGCATCAGCTTCAGGTAGTGGCGATAGCCCTTCGAGTAAGCCTTTGAAATACATCATAGTACCACCTACTAACAAGGGTACTTTGCCTTGATTATGTAGCTGTTCGATGTGCGCTAGAGCGTCGCGGCGAAAGTCAGCCATGGAGTAGCTCTGTGCCGGGTCAACAATGTCAATAAGTCGATGGGGTGCCAACGCACGTTCTTGCGCATCAGGTTTGGCGGTGCCGATGTCCATCCCTTTATACACCAAGGCGGAATCGACGCTGATCACTTCGGTATCGAAGTGTTGGCATAAATCAATGGCTAAGGCGGTTTTTCCTGAGGCGGTAGGCCCCATTAAACAGATAACGGGCAATGAACTCACAAGGCTTAAACACTTAATTGACTGACGTATTGAGATAGCTCTATTTTAACGGCTTTTTGCTGTAATTGCTGAACAATTTCTGGAGTATTCTGTAACTGTGTCTGCCAAGTTGCAAAGTCATTACCATTGAAATAATTGCTCGGCGTAGATGCCGCAAGCCACGTGAGAAAATCCTGCTGTGAACTCTCAGCCGTCAACTGCGCGCTGAGTATCTGCTCAATCACTCGCTTGGCATCGCTGGCATATAAGCTGCTGGGTAGACGCTTTACCATGGCAAATTGTTTTTCAAGCTGGATATCGAACCCTAACACCGAGAGCCAGGATTGCAGTCCTTGCAAACACGCCAACTCCTTATCTTGCAAGGCCACACGCACAGGTAACAACAATGCGCGACTACTTAGCTGCGCTTCAGCTTCGAGTTGCTGCTGCCAAGCCAGCGGTAACACCTGACGCCAGTGGCTAAGGTGTAACTGCCCTTGCACACTCACTGCACAGTGGCCATCCGTTAAGGGCAAGAGTGACACACTCTCAGCGGCTACATGCACCGCAGGGGCTGACTCAGCTACATGATTAAACTCATAAGCCTGTACTTCACTGATCCCTTGATAAAACTGATTCGCTTGAGCAATACGTTGGGCATCAACAGGGTGCGCTCGCGTGCTCGCTGGCGCTGAATCTCGATAGCTTGAACCAGGGCGACTGGCCGTTCCCATAAACTGCCCCGATTGCTGATTATCAGGACTAGGACGCAATTGCGATTTGGGGTAAGCAGGACTGTCACTGTGAGCAGCGGTTGCGGGTGGTATCGAGGGTTGCGGTATTAGTGTTTGCTCATTGGCCACCAGCTGTTGCACCGCCTGTAAAATAAAGTCATGGACTAATCGCGCCTGATGAAAACGCACCTCATGCTTGGCCGGATGCACGTTAACATCAACCTGGCGGGGGTCGACTTCTAGGTAAAGTACAAATGCCGGCACTTGCGCTTGTTGGGTATGTTCTTCAAAGGCTTGACGAATAGCGTGTAAAATCAATTTGTCGCGCATCATGCGGCCATTAACATAGGTATACTGCGGCTCTGTCTGCGTGTGCTGAGGCATAATCCAGCCATGCAAATACAGCCCTTGGTCACCACTTTGTAAATGCATTCCCTGGCTGGCAAAGCCTTTGCCCGCGACCTGAGCAATACGCTTTACTGCACCCACGTCGTCCGCCGACACTGGCCGATATTGGCGCACTACTTTAGCGTTGTGGGTTAAGGTAATGGCAATATCGAAGCGGCTTAAGGCAATGCGCTTTAGCAGCTCATCAATATGGTTGAACTCAGTTTTTTCGGTTCGTAAGAATTTGCGCCGTGCGGGGGTGTTGAAAAATAAGTCTTTAACTTCAATGGTGGTGCCATCAGGATGCGCTGTTGGCTGCACCTGCACGGCCATATCGCGTCCCTCAGCAAAGGCTTGCCAAGCTTCATTTTGCTGGGCAGGCTTGGACTTTAACGTTAGTCGCGATACCGAGCTTATGGAGGCGAGTGCCTCGCCACGAAAGCCTAAGGAGTTAATACATTCTAAATCATCCAGTGTTTTTAATTTACTGGTAGCATGGCGTGAAAGCGCGAGGGTGAGCTCATCTTTGACTATACCCGAACCATTGTCGGTAATGCGGATCAGTTTATGGCCGCCGCGTTCAATATCAACGCGAATACGTGTCGCTCCCGCATCTAAGCTGTTTTCAACCAACTCTTTCACGACAGAAGCGGGACGCTCAACTACTTCACCGGCAGCGATTTGGTTAGCTAATCGCGCCGGTAATATCGCTATACTCATATACGCTCGTTAGGTATTAGGAATGGTTAACACTTGGCCAATGTAGACTGTGTCTGTTTTTAGCTTATTGACGCGTTTAATAGCCCCGACAGAGACGCCATAACGACTCGCCACGACACTTAACGACTCACCGCGACGAATCTTATGTCGTGTTGGGTTTTGCGCCTTGATCGTTGCAAACAGCGAGTCATCAGGGGGGTTATTACGGTAATAACCACGAATTGATCTGAACACCGCCTTAGCTAGTTTTTCTTGGTGCGCCGCTGTTTTCAGCAACCGCTCTTCTTGAGGGTTGGATATAAACCCAGTTTCCACCAAGATAGAGGGAATATCTGGCGATTTCAGTACTGCTAAACTCGCCGCTTGCGGATAGCGTTTATGCATTTTCGCCACTTTTCGTAATTCTTTGATGGCCTCTTCAGCCACTTTAAAGCCGGTTTTCATAGAGTGATCCATGGACATGTCGAGTAGCGTCTGCGCTAAATACTTTTCGCTGGCCGTGTCGCGAATGGCATCCGCAGCACCCCCAAGTAATTCAGAGTGTTTTTCCCTATCCTCAATCCATTTACCTATTTCTGAATTAGCCCGGCGCAGAGACAACACCCACACCGACGCTCCTCGCGGCTGCGGGCTGGTAAAGGCATCAGCGTGGATTGACACTAAAAAGTCAGCTTTGCGTTTGCGCGCTTTGGTGCTGCGGTTATTGAGTTTGACGTAATAATCTCCGCTGCGCACCATGTAGGCTTGCATGCCCCGTTCGGCATTAATCAATCGCTCTAAGCGTTTAGCTACTTCCAAAGTGATGTCTTTCTCATAGGTGCCGCTTGGGCCAATAGAGCCGGGGTCTTCACCGCCGTGACCCGCATCGATCGCGATAACAATGTCACGATTGGTTTCTAATACTCTATTTTTTGGTATGTTTTGGGCTTGTTGACCGTCACTTTTATCGTAAAGGTCAATGACTAATCGGTCTTTATACGGCCCAGTAGGAGCCAAAGAAAAAATAACCGGCTTAGTGGCTTTGAGTAACTCAAACACCACTCGAGTAGAACCCGACTTTTTCGGCGTGCTAGGACGGATTTTATCAACAATTTGGTGCTTCTTTTCAATTGCTGGGTAGTCTTTACGGTGCGCAGTATTATTGATATCAACGACTAGGCGTAATGGATTCTTCAGCATGAAATAGCTGAAGTCTGGCTTTTCTTGCATATCAAACACCACCCGCGTGCTATCGGGTGATGGCCATACACGCACGTTTTCTATGGTGTTTTTAGCTGCCGCCACTGTTGCCCATACGAGCAACATGGCGCACAAGGTTGCCTTGCTTGCGGTTATGATTATTTTAAGCATTGCCTTTTAACTTTGTTACTACATCAGCGCCACGCTCAGATTTTGCGTCGATACTGATCTCACGCGCTTCCCCTGTATACTCTAGCGTGATTTCTAAATCAGCGCGAGGAATTACCCCCTCACCTTTACTAGGCCACTCCAAAATACACACCGCGCGGTTATCGAAATAATCCCGAATGCCCATGAATTCGAGCTCTTCTGGGTCAGCTAATCGATATAAATCAAAATGATATACTTTGACCTGCGCTAGCTCATAAGGTTCAACTAAGGTATAAGTTGGACTCTTAACCTTACCTTTATGACCCAGCCCTTGCACGATTCCACGAGTGAGCGTGGTTTTCCCCGCCCCTAAGTCACCGTACATATAGATCACCGCACCGTTTACGATAAGTGGAGCTAGTTGTGCTCCGAATGCGACGGTTGCTTGCTCATCCGCTAAATATTGGTCAAACCGCATGGTCATTATTGCTTACCCTATTAAAGCTCGTATTACTGGAAATAAATCACTGGCGAGCAACCCTTTGCTGCCCTCACTGCTTGCTTGCTGGGCCGCTAAGCCGTGTACATAAGCTCCCACACAGGCACTGTCATGTGGGCTAACGCCCTGCGCTAGCAACGCGCCAATTATACCAGATAATACATCACCCATGCCGCCACTCGCTAGTGCGTTACTGCCACTGCTGTTAATTGTTAATTTATCAGCGCTACAAATGAGTGTACCCGGACCTTTCAACAGCACTGTTGCTTGGAATGAACGCGCCAACTCCTGCACCTTGGCAAAGCGATTGGCTTCCACCTCAGTAACGGAGCTTTGCAATAATCGCGCAGCCTCTTTGGGGTGCGGCGTCAAAACACAATCAGTGAGTCGCTGTGGATGCTGTGCCAATAGGTTTAATGCATCCGCATCCAGCACTTTTAATCGTTTGTGTTCATAGCCAAGAACCGTGCTGAGCATCTGTTGCGCCCACTGACATTGCCCTAATCCAGGCCCAATAACGACGACGTTGGCTTTTTCCAATAATGCTGTGAGTTGCTGAACAGTTGTTACCCCGTGAACCATAAGCTCATAGCAACCTTGGCTTATGGTTTGCACATTATCTGGATGGGTAGCCACACTCACCAAACCGGCCCCTGTTCGTAGTGCCGCTTCACTGGCTAATCGCGCTGCACCCGCCATTCCTAGCCCCCCCGCGACAACTAAGACATGACCGGCATTATTCTTGTGACTGCCTTGGTCTCGAACTGGCCGCTTGCGCATCATTGATGCATGATCATTCAAGCAAGCCACTGCACTACATTGGCGGTAAAAAGCCTGCTCTATTGCCAATGGCGCAAACCATAAGTGACCACATTGAGTTTTAGCACGACCGCTCAATAGACCCTGCTTTAGGGCAATAAACGTCAGTGTATGGTGGGCATTAAAGGCATTATTATGTACCTGCGCACTGTGGGCATCGACCCCGCTGGGGACGTCAATGGCGATACGCATCACCTTAGCGGCATTTACTTTTGCCAATACATCAGCAATAGGTTCCGGCAAAGCACGATTAAGGCCAATGCCAAAGATAGCATCCACCACTATATGATAATGATGTAGACTTGCGTCTTGAACACACTCCCCACCGCTTTGTTTAAAGCGCTCATACATGGTTGCGGCATCTCCCTTAAGAGTATGCACAGCGACCAACGGCCATACCTTAACATCGTACCCTTGTTGGCGTAATTCAGTGGCGACCACAAAGCCATCACCGGCGTTGTTACCGCCTCCACTAAGCACAATAACGCGTTTTTTTTCGTCGTAGTGTTGTTGTATCCAATGAGCCACGGTGCTACCCGCTCGGTGCATTAGCTCCTGCATACTCACTCCGCTGTGCTTGGCAGCCGCAGCTTCATATTGCTGCAATTGTTGGGGAGTAAATACCAGCTGTGGTAAATTAGTACTGTAATGACTATCCATGGTTTTCACTTTTGCCGAATAACACCATTAATTATCCTGAACTAGCACAGCAAATTAAGCAATGGGCGAGCGAGCTTGGCTTTGCCGATGCGGCTATTTGTGACATAGATCTCAGTGCTCATGAAGCACAATTACAACGTTGGCTTGAGCTTGGCTATCATGGCGAAATGAACTTTATGGCCGAGCATGGCACCAAGCGCTCCCGGCCAGACGAACTGGTACCGGGTACCCAGCGTGTCATCGCGTTAAAGATGCACTATTTACCCCCAGACGCGGGCTTTGCCCGCACCCTGAAAAATCCTCAGTTGGCCTATATCAGCCGTTATGCTCTGGGCCGCGATTATCACAAGCTGATGCGTAACCGTATAAAAAAGCTCGGCCAGCGTATTGCACAAGTTGCTGAAGGTTTGGGGTTTCGTCCTTTTGTTGACTCCGCGCCGGTGCTTGAGCGCCAACTTGCGGCTAAGGCTGGCTTAGGCTTTACCGGAAAGCATAGCTTATTGATAGACAAACAAGCGGGGTCATGGTTTTTCCTCGGGGAGCTGTTTGTGGATATTCCACTGCCAGTTGATGACCCTGACATCCGACAAGCCTCCCAAGGAGAGTGCGGCAGTTGCGTAGCGTGCATGACCATGTGCCCCACAGGGGCTATCGTTGAGCCCTATGTGATTGATGCG
This sequence comes from Pseudoalteromonas sp. CNC9-20, assembly GCF_022347875.1. NCBI lineage: Bacteria > Pseudomonadati > Pseudomonadota > Gammaproteobacteria > Alteromonadales > Pseudoalteromonadaceae > Pseudoalteromonas > Pseudoalteromonas sp. CNC9-20. Next base: position 167,761 of record NZ_JAKRFS010000004.1, on the reverse strand, counting down.
CGAAAATGTATTTCCTATTTAACCATTGAGCTTAAAGGCGCTATTCCTGAGCAATACCGAACAGCGATGGGCAATCGTATTTATGGCTGTGACGACTGCCAGTTAATTTGCCCGTGGAACCGTTATGGAGAGATCACCGCAGAGTCAGACTTCCATGCCCGCGCCCAGCTTAAAGATCAGCCACTATTGACGCTATTTGGCTGGGATGAAGAGACGTTTTTAACTAATACCGAAGGCAGCCCCATCCGCCGTATTGGCCACCAACGCTGGCTTCGTAATATTGCCATTGCCTTGGGTAACGCGCCCTACGATAGCGCTATTGTAGAGGCGTTAATGGCTAGGTTAAACGGGGCTAGTGACTTGGTTGCAGAGCATATTTATTGGGCACTCGCGCAGCAACAACAAAAGCGTGAGGCACTGAGCATGACAGTCACGGCACATACAAAGAAAACTCAGCGATTGATCCGCGCCGTACAAAAAGGGCTTCCCAGAGACGCAGAGTAATCTCAGAGCGCTCTCTTTTTACCACGTTAGTTGAGCAATTTAGCGAGATCTTGCTCAATGCGAGAAAATGCTGCCTGCAAGTTCTCCACTGACTCCTCTCGGGCCACCGAGCGTTGGATGGTGTCGTCTACCTTTTGATAGATAAAGGCTTCTTGGTCATCGTCTAAGCCCATAGTGGGAATACGCTCCTCAAGCTCTTCTTGTAACGCGCGAAATACTTTCTCATTATCGCTGCGCGTTTGATTCACCGCACTGATGAGCTCACGGAATTGTGCTTCAATACGCGATACCGCCTCCCCCAACTGCGCTTGGCGCTTTTGCAGCGCTTGTTTGGTCATAATGGCGGTGAGTTGCTGCTCGGTCACGCTGACTAAAAAACACACATGATCGCGAATGCGACCATGCTTCTCGGGTTCTTTCTCTGGCATATTCAGGATCAGTAAGCTCACTTTCTCGTAGTTAACCAACAATCGCTGCGAGAACTCGTGTAAACGCCCCCGGGTTTTTAGCATATCGAAAAGCTCAACGACAATGGGGGAGCACCCTCCACTTAATGAAAAGTGCTGTACGCCGTCATCCAATCGCAACTCAGCATTACTTTGTAAGCCAAAACGGTTTAAACAGCTGAGAAGCTCTTTGCCTAACTCTTGGGGCTCCCAAATTTGCCCAATACGCTCAACAAAGTTGACGATTTCGCCCATTTCGCTGCTATTAGCCATAGCATTAAAAGCCGTTGATGTGGCATCGTCAACTTGCTTTTGTAAGTCTTCTTGCTCGTCAAGATACCCTTTGAGCTTCATCAACTTTGATTTGAGTTCATCGTGACTGAAAGGTTTAACAATGTAGTCTTCTGCGCCTACAGCGTAACCCTCCATGCGCTCTTCTACCGTGCCTCGCGCAGATACAAACATGACCACAATATCTTCGGTTTCTGGGTTCGCTTTAAGTTGGCGACAGACATCATAGCCGTTCATATCTGGCATGCTGACATCAAGCAAAATAATATCTGGCTTAAACTCCCCCACCACCGCAAGGCAGGCTGGCCCACTGTCGACCATTTTCAGCTCAAACCCCTGATCATCGAGAATTTCTTCAATGATTTCTAGATTATATTCTTCGTCATCTACTGCTAATACCCGTTGCACTGTCATCGTATTGACCTTCCCTTATTCAAGCTTGTTATTCTACCGGCTTATGCGGCGGCGCCTGAGTTTCTTGTGCTTGCTGAACTTTTGGCAAGCTTATTTCTATAATAGTGCCTCCTTTAGGATTTTGCTTAGCATGAATGCGGCCATGATGCAGCGCCACAAACTCTCGGCATATCGCCAATCCTAAACCTGTTCCCCCGGCCCCTCGATTGGTTTGGCTACTTTGGGAGAATTTATCAAAGACATGTTCTAGCTCGTTTTCTGGGATACCTACTCCATGATCAACCACTTGAACTCCCAAGTTGTCACCATCCTCATGTAAGTAAATGTCTATTTCACTTCCTTCGGTGCTAAATTTAAGCGCATTTCCCAATAGATTAGTTATTACTTGAGTTATTTGCGCACCATCGCAGTCAATGTGACTATTCACACCGTTATCATGGAGTTTTATGTTGATGTGCTTTTCCATCGCCGTGCCAGACACATCGGTAATGCTCGATTCAATCAACTTACAAACGTCAGCTCGGCTCGGGCAAAAAGGAAATTTGCCAACGTCTAATTTCGACAAATCAAGTAAGTTATTAAGTAATGACAACAAGCGCTCGCCGCTGGTATGAATACGGTTGAGATACTTGCTTAACTTATCAATGGGCGTTTCACCATTGCTCAACTTGTCGAGCCCAAACCGCGAAAAGCTGAGTATGGAGTGCATCGGGGTGCGCAGTTCGTGAGACATATTGGCCAGGAACTCTGATTTACTGCGGTTTGCGGCTTCCGCCTGGTCCTTAGCTAACTCCAGCTCCCGAGTGCGCTCCTTGACGCGGATTTCGAGCTCATCTCGCGCCTCTTCAAGTAATACTTGGCGCTCTTTTAGGTTAGTTACATTTTTAAAGATTACGGCGTAGGCAATCGCACCGTGATAATCAATTTCACTGAAGGAACCGACCATAGGGATCAGCCCGCGCTTCGAGGTTTGCACTTCAAGCTCACAGCTATGCTGGTTTAGGCTTGATGTCGAACGCATAGTTTGCAGTAAAGTTTGCTCTGAGCTTGGGCTCAAAAATTGAAACAGGGTATGCTTTGCGAGCTCGGTTTGATTTAGGTTAAGTAACTTCGCCGCTGCATCATTGGCGTCAATCAGGCTGCCATTACGGGCAAACAAAATGACTGCATCAGGGGTGTTTTTGAATACTACGCGTAACAAACTGTCTTTTTCAATGAGCGCGTCGACGGTGTCTTGTAACCGCTCAAGTAGCTGCGCGTTGTTACGTTTGAGGAGCTCCGTCTGCCATGCTTTATGCACCGATTTAAGGACAATACTTTGATCCGCTGGCAGCTCAATGACATCATCCACACCGCTGCGGATCACCTCCAGTAAATTTGCTTTATCTCCTTGGTTAATAAGCAAGATACAACGGCAATGTGATTGTATCCTTTTAACCTGTAAATACACATCACTGCCGCTATCCCCTTGCACTTGGTAATGACAGAGCAAAATATCGATATGTGTTCCGTTGACAATTTCCAACGCCTGAGTAAGAGAGTGAGCACCGAGTACGCTAATGTGCGCGCCTGTCAGCCACTGCTGGATATGTGCTTGGCTATCTTGTGGACTAACATGAAGCACTTGCGGCAAGGCTATCGACTGCGGTCCGTCAATCTCTAAAATGCTTTCTAATAGCGCACTGATTTCTTTGTTTTCATAGAAAGGATAAATAACTTGAGCTTGTATAAACAGCTTATTGAGCTCGGCGAAGCTTGCAAATACTTCACCTTGTTCAGCCTTAGGCGCCAATAACGCGACATTACAGCCGCTGAGGGTTTGTTTGAGCTCACAAGCAAGCGCCATAGGAATGCCATGGGCAAGGATATACATATCATAGTCATTGGGCTCAATGACTTCTAAATTAGCAAAGTGCAGCAGCTCGACCTCACAATCGAGCAGCTCTAGCAGTACTTTAATGCGCATAGCAAGCACTGTTGTTGCATCTATGATCAGTATCCGTCGCTTCACCATGCTTTCACCAAGCCCTCTACTCTAGTTTAAACGTAGACGTACTTTTGCCTAGTTGGCAACTTTATATTCAACTTAAGCCATTGAACCTAAAGAGGAAACGCTTAAGTTTTCAAACGACTCAGTTGCGAATCTTGCTCTTCAACCAAGGCAATGAGCTCTTTCGACCCAGACCCTGTTTGCTGGGCCAAGTCGGCCAAGTGCGAGGCAGCATCGGAAATGAGCGTTAAATTACGATTGATTTCTTCAGTGACCGAGCTTTGCTCCTCAGCAGCTGTGGCTATGTGAGTCACTTGATTGGTAATTTCATTCACTTTTTCTACTACTTCATGAAGCGCATCAAACGCAGATGACGTTTGCGATACAGCGGTATCGGCGCGTGACACACCCTGCTCTATAATGGTTGATGCACTGCCCACTTCTTGCTGCAAGCGGGTAATAAGCTCACTGATGTCGTCTGTGGAAGCACGTGTTTTCGACGCCAGTGCACGAACTTCGTCAGCCACCACAGCAAAGCCTCGTCCTTGTTCACCTGCTCGAGCCGCTTCGATAGCAGCATTCAGTGCAAGCAGATTCGTTTGCTCGGCAATGGTGCGGATCACATCGAGTATCTGGTTAATGTCATTACTGCGTGAAGCGACCTTACCCACCGCCACATTGGCATCATTGATCTCCGTAGACATGGTTTGTACTTGGTCAACAGCTTGCGACAAACTGTGCTCACTGGCTTGCACTAATTTATTAATTTCTTCCGTTTGCTGTGCTGATTGCTCTGAGGCGCGGGCCACTTCCAACGCCGTGGAGCTCATTTCGTTCATTGCCGTCACTACACTCTCAATTTCAGCAAACTGTTTCTCTACATTTTCTTGGGTTTGTGTGGCCACTTGCGAGGCACTGTCGGCCTGCTCCATGGTTTGTGATGAGAGTTGCTTAAGCTGAGATATAAGAGTACGTAATTTGTCGATAAAGGCATTAAAACCGCTCCCCAAAGCGATAAGTTCGGCGTGCGTATCAACATTCAGCGACTGTGTTAAATCTCCCTCGGCGCTGGCCAAGTTTTCCATACGCATACGAATGGCATCAATAGGGCCTACAATGGTTCGGGTAAGCCAGTACATCATGGTCGCAGCGCCTGCAAGTACCACAATGGCAACGATAATAAGTACTGACTTCAGCGCATCAGCATTATCTTCCAAGTTTTGCTGTAACTCTTGAGCGCCCGCCATGGCCAGTGACTCAGGTACTTCAACAACCAAACGCCAAGTAGAGTCGGCTAGTTTTACATCCAGTGGGTAATTAACAACGAATGCGTCATCCACCAGCTCAACGCTTGCTGTACTGCTCTTTATTGCCGCCATAAGTGGTTTATCCACCACCTCAGCAAATGGTTTTCCTAACTGCTCGGTGTAATGGCTACTGCCCACCACCAAGCCCATTGAGCTGATGAGCGACACCTTGCTTTGGCCTTGATAGAGGTTCGCCGAGAGCTGCTCAGTGATTTTCTGAAAAATAGGTAGGTTTAAATCAACCCCGGCCACGCCTAAAAAACGCCCTTGGTGAACGATGGGAGCGGTCAGCGAGGTCATCATCTCGGAATATCCTGGCGAAATCTCATAAAGATAGGGCTCCATTAAACAAGGTTTGAGTGTATCTTTCGCACACAGATACCATTCGGCCTCGCGCAGTCCCATATCATTGATGGTATCGACGTGCTTTTCGCTCGCATCTTCCACCACTTGTTGTTCAATAGAGCCGTCTTCATTACGGATCATGTAAATCTCTAAGGAGCCATGTCCGGGTACGGAGTGCTGGTGGCCGCTGGTAAATTGATTGTCTAGACCATCATAAGCGTTGTCTTCAAACTGCGTGTAAATGGACGATACCAGTTCATTTTGAGCCAATACCGCCCGGTCTATTTGCTCTACCGCACTTCGATCCAAAGGCTGATTTTTGGTGCGTCCAAGGATCCCAGCTAGGGTATAAGGAATTCGATAGGCTTCATTGATAAAACCGAGGATTTTCTCACCATCTAAGCCGGCCTTAGCCAACAGTTTATCCTCAACCTCTTGGCGCACAAGCACCCTGGATTCACTGGAAACGGCGCTATTACTTTGCTCCAATTGCCACCATAAAATACCAATAAGCAGCAACACAGTGACCAATAAGGCACCACAACTAGCAAGTAAGAGTTTTTTAGCAAGGGACTGATTTCGCATTACTTCTTTACCTTTTGAACGAACCTGAGATAAAGCTTAGTCGAGCCAGCCAGAATAGGAAACCGCCATCACGAGGATCAGCACAAAAGAGCACCAAAATACATGCAGCCATAGCCACTGCGGGGGAGATCTTTAATACATCAACAATGCCAGCTTGGCTGCATGCTTTATACGCGATACATGTGGGAACAGAACTGAGTTTTGAGTGTATTCAGTGAATTGGAGCGGCACACGAGGTTCGAACTCGTGACCTCAACCTTGGCAAGGTTGCGCTCTACCAGCTGAGCTAGTGCCGCTTCATAATTTGCTCGGGGTTGCGCAGCTGAGCTTGGGCTGCAAACTGTTAGTAACAACAGTAAAAGTTTGGAGCGGCACACGAGGTTCGAACTCGTGACCTCAACCTTGGCAAGGTTGCGCTCTACCAGCTGAGCTAGTGCCGCTTCATTGTTTGCTCTGGATTGTGCAGCTGAGCTTGGGCTGCAAACTGTTAGCAACAACAGTAAAAGTTTGGAGCGGCACACGAGGTTCGAACTCGTGACCTCAACCTTGGCAAGGTTGCGCTCTACCAGCTGAGCTAGTGCCGCTTCATATGTAACAGCGAGACTGCTACATAGCGCTTAGTTTAAGCACACCGACTAATGCAGGGTGTTCGTCTTAAGCGGGGCAGGATTTTACAAGAATACCTTGTCTTTGCAAGCCCTTTTTTGCGGTTTTTTTAAATTTTGAACACTTCTGTACGATAAACCTGCAATTCCATAATTGAGTCTTTGATATCGTCCAATGCTAAGTGCGAACCCTTTTTCTCAACTTTATCTAATACCTCAGGCTGCCAACGTCGGGCCAACTCTTTAATGGTACTGACATCGATGTTGCGGTAATGGAAGAAGTTATCGAGCTCAGGCATGTAACGCACTAGAAAGCGACGGTCTTGACCAATGGAGTTCCCACATAAAGGCGATGCGCCTGCGGGGACCCACTGCTCTAAAAACGCCAATGTTTCAGCCATGGCTTGATGCTCGCTAACCTCGCTTTGTTGGCAGCGTTTAGTCAGTCCCGATTTACCATGTTGGTTAGTACACCACGCGTCCATATTGTTGAGTAATTCGTCGCTTTGGTGAATAGCAATCACTGGGCCCTGGGCGAGGATGTTTAACTCGCTGTCGGTAACAATGGTGGCAATTTCCATAATGCGGTCGTGATCGGGATTCAAGCCGGTCATTTCCAAGTCTAACCAGACCAGGTTTGTTTTGCTTACAGCCATAGTCGTGCGCCCTGCTTCTCTTTCGGTTTGCTGCGATTAGTTATATCATATTAGCTTCATACGCAGACCTAAAGCCTTTTTTACACCGTCCTTATTTACTCCAAATAGGACAGTGCCAAGATGGGCATGAACGAAAGAGATTCCGTGGCCAAAAAACAGAAATTGTCGAAAGGGCAAGCGCGACGTATACGCGCTAATCACCAGAAACGCTTACAGCGGGTAAAGTCCGATGCCAGCAAGGCGGCAGAGCTGGAGCTTGATAGCCAGAATTTAGGCGCGGCTGAACCGGCTCTCGTTGTCAGCCGCTTCGGTCAGCATGCCGATGTGGAAACAGCGGATGCCGAAGTATTACGCTGTAATATTCGCCGCACAATATCTAGCTTGGTCTGTGGTGACAAAGTGATGTTCCGCCGCGCAAAAGTCAGTGAGGGCGATATCGCCGGAGTAGTTGAGTTAGTTGAAGAGCGACATTCGCAACTAACCCGCCCTGATTTTTACGATGGTGTAAAAGTGGTGGCTGCCAATGTCGATCAAATTCTAATGGTCTCTGCGGTGGTGCCGGAATTTAGCACACAAATAATCGACCGTTATATCGTCGCGTGTGAGGACATGGGTATTCCCCCTGTGCTGCTTTTGAATAAAGTGGACCTACTCGACGATGAGGACCGTGAGCTATTTGCCGATTACCTCGCTGAGTACGCTCATTTAGGCTATCAGGTGATGATCGTCAGTAGCGAAAGCGGTGAAGGCATGGACACACTAAAGGCAATGTTGGCGGATAACAACAGCATCTTTGTTGGCCAAAGTGGGGTTGGCAAATCAAGCTTAGTCAATGCCTTGTTGCCTGATGCCGATATCCTTACCAAGACCGTATCGAGCAATAGCGGCTTAGGTCAACACACCACAACCGTGTCTCGTTTACATCACCTCCCCAGTGGCGGCAACTTAATCGACTCCCCAGGGATCCGCGAATTTGGCCTATGGCATTTAGAGCCCGAGCGCGTCGCTTGGTGCTTTAAAGAGTTTCGTCAATATTTGGGCGGCTGTAAGTTCCGTGATTGTAAACATTTAGATGATCCGGGCTGTCTACTGCGAGAGGCTGTAGAACAAGGCGAAATTGCCGATTTTCGCTTTGAGAACTATCACCGCATAATAGAATCAATGGCCGATGGCCGTGCTGGCGCTCGTAATCCACGAGTGTAGCACTCAAAGGCCGGTAACTGGCCTTTACTCTTTGGTTTCGTTACCATTTAACAAATTACAGTGGAATCTACACAGTGAATTTAGACAAAGTAAAAATCGCTTTTCAATATGCGCTACCAAAACACGGCGTATCACGCTTAGTTGGAAAATTAGCCGCAGCAAAGGCGGGCAAGCTTACCACCTCGCTCATTAAGCTTTTTATTAAGCAATATAAAATTGATATGAGCGAAGCGCAGCACGAGGACCCAAGTCACTACCAAAGCTTTAACGAGTTTTTCACTCGCCCACTCAAAGCCGGTATCCGCCCGCTTTGCGAAGACGACAATATTATCGCTCACCCAGTTGATGGGGCCATTAGCCAACTCGGCGATATTAATGAGGGTCAATTACTGCAAGCCAAAGGCCATCATTATAGTGTGCAGACGTTACTTGGCGGCAACCAAGCCGATGCAGAGCCGTTTTTAGGCGGGAAGTTCGCCACCATTTACCTTGCACCGAAAGATTACCACCGTATTCACATGCCAGTAGACGGTACCTTAAAACGGATGATCTATGTACCTGGCGATTTATTCTCTGTAAATCCATTAACGGCGCAAAACGTGCCCAACTTATTTGCTCGCAATGAGCGCGTAGTGGCGATATTTGATACAGACATTGGCCCGCTGGCGATGGTACTGGTAGGCGCCACCATTGTTGCCAGCATCGAAACTGTGTGGGCTGGGACAGTCACGCCACCAGCAGGTAAAGATGTATTTAGCTGGGATTACCCAAGCGAAGGAAACCGCGCAGTGAAGCTGAAAAAAGGTGAGGAAATGGGGCGCTTCAAGCTTGGTTCCACTGTCATTCTAGCGTGGGGAGCTAATCAGGCTGACTTTCTTGACGATCAAGTTCCCGAGGCCACCACGCGCATGGGCACAGCGTTTGCAAAACTACGCGACTAGTGACTTACCAAGGATGGTCAAGCTGTATAATTGACCATCCATTCTCGCTACATCTGGCAGTTGCCCCCACACCGAAAACCCCGCCGAGGTAAAAAGCCCGATACTGGGTTTATTATGACTAAATATAAAAGCTAAGAGGTTCTCAATTGCCAGTGTATGGGCATGAGCTTCAACGAAGTTAAGCGCTTTTCGCCCCAATCCCTGTCCTCTTACCGATTCACATAAATAAATGGCAACCTCTACGGTGCCGTCGTAAGCGGGGCGGCCATAAAAAGATTTGAAACTCAACCAACCCACAACTCGCTCATCTTGTTTGTAAACGAAAATGGGCCGCTCAGGCGTATGACCTAGAAACCACGAGCGACGCTCTTCAACAGTGACCGTCTCAGTGTCTGCGGTCACCATGCGACTGGCGATAGTCTGGTTATAAATATCTACGATACGAGGCAAATCACTTAATTCAGCGGTTTCAAACATAAATAATGGTTGCTAAAAATGATCATTTACATTGATAGTATCGTACTCTGCGAGACAAACAATGAAAAGGCGACGGTCATGATCCGATTCACTCTCAGCACCCTAAGCGCTGCGTTATTACTGCTTAGCTCTACAGTCGAAGCCAGCGAATGTGGCGATTTCACCGATGTTGAAGTGCGTAAGCTACGCTCAGAGCAAAGCATTAATCTTTGCCAATTTAAAGATAAGCCTTTGCTTATTGTTAATACGGCCAGCAACTGTGGTTTTACACCGCAGTTCAAAGAGCTTGAGCAGCTGCATCAAAAGTACAAAGATCAAGGCTTGGTGGTGTTAGGGTTTCCATCTGACGATTTTTTCCAAGAGGAAGATGACGAAAAAGACACTGCTGAAGTGTGCTACATCAATTATGGTGTGACCTTCACTATGCTCGCGCCGACACCGGTGAGGGGCGACGATGCTCATCCGGTATTTCAATTTTTGAACGAGCAAACCAGCTCTCCAAATTGGAATTTTTACAAGTACTTAGTGTCAAAGGATAGACAACAGGTGCAACGCTTTAACAGCCGCACAAAACCAATGTCAGAAACGCTTACCCAAGCTGTTGAGCAAGCGCTATAATGACAAATCATTATGTTTGTCTAAACTTAATGGCAGTAAAAAAGGTCCGGCTCACCCACGGCGAAGGGCCTAACAGAATCATGATATTAACAAATGGAGTAACTTATGGCTTTGGCAAGTGCGCGTCATATATTGGTGGATAACGAGGCCCTGTGCCTAGATTTAAAAGATAAGATTGAACAGGGAGAGGATTTCGCAGAACTGGCAAAACAACACTCCATGTGTCCGAGCTCACAAGACGGCGGAGCGCTTGGAGAGTTTGGCCCAGGCATGATGGTACCAGAGTTTGATAAAGTAGTGTTTTCAGCCCCATTAAACCAAGTACAAGGTCCAGTACAAACACAGTTTGGTTATCATTTACTCGAAGTGACTAGCCGTAGCGATTAAGCTCGCCAAATTTCTATTGCATTGCTTGTAAAGCCTGCTATTTTGGAGCTCAGTTATTGAGATTGTTGCTCACAAGGCAGGTTTTACAATGCAATTGTATGGCTCTGATACCTCCCCCTATGTACGCCGCCTGCGCATTTGGTGCGCCCAGCACACACTTGATGTTCCTTACCAACATATAGATATTTTCTCCCCCGCAGGGCGAAAACTGCTATTACAACACACGCCGGTAGCGAAAATTCCAGTACTGGTCGACGGGCAGCAGAGTATATATGACTCCACTGTAATTTTTGAATACTTAAGCCAAGCCCATCAGCTCAAACCATTACATTGGGATGAGCGTAACCAACTAACAACTATCAACGCGGCTAATGATTCCGGTGTTGAGCTGCTTTTATGCCAGCGTTCAGGGTTTGACACCATACAAGATACGTTATTTTTTAACCTCCAACATCAGCGCATTAGCCAATGCTTAGGGGTGTTAGAAGAATTACTTAGCAGTGGTAAAATAAAGCATGCTTATGTACTAACCAGCCTATTTTGCCTGTTAGATTGGTTGGCATTTCGTCAACTCACCGATTTCAGCGTTTATTCGCAATTACATGCGTTTTGGCAACAGTACAGCCGTGAACAACTGGCCCAACAAACCGATCCAAGAAAGGCCGAATAATGAATAATAGCAACGATATAGAAATAGAATCACAACTTGATAGCTTTTGTGAGCAGGTCCGTGAACAGCAAACATTATGGCTATTGAGCGCCCCAGACGGCGGTGTAGCCAGTGTGACCTCGGCATACGATGATAACAAAGATGTGCTGCTACTGTGGCATAGCGAAGCGCTAGCGCAGCAACAATGCGTAAATGAGTGGCAAGACTACACAGCCATTGATATATCGCTTAGTGAGTACCTTGATGAATTAGCTCCCGCTTTGCATGATGATAGCGTGTGGGTAGGTGTTAATTGGGCTGAAGGTGCTTGCAGTGAGTTAAGTGCCCAATCATTAGTGAATGCACTGACCGACTAAGCTGTGAAAACCCATCTAGGACGGCGGCCATTTTCTGCTATGGAATTACACACCCTGTTTTCAGGGTATGTGTACGGCGACGAAAAACAACCACGCGAGCAAGCCAAGCATTGGCATTTCTGGCTGCCTCTACTGGCCTATTATACCGGCGGCTTTAGTGATGAACTTGGCAGCCTCACTTTGGAAGATGTGCATTTAGGCACTGGCACCGCTTACTTGCATGTGCATACTCATGGCAAAATCAAAGCGCGTAAAATCCCCATCCATCCACACTTATTCTCCTGTGGGTTACATGAATATGTGCAATGGTTGACAGATCATGGACATCAGCGCTTACTGTTTGATTTACCTGCAAAATCTGGTCGTTACAGTGAAAAGGCACGGATTTGGTTTTCCGGCGAGGGAGAGCGCGCTGGCTACCTACAGAAATGTGCTCTGCCCACCGTGGATCAGCACGGCCATAAAACCGCTTTGAGTAGTTTACGTCTAAACTTCGAGCAGCAGGTCCGTATTAGTGCCATGCAGTTAGGCAGTAAAGCTGGGTTTTGTTATCTGCTCGGCCTCAAGGAATACCCACAACGAGAATTCGCCGATATGCGCTTATTGCAAAAGATAGTCCGAGGGGTGCGCGTTGTGAATGCCCACACCCACTGGCAACGCTTTTGCAATCGCCATTAACTCTCTTTAGCTTTGGCATTACATACCCATGCTAAGGTCTTCTCTGTAGCTAAGTAGCTCACGCGTGTAATGGTACCTTGGCAATGGGCGCTTAAGTCGTGCCATAGCTGCGCTGGCTGAGCATTACCCAACTGTTTCTTATATAATCGATTTTGATTTGCATAAATCACCGTCTGCGCGTCAAACCAGGTGTAATCTTGGACACCTTGTGGCAGGCGAAAGGCTTTGCTCGATACATCATCATCAACTGCATAGGTGGCGAACCAACTCTGCCCTTGTTCCTCAAAGGTATAAGTGTAAACCCGCAGTGCCGAGTTATAGCTCAGTGTGCGACCGGGGTTATCAACGATGTGCTTGCCCTTTTTGGGGTTTTTAAGAGGCAGATAATGAATGCTATGTGGCTCGCCTAAGGCAAAAACCATCACGCCTTGCGGCCCCCAAGCGTGATAACCTATGGTCATGCCGTTGTCAAAAATTCGCTGCGGCGCCGTGCCATCTAACGGAAAACGCCATAACTTTTGTGCCGCATTCGGTTCGACTACCACGGCAGAGATTGCATCGCCATCAAGCATCATCGTTGGTGAATACTCACTACTGTTTTTGCTTTGTGTAACGTTCACTCGGTTGTTGGTAGCGAAGTCGTAAAAGAAGATATCTGTTTGTGATTGCTGTGCTTGAGTCACCGCTTGGGTGTAATACACCCCCTTGGCGGTAAGCCAAGGTTGATTGCTGTACCCTGCTTTATCACTGATGGCGGAAACATCGATACCTTGCGAATGCTCCCGCAAAAGCAATACTTGGCTATCTAACGCCCAAGCTGGCGCCGAGGCAGTGACGATAAGAGCGGCACTACCAAGCAGTAGATTTTTGAATTTACGCATAATTTTTTATTGTTATTGGCAATCTCCCTATACTAACGTGAATTCACCGTCTCGCAAGTAACTAGGCTTGATTTCACTGCACTGCACCTTTATAAAGGGTATTCTAATTAACAAACGGTTAATCTTATGTCGGCGAAACACCCTATTGTGGCAATTACTGGCTCTTCAGGCGCAGGCACAACCACAACAACCAATGCAATCAAGCACATTTTCCGTGCACTAGACATAAATGCCGCGTTTATTGAGGGTGATAGCTTTCATCGCTATACCCGCCCAGAAATGGACAAGAAGATTCGTGAAGCAGAGCAACAAGGACGCCATATTAGCTACTTTGGTCGTGAGGCCAATGACTTTGAGGCGCTAGAGTCGCTGTTTGCCAATTACGGCGAGACTGGTAATGGTAAGGTCCGTCGCTACCTTCACACCTTTGACGAAGCCGTTCCCTATAATCAGTTACCAGGCACATTCACCCCTTGGCAAGAACTTGAGCAAGGCACAGATCTGATGTTCTACGAAGGCTTGCACGGCGGGGTTGCTGATGAAGACTACGACGTTGCCAAGCATGTGGATTTACTCATTGGCATGGTACCAATCATTAACTTAGAGTGGATCCAAAAGCTGATCCGAGACACATCAGAGCGCGGTCATTCTCGCGAAGCGGTTATGGGCTCGATTATTCGCAGCATGGATGATTACATTAACCACATCACCCCGCAGTTTTCCCGCACCCATATCAATTTTCAACGAGTACCAACGGTAGATACCTCTAACCCCTTTAGCGCTAAAGATATTCCATCTTTAGATGAGAGTTTTGTGGTGATCCGTTTTCGCGGCATAGACGATGTCGACTTTCCTTATTTTCTGCAAATGATTGAAGGAAGCTTTATGTCACGCATGAACACGCTGGTCGTTCCTGGTGGCAAAATGGGCTTGGCCATGGAGTTACTGTTAACGCCCCTGATCAAGGACCTGCTAGTGAAAAAGCGGGCCCTTGAACATTTAGCGCCGGTGGATTTGCCTATCTGAGTTATCGCTACGCGTCAGGCAGGTTACGACCGTAAAAGATTTCTTGAATCTCACGGTTAAGACGCGTGCGGATCTCTTCAGTCTCTTGTTGCTCTAACTCATCGGTGGTAACGCCGAATAAATAGGTATTCAGGTCTGTCTCTTTAAGCATCATTTTGGTGTGAAACAAGTTTTCTTGATACACATTCACATCCATCATCTGATAGAGCTCTTTGGTATCCTCTGTCATGTAATTTTGGATAGAATTAATGGCATGGTCGATATAATGCTTCACACCATTAACGTCGCGAGTAAAGCCTCGGACGCGATAGTCTATGGTCACAACATCGGATTCTAACGAATGGATCAAGAAGTTGAGCGCTTTTAATGGCGAGATCACGCCACAGGTCGATACTTCAATATCGGCCCTAAAAGTGCAAATCCCATCATGAGGATGAGCTTCCGGATAAGTGTGTACACATATATGGCTTTTATCCAAGTGCGCCACGACAGAGTCCGGTAACGGGCCCGGTGTTTCCTCGCTATCAAAGCTTTGTTCATGCACTGGCTCTTCAGAAACCAAGATAGTCACACTCGCGCCCTGTGGGTCATAATCCTGACGCGCCACGTTAAGAATATTGGCGCCGATTATGTCTACGACTTCACCTAAAATATCAGTGAGGCGGTCAGCACTGTATTGCTCGTCAATGTACTCAATGTACTCTTTACGCTGCTGCTCTGTTTTGGCATAGCAGATATCGTATATGCTGAAGCTTAAACTTTTGGTTAAGTTATTGAAACCATGAAGTTTAATTTTATCGAAGGGTTTGTTCACTATAAACCAACCTTAAAACCTAGTCGCTAAAAGCCGCATCGGGGCCATAAAAGAGCGCGGATTTTAGCCCAATTTGGCCCCTTGAAAAAGCACTTTTTAAGCGATTTCTTGTACTTCAAAACTATGCGTGATTTGCACTGATTTTTCCAGCATCAATGCCACCGAGCAATACTTTTCCGCAGACAGTGAAACAGCGCGCTCAACATGCTTCTCACTGACCTCTTTGCCACTTACAACAAAATGCAGGTTAAGCTTAGTGAACACTTTTGGGGCTGATGGCGCGCGCTCGGCACTGAGCTGAACTTGTACGTCACTCACTTGCTGTCGAGCTTTCTTTAGAATGCTCACCACATCAACCGAAGAGCAAGCTCCAGCTGACATAAGAACCATTTCCATCGGTGAAGGGGCATGGCTATCACTGCCAGTATCGAATACTACATTGTGGCCAGAGTCAGATGTGCCGATGAAGGTATCACCCTCTACCCATTTTACTTTCGCTTGCATGTAAACCTCTTATTGGTAATAAGTTTACAGCGATTGTAAATGAGGCTACCGGCAATGCAAAGTTTAAACGATGCTTACCATTGGTATGCAAAAGTGACGGCTTAGGCCGATACGCGAGCGACGGCGTTATCAAATAAGTTTTTAATCAACCCGGCAAACTCGTCAATAAACTCGCGCTGCTCTTTGGTTACAGGTTGATTAGTGACACTACTGAGAACTTCTTGAAGGTCGTACACAATGCCGTCGACTTCACGTACGATTTGACTGCGCTGCTCGGTATCGAGCTCGGTGTGCTGCTGACAGATGAGCATTACATGCTCGGCGATCACATCTTCTATAAGCTCCATGACCGTCGGCGCATCAGGAGCGACCTCACCGGACTTCTCAAACAACGAGAGGTTTTGCGTGAGGTACATGATGAGATCATCATAGCCTTGTCTGTCGAGAACCATTAAACACCATTAACTTCTTATAAATCTTTCTAGATTTAAGCAGAAACTTAGCCGAAAAGCTAGGACTTACGATGCTTTTATAGCCACTTTGAAGTGCTTGCTTAGCACTAAAAAAAAGCAGCCGAAGCTGCTTTTTTATGACCCAAATAAAGTCGCTATTAGTCGAGGCTCAGTCCCGGGCTCAACTTTTCAGGAAGCGTTACTTTCTCAAGTTCCACAGAAGCAACTGGGTAGGCACAGTAATCTGCTGCATAGTAAGCACTTGCTCGGTGATTGCCTGAAGCACCAATACCACCGAAAGGTGCTGCGCTCGATGCGCCCGTAATTGGGCGGTTCCAGTTAACAATACCGGCACGAATGCGACGCAAGAAGTATTCATAGTCTTGCTCACTGTCGCTTAACAGGCCAGCAGATAAGCCATAGGCAGTATCATTTGCTTTGTTAATGGCGTCATCAAACTCCGTGTAACGGAATACTTTCAAAAGTGGTCCGAAATGCTCGTCATCAGGGAAATCACTAACATTGCTACATTCCAAGATTCCAGGAGTCACAAAGCCCGTGCCCGCTGTATGTTTAAGCTCTACTAACACTTCTGCACCGAGCTCAACCAGTTGTTGCTGCGCCGCAACCAGGCCCTTTGCCGCTGCTTCAGAAATCATGGACCCCATGAACGGCTGTTCTGGTGCGTCATAGACGTCCACTTTAATGTTCTTAGTCGCCGTAATTAACTGAGCAAGAATCGCATCGCCTTGCTCACCCGCAGGCAAGAATAACTTACGGGCACACGTACAACGCTGTCCAGCAGAGATATAGGCTGATTGCAAAATATCATGTACTGCTGCTTTTTCATCGCTTACATCCTTAACAATGAGAGGGTTATTACCACCCATCTCTAACGCTAAGATTTTACCTGGCTGACCTGCGAATTGCTCATGTAACACGTGGCCTGTGCGCGATGAACCGGTGAAGAATAGACCGTCGATACCTGGGTGAGATGCTAAGGCTTTGCCCGTTTCAACTTCACCCTGAACGAGGTTAATCACCCCTTGTGGTAACCCAGCTTGCTGCCATAACTTTAAGGTGAATTCCGCCACTGCTGGGGTCAGCTCTGACGGTTTAAAGATCACCGTGTTACCCGCTAACAGCGCTGGGATGATATGCCCATTTGGTAGGTGACCCGGGAAGTTATATGGACCAAATACAGCAACCACGCCATGTGCACGGTGGCGAATAACAGCCTTACCTACTGGCATTGGGTTTTCTACTGTGCCAGTGCGCTCATGATAAGCACGCTCTGAGATGCCTGCTTTGCCAATCATCGCGGCGGCTTCTGTGCGCGTTTCCCACAATGGTTTTCCGGTTTCTTGAGCAATAATCAATGCCAGCTCTTCGCTGTTTTCTTTAAGTTGCTCAACGAAGGCTTTAACCACCTCTAAGCGCTGCTCTACGGTTTTATCTGTCCAAGGAATAAACGCTTCTCGCGCTGCCTTTACCGCTGCATCAACTTGCTGTGGTGTGGCACTGTTTGCTTGCCAAATCACGTCGTTATTCGCTGGGTTAATGGAATTGAAGGCCTGGCCTTCACCTGCTGTCCATTGACCATTAATGAATTGAGCTAAATGAGACATTGCTTGCTCCTTATAATGCTGCCACGCTAACGCGCTCGCCTGCTTTAACCTTTAAAGCATCCGCCGTTGCTTGGCTTAGTGTGATATGTTGTTCGCCGTCGTTGTATTCGCATTCAATAACCACAGCACGATAGTCTTGCAGGCCTTGGTTCGCTACTAATACCGCTTGCTCACCTGGGTTATCTGCAATAACCACTTCACGTAACGAGCTGTTTGCGATAGTACGAATGTTATCAACTTTCGCTTCAACCGTCGGTCCGGCATCGAAAATATCGACATAACCATTAAAAGTGAAACCTTCACTTTTTAACAACTCAATGGCAGGGCGAGTATTGCTGTGCACTTCCCCTACCACCTGTTGTGCTTCTTTACTCAATAAGTTGACGTAAATCGGATATTTTGGCATCAACTCAGCGATGAATACTTTCTGGCCAATGCCGGTGAGGTAATCAGCCGTCGGAAAATCCATTGAGAAAAAGTGCTCTTCTAACCACTGCCAAAATGGGCTATCGCCATTTTCATCAGACACGCCGCGCATTTCTGCAATAACGGTATCGGCAAAACGTTGTCGGTGCTGATTAATAAACAGCATACGTGACTTCGATAATAGTTTGCCGTTGTATTTTTGTCGGTATTTTTCCTTCAAGAACAGCGTACACAGCTCTGTTGCACCGGTATAGTCATTACATAAAGTAAGAATATCAACGGCTTTATACACTCCCAAAGTGCGTGAAGAATGAATCACTTTGCTGAGATGGTAGTGGTAAAATGCATCGTCTAGGCCCACTGCAGCTTCAATGCCACAGGTTCCCGCAATTTCACCGGTTTCACTGTCTTCCAATACGAATAAATAGCCCTCGTCTCCAGCCTTTTCAGTCGGCTTCGCGAATGACTGTACGGAGCGTGCGATTTTATTCTGCAGCAACTCTTCATTTAACGGCAAGGATGTAAAACCATGGCCCGACTCTTCGGCCATGATCAATAAATCCTGATAATCATCTTGTTGGATTGGGCGAAGAATCATCATCGACTCGCTTACTCCCTAAAGGTTAAATACCAAAGGAGCCCGCAACCTCACCGAGAAGGCAAAGTGGAACTCCAGCAATTTACTTACTACAGGATGGGGCTTTGCAGCCCCAGGCAGGTTAGACTAGGCTTGCTACCGCTTTTTCAAAGCGCGCCATGCCTTCACGGATATCGGCTTCAGGGATCACTAAAGACGGAGTGAAGCGTACTACATCGGCACCCGCAACAAGCGACATCAACCCCTGCTCCATACTCGCAACTAAGAATTCGCGTGCACGACCTTTGAATTTATCGTTAACAACTGCACCTAACAGCAAGCCCTTACCACGAATTTCAGAAAATACGTCGTATTTAGCATTGATGTCGTTAAGTAGCGATTTGAATAACGCTTCTTTTTCTTTAACACCGGCCAGTACCGTGGCATCGTTTACTGTATCAAATGCCGCTTCGGCTACCGCACAAGCAAGTGGGTTACCACCATAGGTAGAGCCATGTGTACCCGGCTTAAGGTGCTGTGCAATCTCTGCCGTGGTTAACATTGCGCCGATAGGAAAACCACCACCGAGCGCTTTTGCTGAGCTTAGAATGTCTGGCGTCACACCAAGACCTTGGTAAGCGTAAAGCTCGCCGGTACGACCTACACCTGTTTGTACTTCATCAAAAATAAGTAAAGCATTGTGCTGGTCACACAGTTCACGCACACCCTCAACAAATGCTTGCTCCGGCGCGATAATACCGCCTTCACCTTGCAACGGCTCCATCATCACCGCACAGGTATTATCGTCAATCAGCGCTTTGAAGCTTTCCAGGTCGTTATAGTCGCAGTGAACGACGTCACCCGGTTTCGGGCCAAAGCCGTCAGAATACGCAGCCTGACCGCCTACGGTCACGGTAAAGAAGGTGCGCCCATGGAAACCTTTGTTGAAGGAGATAATTTTCGATTTGTGCTCACCGTGCACATCGATTGCCCAGCGACGTGCCAGCTTTAGTGCGGCTTCATTGGCTTCAGCGCCAGAGTTAGCAAAATACACTTTGTCAGCAAAGGTGTTGTCGGTCATTTTCTTTGCTAAACGCAAGGCTGGTTCATTGGTCCAGATGTTCGACAGGTGCCAAATTTTTTCACCTTGCTCTTTCAATGCGTTGACTAAGGCAGGGTGACAATGGCCCAAACAGTTAACCGCAATACCACCAGCGAAGTCGATAAACTCTTTGCCTTGCTGGTCCCACACCCGCGAACCTTCGCCGCGTACAGGGATAACCGCTGAAGGGTTGTAATTAGGTACCATTACCTCGTCGAATAAAGCGCGATTAACTGTCATTTCATTTCCTCACTGAGTATTACTTTTGTGTCGCATCTAAAGCACGCCGACAGGCGGGACACGAAAAGCGATAAATACGGCCTACTTTTAAGTAGCGCAGTACACTAGTTGATATCCCATTATTTCAGAAAAAGACCTTAAAGTCTCATGCAAAGCTTTCATGCAGCCCTTGAAAACAAAGGCTTTGAGGATAGTTTTTCATGATCAGTGAATAACTATCTTGGTATTCTTTTAGGAAATTGAACTATAGCTTATGCGCAGCACCGAAAGAGCCCAAGGAGTGAATAATGAATGAATATACGCAAAAAAAATTTACAAAAAATTTTCAGTTAGCCGTCAATTTGCAGTGCTAAATTGTGCAAATTGGTCTTTTCTAGGTGTTGGACATGATCACTTTGCAGACCCACATAGTTGAACCACAGGGTGCGCTCGTCATCTTCAATAAGTTGATGCTCGTGCAGCATCAAATATTGACTGTAGCAGCTGGCATGCACTAAAACCTGCGCCAAGCCAGACTGCTCACTGGCTTCAACCAAAGCAAAATCATCCAGCAGTGCGTTAAGGCCAATATAGCGAAAGCCCATTTTCTCGACCAATGAGCGAGTGATCTCCAACGAGCGCTCAACGAAAAGGTTACGTAAATACAGTGGATCAGGCTCGATAGCAATGAGCGCATCATGGAGGCGTTTGTTGCCTTCATCTCGTGCCAACGTCACCTTACGTTGCCAAATCTGTTGGAACAAACGTAAATACAGTCGTGTTAGCGCGACCCGGCCTAAATCCAAGAACAACGCAGCGATATACGCACTGTATGGATTAAGACCCTGTAGTTGAGCCAGCTCATACGCCGCTATCGCTCGACTCATTGCTGATTCGCGTAACTTACGCTTCAATAAACTAAAAGGCTCAGTGCTGTGTGGCAACCAATGGCGCATAGCGTAAGTAGGAATGGTTAGGCGGAGGTTATCTAAACCCAAATAGCGAATCGCCAACGCGGGGGTGTCAATCTTCACACCACGATTGGCTCGCTCTTGGCGATACTGAGGTAAGTTCACTAAGGTAACGAGTTCTCGCCCGAGCCAACTCAAATCATTCACGAGCGGCTCTAAGCGGCCAACGCTCGCCGCTTTTGCGCCTAGGATATCTAAAATAGTGGGGACCGCATCTTGGATACCCAACACTTCGGAATATAGGTTATCAGCATTGTGGAGCTGCTCATTGATTGCATTCTCAATGATCGCGTGTAATTTGGTACTGACTTTGGCGGTGAACTGCAGCTTTTCTGAGCTTTGTTTTTGCCGTTGACTGTGCGCCGCCTGCTCGACCTCCAATAAGGTCCGCTGCTTAAGAGGTTTACCATATTGGATATCAAAGGTTTTAATAAAACCTATTTGTTGCTGCGCAAAGCTATGCCCTAACAGCAAGTCATTAAAACGCTGTTCTAGGGCATCCACACGTTGGCGAATTTGCTCTGTTTTAGTCACCATAATTACTAAGTTATACCGCTTCTATATTTTTGCTGCGTTGAGGCTGCTAACGCTTATAAGCCCTAGTACCTGTGAATGAAGTGCTGCAACATCGTGAGCCCATGTTCAGTTAGAACGGCCTCAGGATGAAATTGAATGCCCTCCAATGCCTTAGAAGTATGAACCAAACCCATGATTTCATCCATGTTTTCGTGCTCATCTTGTGTCCACGCCGTGATTTCTAAGGATTCTGGCAGAGACGCTGGGGCCACCACTAAAGAGTGGTAACGACATACTTCGAAATGCTGCGGCAACCCCGCAAATACGCCTTGTTGCTTAGTATAGATGGTTGACGTTTTTCCATGCATAACTTGCTTGGCACGCACCACCTGCGCCCCCATAGCTTGGGCGATACTTTGATGCCCCAAGCAAACTCCTAAAATAGGAATATGTCCGGCAAAGCGACGCACCACATCCACACATACCCCCGCCTCATTGGGACTACAAGGGCCCGGTGAAAGCACGATATGTGCTGGGTTTAACGCACGGATATCAGCTAACGTGAGTTCATCATTGCGCTTTACCAGCACTTCTTGGTCAAGGCGCTGGAAATACTGCACCAGGTTAAAGGTGAAGGAGTCGTAATTATCTATCATCAATAACATGGAATCTTCCATTAAAAAGCCAAGCTTTCGCGCTTGGCTTTTGTGGTCATTTACACTGGCAAGCCATCTATGGGCGTGGGATAAACCCTAATGCGTCATACACCGCTTTCAAAGTGGGGGCGGCTTTAGCACTGGCCTTCTCGGCCCCCTCTTTCATGATTTTTTCAAGCAGAGGCTGATCTTCACGGATCTCCTTGAAGCGCTGTTGGATTGGCTCAATCATACCAACCACCGCTTCAGCAGTATCTTTCTTCAAATGCCCATACATTTTATCTTCATATTCAGGGACTAACTCATCAATGCTACGCTTGGTCGCCACTGACAGTAAGGTCAACAAGTTAGACACCCCGGGCTTTTCTTCACGATCGAAATAGATACGCGCCTGTTCATCGGAATCGGTCACCGCTTTTTTGAGCTTCTTCTCTATTTTCTTGGGTTCATCCAACAACATGATGTAACCATTAGGGTTATCATCCGACTTTGACATCTTTTTCAGTGGATCTTGCAAGCTCATTACCCGAGCCCCAAATTCTGGGATATATGGCTCAGGAATTTTAAAGACCTCACCATATAGGTTGTTAAAGCGGGTCGCGATATCACGGGTTAACTCTAAGTGTTGCTTTTGGTCTTCGCCAACAGGCACTTGGTCAGCCTGATATAAAAGAATATCAGCCGCTTGTAATACCGGGTAAGAAAACAAGCCAACATTGACATTGTTAGCATGCTTGGATGATTTATCTTTAAATTGGGTCATGCGGTTAAGCTCACCCATTTGTGCGTAGCAATTTAGCACCCATGCCAATTGGGCATGCTCTGGCACTTGCGATTGCACGAATAACGCTGACTTCTGTGGGTCGATACCGCATGCGGTGTACAGAGCAATGCCATCTAATACTCGCGATTTTAACACCTCTGGCTCTTGGCGAATGGTGATGGCGTGCAAATCAACAAGCATAAAGTAACTTTCATGATGCTCTTGCAAGCTAAGCCACTGGTTAATGGCGCCAACGTAATTGCCTATTGTCATACCACCGGTTGGCTGAATGCCACTTAACACTACGGGTTTACTCATGATGTTCCTTTATTACTGATCAATTAATGGTCGTGATTATATCTAAGAATTGGTCACAGAGGTACTGTGGATTGTATTGCCTTAAATCTTCGCCTTGATGGTAGCCATAGGTAAGTGCAAGGCAATCCATTGCGGCTGCCTGCGCAGCCAATAGGTCAGACTTGGAGTCTCCGATCATAAGGCAGTCCTTAGGTGCAACGGCTAATTGTTCGCTCGCACTCAAAAGCGGTGCCGGGGCCGGTTTCTTGTCGCCGTCATCGCCACATACAACAACATCGAAATGGCGGGCAATGGCCATTTTCTCTAACAGCGGCAAGGTAAAGCGACGCGCTTTATTAGTCACCACAGCTTTGGGAATATGTGCAAATGCTGCAAGTACCGTTTCTACATGGGGATAGAGCGCGCTATGCTCAGCGACTACCGCTTCATAATGGCTGAAAAACAGCGAGGTCGCTCGCTCTATATCTGCGGCGCTTAGATAAGGATTCACCGCCATGTCACCGCTCAGGAGTCGTTTCACTAGCATCTCAATACCATTACCTACAAACTGACGCACCATAGTTTGCGAGACGATGGGCCGTGCTAAATCAGTTAGCATCAAGTTGCTAGCAATATACATATCCTCAGCGCTATCCACTAAGGTGCCGTCTAAGTCAAATAGCAGCGCTTGATACTTCACGCCTGCACCTTTGCCAATTGGTCGCGCATTTGCGTAATCACCGCTTTATAATCGGGTTGGTTGAAAATCGCCGAACCAGCCACAAACATATCGGCGCCGGCTGCTGCAACTTCAGCAATGTTATCTACTTTTATGCCACCATCCACCTCTAAGCGAATATCACGGCCGCTGGCGTCAATCAATGCACGGGTCTGGCGCAGCTTTTCTAGTGTATGGGGAATAAAGCTTTGGCCACCAAAACCTGGATTCACCGACATCAGAAGAATAACGTCCAGTTTATCCATCACATGCTCTAAAATATGCAAAGGTGTTGCAGGATTGAGGACCAGCCCGGCTTTACACCCCTGCTCTTTGATTAGCGCTAAGCTTCTATCAATGTGCTCACTGGCTTCGGGGTGGAAAGTAATAATACTGGCACCGGCTTGTGCAAACTGCGGAATTAAACTATCAACAGGCTTAACCATTAGGTGCACATCAATCGGTGCACTAATACCAAAGTCCCGTATCGCTTTGCACACCATAGGGCCAAAAGTAAGGTTGGGAACATAATGGTTATCCATTACATCGAAATGAATCACATCGGCTCCACCCGCCAATACGCGTTCTACTTCATCACCGAGGCGAGCAAAGTCGGCTGCTAAAATAGACGGCGCTATCAGGTAATCTTTCATATTACGGCTCCTTTGAACTTAGCCGTTACTTTAACGGAAAACAGACGAGCGTGTCAGCTTAGTAAATTAAGTTTGCGAACTTTGCTGCACAGATAAGTGAAAAGAAACAATAATTTAAAAACAAAAATTAACATTAATTAAACATAAGACCCTTATTTTTAAAGAAAAAGTTTTGTTTTTCAGTTAATATTCAGTTGTTTTTTTAATCAATATTGAGTAAGCTCTGGTTAATACTAATGGACTGGAGATGGATATGTTTGGCCTTAAAACTCGTACACTGCTTGTAGCAGCCGCTGCATTGGGTGTTACAGTCGCTGCCTTCAGCATAAACAGCTCAGTACAAGCGCAACAAGTGGCGTTAGAACAATGCCAATGTAATGGCTCCGCCTCTACCTACGACATCGATATGAAGCAAGCCTGTAACCACCAAGCCCAACAGTCTTGGTTCGCATGGTTAACTGGCGACAGCCGCAGCGCACAATTTCACTACCTCGATTTACTCGAACTATTGACCCGCGACGACAACAAGTCTCGCCAATTCTCAAGCAAATCTTACTAAGTCACGACTCTACTTATGTGGTCGCAACTGCAAAGCGTTATCGCCGCATTTTTTGGGGTTCAAAGTAATGCCAAGCGTGAGCATGACTTTAAGCACCATAATCCAAAGGTGCTTATTGCTATCGCTATCGTATTATTTATCGCGTTTATTTTAGGCGTGCTTGGTTTGGTTCAATTGGTATTGCCGGCCAGATAAATACATCGCCATCAACTCACTTACCTTATTGCGAGCATGTCCCTTGGGGCTAATTGTGCGCTTTACATTCAGCACATCAATACTCGCTTGCTCATATATTTTGCGCGTCCAAAGGGTATCATGGTTAGAGATCAACACCGAAGTATTACTTACTCCCGCTGCTTGCTCCGCTAAATTGGCAAGGTTAGCCTGATCATCAAGATTAAAACCACCTTTTGCATAAGAGGTGAACGATGCGGTTTTACTTAATGGCACATAAGGGGGATCGCAGTACACCACTGCATTTTTTGGCAACTGGGCAAAAACATCTTTATAGCTCAAACAAGTAAATGTCGCTCGCTGCGCCTTTTCAGCAAAGAAGTACATTTCCTTCTCTGGAAAGTAGGGCTTTTTGTATTTGCCAAATGGGACGTTAAAAATACCTTTTAGGTTATAGCGGCACAGGCCATTGTAACCATGACGATTCATGTACAAAAATAATATGGCACGCTCGTAGGCATCGCGACTGGCATTAAACTGTTTGCGCAAACCATAGTAAATATCAGCATCATTATTGACCGCACTGAATAACTTACGAGCGTCACTGATAAACTCATCAGGGGCGTGGGTTAATTCACGGTAAAGGTTAATAAGATCAGCGTTGATATCATTGAGCACATAATGATCAAAGTGCGTATTAAGAAACACCGAGCCTGCGCCGACAAAGGGCTCGACCAGTGTCGTAGCGCGATTGCCCGTCAGCGCCTGTGCGGTATCTAAGCGCTTGGCAATATCATCTACCAAGCTATATTTGCCGCCCGCCCACTTCAGGAAAGCACGGGTTTTCTTTTGCATTAAATCACTTGCTCATCGGTTATGAATTAAATATCACAGCATCGCGGCGGGCGATGTTAACGCAAGATTCTACCGCAACTCAGGGTTAGGTTGCGAGTCTATCTCTGCTTTTATCTTACTGATTTGCTTTGCGTAGGGCTCTAAACTAGGCAGTAGCTCTGCAATTTCTATAAGCTGTGCATCAATTGCGTTACGACTAGCGGGCTGTGCCCAAGTCAGAATATGCCATCCTTTATCAGCGCGTTGATAATGACGTACTTTTTTCTCGAGATTATGGCGGGCAATATACGCCTCCACCTGCTGCTCGTTAGACATCACAGTTAGTTGCCATAACCATAAACTATCATCTTGGCGATTATACCAGTGATGATCATATGGCAGCATGTTGCTACTGGTCGGTACGCTCTGTCGCTGTTCAGGCTCTGCTTCCTCTACTGGCTGTGCCTGCTCTGTAGCCGCCTGCGTGGCTGGCTGTTGCAGTGCTGCAACCACAGCTTGAGTATCATTTTCTAGCTTTTCAGTGATGAGGTTGTCGTCACTCGCTTGCTCAGGCTGCGGCATGTTGCCCTCATGTGCGCCCTGCGAGGGTTGTTGCTGCTTTGCAAAGACCGCATCGTTAGCAACCACCGGCGCATTCTCGCTTTGTGGCAGCATGACCGTTAGTTCATCACGTTGATAAACCAAGCCAATAACAATCAAAATAACAACAATCATGGTCGGCACGAGCCACCATCGCCGGGTTGGCTTTGCCGTGTGTTTTGGCATCTGCTGTTCTTGGTGCCACTGTAACAACAAAGCTGGATTGCCGTGGCATTGACGCACGAATTCAGAAAAAACGGGGTCTTCTGCCGGTGGTAAGGTCTTATAAAAGCTTTGCATAAGACGTATGCTTTCCGAGTCGGACAGCGGCTCTAGATGAATATCTACGGCGTTTTCAAATAGTTCCGCGCGAGAAGATGCACAGAGGATATACAGAACGCCTGGCGCTGTTTTCGCAAGCTTTTCTAACTCAATGATCAGTTCCTGCGATAGCTGTTTGGCGTTATCTATAACCCAAAGTAACTGTCGCTCCCCCTGCTCCTTTACTAACCGATAGAAGTTATCACTGAGGGTCTCGTTTACATCCACCAAAGGATAAGAAAAGCTATGCTCCAACAGGTGAGTCACCACATCTTCATCCCGCGTCTTAGCGCCAACTTCAATATAGGCCTTACTAAAGGGTTCGTAGTGGTCGGTTACAAAGTGCTCTAAAAGATAGCTCTTACCGAATCCTGGAGCGGCAACCAAATGAATAAGGTTTTGCCCATAGCTAAATTGCAGCGCGATGCGCTTGGCTAAGGCTGCTCGCGAGGGAAGTATTTGCGATTGCATTAGCGTGAAAACAAAGTATCTAACTCGGCCTCTGATACATCATCAATAAGTTCACAGCGACCAAAAGCCGTAGGAAGGATAAAGCGTATGCGGCCCGCCTTATTCTTTTTATCTTTTCTCATATGCGCGATAAAGTCTTGGCAGCTCATTTGCTCTGGCGCGCTGGTTGGTAAGTCATAATTCGCTAATAAAGTCACAATGCGCGTTAATTCTTGTTCACTAAGCCAACCACGCATCACGGCTAACTTCGCGGCTAATACCATCCCGGCGGCTACGGCCTCACCATGTAACCACTGGCCATAGCCCATGTGTGCCTCGATAGCATGGCCAAAGGTATGACCGAGATTGAGCAGAGCACGCAGGCCCGCTTCTTTCTCATCTTGGGCAACAATTTGTGCTTTAATTTCACAGCAACGATGGATAACTTGCGGTAACAACTGCGGGTGCTGTGCCTTGATTTCATCACTGTGCTGTTCTAGTTGTGCAAATAAATCGGCATCATAAATTAGCCCATATTTGACCACTTCCGCCATTCCCGCAGCAAATTCCTTGCTCGGCAAAGTGTTGAGCACACGATTATCAATAAATACCGCTTGCGGCTGGTAAAAAGCGCCAATCATATTTTTCCCAAGGGGGTGATTAACGGCTGTTTTACCACCAACAGACGAGTCGACTTGCGATAACAGAGTCGTTGGAATTTGTATAAAGTCGATGCCGCGCTGATAACACGCCGCAACAAAGCCGGTAAGGTCGCCAATGACACCTCCGCCTAGCGCTAGCAGGCAAGTGTCACGTCCACAATTATGCTCAAGCAAAAACGCATTTAAGCGCTCGAACCATTGCAGCGTTTTAAATTGCTCACCATCAGGCATCACGAACACTAATGGTTGGTGTTCATGCAAGGTATTTATGAGGATATCTAGATACAGCGGGGCGATGGTTTCATTGGTGACAATAACTGGTCGATTTTGACCTAAGAATGACCCTAGACGCTCAGAATCGCGCAGTAAATTATCACCAATGAAAATGGGGTAACTGCGCTCACCTAGTTCAACATTAAGTTCCAGCATGCGCAATTCTCCCTGGTTTATTTAGAAATCAAGCTTCTCAATGATTTGGTTAGCGACCACTTTAGCGCTTTGCTCGTCGGTGCGAACCGTGAAGTCAGCCACTTCTTGATAGAGCGGGTTACGCTCCTCAGCTAGACGCTCTAACACGTCTTGTGGATCTTCTTTAGTTTGCAGTAGCGGACGACGTTTGTCGCGCTGGGTGCGAGCCACTTGCTTTTCGATTGGGGTTTCTAGGTACACTACGATACCACGTGCAGACAGTTTGTTGCGTACTTCTTTACTGACTACAGAGCCACCACCCGTTGCAAGTACAATACCTTGAAGCTCGGTTAAATCAGTGATCACAGTCTCTTCGCGACGACGAAAACCTTCTTCGCCCTCAATATCGAACACCCACGCAATATCGGCACCAGTGCGGCGCTCAATTTCGTTATCTGAGTCATAAAACTCAAGGTGTAGTTGATCTGCGATGTGACGACCAATTGTGCTCTTGCCGGCCCCCATTGGGCCTACTAGAAATATATTACGTTTCTCAGCCATATTTTTTAGTACAAACGAACTCTAAAATTTGAATTAAAAACCCCGCCTCGCGACTGGCCCCAAAATCAAGGGGGAGATTATCTCAGTAATTTATGCCTGTTTTCAAGCATAATACAGTAAATAATTACAGTAGGCGGTCGGTCACGGAAACAGCCCTCGGGAAGTAGTGTAGATGACCTTCACCGAGAGTGAGCTGTTTTAGCCAAAGGTGTAGCTAGGCTATTTGATCACTTTTAAGTGACTGCCTTTTTTGCCCTTACTCTTGTCTTCCTGACTGGTTTCACGGCTAGCTTGTGGGTTTGGATTGTCAATGGCCTCTAGTCCAGGCTGCGGTTCAGGCAACTCTTCAGACTGTGGCTGTGAAGGCGTTACACCTGAGCGTTCTTGCTCTTCGTAGGTTTCATCCTGAGTAAACACCGTCCCTTCACCGTTTTCCCGTGCATATATCGCTAACACAGCGCCCATTGGCACATAGACCTGCATCGGCTGACCGCCGAATCGAGCATTAAATGTCAGCAGAGCGTTGTCCATTGAGAACTGAGTAACCGCGCTTGGGCTTATATTCAACACAATTTGTCCATCTTGAACAAACTGAGTAGGCACTTGCACGTTGGGAAAATCGGCGTTAACAACCAAGTGCGGTGTGCACTGGTTGTCAACAATCCAATCGTAAAAGGCGCGTAGCAGATAAGGTCTGTTAGGCGTCATTATAGACGAATCTCACGTTCGGCTTCGGTTAGTGATGCTTGGAATGACTCACGCTCAAACAAACGAATCATGTATTCTTTTAGCTCTTTGCTACCAGCACCTTCTAAGCTAATGCCTAGTTCAGGTAAACGCCACAATAGTGGCGCTAGGTAACAATCAACAAGACTAAACTCTTCGCTCATAAAATAAGGCGCTTCGTTAAAGATAGGAGCCACAGCAAGTAATGCTTCGGTCAATTCTTTACGCGCTTGTTCAGCATCACTGCCACCGGCATAAATTTTCGCTGCCAGTGAGTACCAGTCTGTTTCGATACGGTGCATCATCAAGCGACTACGACCACGCATGACTGGGTAAACAGGCATTAATGGAGGATGTGGAAAACGCTCATCCAGATATTCCATAATGATGTTCGCTTGGTATAAACCAAGTTCACGATCAATCAGAGTGGGTACAGTGCCATATGGGTTAATCTCGTGTAACGCTTCTGGCAAGTTATCCTTCTCCGCCAAGTGGATATCCACGCTAACTCCTTTTTCCGCCAAGACAATACGAACTTGGTGGCTGTACATACAATTAGCACCGGAAAACAGCGTCATTACAGGGCGTTTATTGGCAGCAACGGCCATGCCTACCTCCATCAAAAAATCACAAAGTACAAAATACTTTTGCGTCATGGCCCAAAATTTGAGCAATGACTTTAAACGGCAATAGGGGCATGTTGCCCCTATTGAGTTAACTGGTTGAATATTCTAATTAATGAACATCTCGCCAGTATTCTTTCTTCAAAAAGAAAGCGAGGATAAACAGAATCACCAAAAAGCCGATGACCTTAATACCCAGCGCCTCTGAATCTAAGCGCGAAGGCTCACCTACATACGCCATGAAGTTTGCTAGGTCGCGGGCTGCTTGGTCGTATTCATCGACACTCATTTCCCCGGTCCCATCAGTCTCAGTACCCACTACTTTTTGTACTGTTTTACCATTTTGCTCAACTTCTTCGTAAATTGGCGTTGGTAGACCTTGCAACTCTTGCAACACGTGCGGCATACCTACTGATGGGAACACTACATTGTTCACACCAAAAGGACGCGACTCATCTTTATAAAACGACTTTAAGTACGTATAGATGTAGTCAGGTGACTTAACACGTGCGATTAAGGTTAAATCCGGCGGAGCCGCACCAAACCATTTCGCTGCATCTTCTTCACCCATCGAATTTTTAATATGGCTACCTACTTTTGAACCATCAAAAATAAGCGTCTCTTCGCCGATTTCAGTAGGAATACCAATATCGCGGAAAGTACGCTGGTAGCGCTGATACTGCATTTGGTGACAACCTAAGCAGTAGTTCATAAATAACTTGGCACCACGCTGTAATGATGCCTGGTCCTTTAGGTCAATGTTCGCGTCTTGCAGCGGCATTGAAGGACCTGCTGCCATCGACAAAGTAGGCAGCAATGCGAATAAACCGATAACTAGTTTCTTCATCATTTCGTCAACCTCTCTGGCAATGGCTTGGTTTTCTCGTTTTTACTGTAGAAGAACAGTAACACAAAGAACATGAAATAGGTCACCGTACAAATCTGCGACAGAATTGTTTTGAAATCAGTTTGCGGTGTTGCACCAACCCAACCAAGAATAACAAAGGTCACAACGAACTGCGCAATATTCAATTTGTGGAAACCACAACGATAGCGAATAGAGCGTACTCGACCACGGTCAATCCAAGGTAGTAAAGCTAACACCACAATAGACGCACCCATAGCTACAACACCCAGTAGTTTATCTGGAATTGCACGCAAGATTGCGTAGAACGGTGTGAAGTACCATACCGGGAAAATATGCTCAGGCGTTTTCAGCGGGTTCGCCGCTTCAAAGTTTGGTGCTTCCAGGAAGAAGCCGCCCATCTCTGGCGTAAAGAACACGATGTAAGAGAAAATAATCAAGAAGCCAACCACACCAACAATGTCTTTCACTGTGTAGTAAGGGTGGAACGGTATTGCATCGACAATATCTTTCTTATCGGTGTAATACTCGTGGAATTTGAATTTCGCTTTGTCTTCTTCCGCAACAGTGCCTTTTTTACGTTTAATATCGATACCGTCAGGGTTGTTAGAGCCCACTTCGTGCAGCGCAACAATGTGTAAGAACACGAGAATAACGAGCACTAATGGCAGCGCGATAACGTGCAATGCAAAGAAACGGTTCAAAGTGGCACCAGAGATAACATAGTCACCACGGATCCACAGTGTTAGATCATCACCAATAACCGGAATCGCACCAAACAGTGAGATAATAACCTGAGCACCCCAGAATGACATCTGACCCCATGGTAATAGGTAGCCCATGAAGGCTTCAGCCATTAATGCTAGGAAGATAAACATACCAAACAACCACAATAGCTCACGCGGTTTTTGATATGAACCGTAGATCATGCCACGGAACATGTGCAAATAAACCACCACGAAGAAGGCAGATGCCCCTGTAGAGTGGAGATAACGCAGTAGCCAGCCGTATTCAACATCACGCATGATATATTCAACGGAAGCAAAAGCACCTTCAGCAGAAGGTACAAAGTTCATGGTCAACCAAATGCCCGTGACGATTTGGTTTACTAGCACGAGCATGGCCAATGAGCCAAAGAAGTACCAGAAGTTAAAGTTTTTCGGTGCTGGATATTGTGCGATGTGCATATTCCAGACGCGAGTCATGGGAATACGTTCATCAATCCAATTGATAATATTACCAAACATTATGCTGCCCCTTCGCCTTTTTCACCACCGACCAAAATCGTGGTGTCATCAATGAAGTAATAAGGAGGGATCTCAAGGTTCAGTGGAGCGGGAACCGATTGGAATACTCGACCTGCCATATCAAACTTAGAACCGTGACATGGACAGAAGAAACCATCATCAGTACCTTCCACTTTCTCGCCAAAGCCACCTTGTAAGAAGCTAGGAGAGCAACCTAAGTGAGTACAGATACCCACAGCGACAAAGATATCGTCTTTGCGAGAACGCATTGGGTTCTTAGCAAATTCAGGCTGTTGTGGTTCCTCAGATTGAGGATCACGCAGCTGATCTTCGTGCTCTTTAAGTTGTTTTAACATGTCAGGCGTACGCGAGATAACCCATACAGGTTTGCCTCGCCACTCAACACGGATTAGTTGTCCTGGCTCAATCTTCGAGATATCAACTTCTACGGGAGCACCCGCAGATTTAGCTCTCTCACTTGGGTTCCAAGACGCGATAAAAGGAACAGCAGCTCCAACCGCACCAACACCACCTACAACAGAGGTAGCTATGGTTAAAAAGCGGCGTCGGCTGTTGTCTACAGGCGCATTGCTCATCCACTTATCTCCACTATGATTCTCAACACTTGCTATATTGAGAACATCAGTTACAGCAGGTTAATTTTTGAAGTTACAAAATAGAAGCGATCATAAATAAAAGCCTTGATTAAAACAAGGTTATTCATTGTCTCACCGCCAATAAACACCGCCATTATTGCCATGCAACTTTTTACGGCATAGATCAGCGTGAACGATCATATCGCGGTTACTTGCTGGTGACGGTGACAAAGATCAATATCGGTTCAGCAAAGTATTAAAAATCACTTCATCGGTTTATTTGCCACGCAATTGTAGCAAAATTTTATCAAAAATAGTGGCGCGATGGGCATTAAATGAGGGAAATAATAGAAAAATATCAAACTTTAAGGCAGTAACGGGGGAGATGGCACTTTATCATTGCCTAAAGTAAAAAACCCGGTTTGCCAAAGCAAAGCCGGGTTTTGAAATTCTGGATACGTAAAAAATTAACGCTTCGAGAATTGAGTGTTCTTACGTGCTTTCTTAAGACCCACTTTCTTACGCTCAACTTTACGAGCATCGCGAGTAACAAAGCCAGCTTTACGAAGGTCTGAACGAAGTGACTCGTCGAACTCCATAAGCGCACGGGTAATACCGTGACGGATTGCACCAGCTTGACCAGTAGAACCACCACCTTCAACAGTGATGTATAGGTCAAACTTTTCAGTCATTTCAACAAGCTCTAATGGCTGACGAACAACCATGCGAGACGTTTCACGACTGAAGTATTCTTCGATAGAACGTTGATTAATTACGATGTTGCCAGTGCCTGGGCGTAGGAATACGCGAGCACTTGAACTTTTACGACGACCTGTACCGTAGTATTGATTTGCCATGACTGTGCTCCTTAAATGTCTAGAACCTGAGGCTGCTGTGCAGCGTGATTGTGCTCAGTACCTGCGTAAACTTTAAGCTTACGGAACATTGCACGGCCTAGAGGACCACGTGGCAACATGCCTTTAACCGCTTTTTCAATGATCATCTCAGGCTTGCTAGCTTGAAGTTTCTCAAAGTTAGTAGACTTCAGGCCACCTGGGTAACCAGTGTGCGCATAGTACATTTTGTTCTGAGCTTTGTTACCAGTTACAGTAACTTTGTCAGCGTTGATTACGATGATGTAGTCACCAGTGTCAACGTGTGGAGTGTACTCTGCTTTATGCTTACCGCGAAGACGACGAGCGATTTCAGTAGCGATGCGACCTAAAGTTTTACCTTCGGCGTCAACTACGTACCAGTCACGTTTTACTGATTCTGGTTTAGCAACAAACGTTTTCATTCTAAAAATCCAATGTTTTCAATTTTAAAACCACAGGCAGTTTATTAACTGCCGCTCTACTAATGCTTTAACCCCTTCGAGTTTAAGACTTGATACTGTAAATAGTGGCTAAGCTAAATACAGTGATAGAACGCAACGTGGCAGGCGCGGGAGTATAGCAGTTTGAAAATCCCTTGGCTACCGCCGCGCTGATTTTTTATGCAGTGATAGGAGCTGTAAAAACGAACCGACTAAGCTAAATGAGGGCGTTCTAGATATTCGCGTGATTGCATCTCTTGCAATCGGCTGACACAGCGTTTGAACTCAAAGTTTAAGTTCCCTTGAGTATAGAGCGCTTCAATGGGCGCTTGTGCGGAGATAATCAGCGTCACATTACGCTCATAAAACTCATCGACTAACGCAATAAAACGACGCGCAGCGTCATCATTGTGTTGCCCCATTTGTTTCACATTGGCCAGTAGCACGGTGTTATAAAGGCGGGAGATTTCCATATAATCCACTTGTGAGCGCGCACTTTCACACAGTTCGGCAAAATCAAACATCACAATGCAGTCACTAACCATGCGTGTTTGAATCATCCGTCCTTCAATTTCAATGGCCTCGTTTGCTCTGCCCGGCTCGGGGGATAGTTGCTCGAAATAAGCAAATAGGTTTTGATCCGCTTGCTCATCAAGCGGACTGTGATAAATTTCCGCTTGCTCTAAGGTGCGTAAGCGATAATCAACGCCGGAATCGACATTCACTATCTCGGTATTAGCCTTTACCAGCTCAATTGCGGGCAGGAAACGTGCCCGCTGCAAGCCATTTTTATACAGCTCATCAGGCACAATATTAGACGTCGCAACTAATACAATCCCTCTCGCAAACAGCGCTTCCATCAGGCCACCTAATAGCATGGCATCGGTGATGTCCTGAACAAAGAACTCATCAAAGCAGATGATGTCGGTTTCGGCTTTAAGTTTATCGGCCACCACCAACAGCGGGTTTTTAACATCTTGTAATTGTTTTAGTTCCTGATGCACACGGTGCATAAAGCGGTGAAAATGCACCCGCATTTTACGCTCAGTCGGCAGAGCCTCGTAAAAGGTATCGACCAGATAGGTCTTACCACGCCCTACCCCGCCCCAAAAGTAAAGCCCTTTGATGGCCTTCGTGCTATCCTTGGCAAACAGCTTAGAGAAAAAACCGCGCGGCTTTTCAGGCTGAGCAACAATGTCATCATACAGGCGTTGCAGGTGGCGCACCGCGTTTTCTTGTGCTTCATCATGAAGGAAGTCATCGCGCTGTAAATCTTGTTGATATTTTTGCCAAGGTGTCATGGTGATAGGAGCAATACTAGGGATTAATTTTCGCGCTATCTTAACACGGCTGACAACAAAGCGTATATTTGACTCAGTAAAGTTTTCAAAAGGGGAAATTTATGTATACCACTACTTGGCTAGGTATCGTAATTATTGTTGCTGCATGCAGCTTTTTTGTTGGCAGCTGGATGACTAAACGCCGCTTCAAACAGGGCGAATTAGAAGAGCAAGCGCAACAAGCGCAAAATGACCTTGAGCGTTACCGTCAAGATGTCGCTGATCATTTAGATAACACCAATAAATTAATCGCTAAGCTCAAGGAAAACTACGAACAGTTAGTTAACCATGTACAGCAAAGCGACCACTTATTAACTGCAAAACAAGATGTTGATTTAAGCCAGCCTTTTTTCTCAAAAGAAACCACTGAGCAACTGCATGCGTCTTTAAATCAGCGTCCCGAGCGCCAACCCACTCGCAGCGTGCACGACAGTCAGCCAACCGATTATGCCAGCGGCGAATCAGGGTTATTTAGTGGTGAGCAAAAGTCTAACGATAAGCAACCTGCCTGATAAATAGGCAGTTATTTATCTCTTGAGGAACTAAATTAACGACCCCATAGTCTGTATAGGAAATAGCTTTATAGGTATCGGGCTGCATAGCAGCCCCTGTATTGTGGAGTTTGCCCAGACTATGAAAATGAAGTTATCAATCATCAGTGCCGCTATTTTATCGGCCACTTTACTTGCTCAACCTAGTATCTCTCATGCCAAGCTGCCCGTCGCGGTAGATGGACAGCAGTTACCTACGCTTGCACCTATGCTCGAGCGCGTCACTCCTGGCGTAGTGAGTATTCGTGTATCCGGCTCAAAAGAAGTGCGTCGCCGTGTCGACCCGTTTGACTTCTTCTTTGGGCGTCCTCAACCTCGTTCACAAAAGCGTCCATTTAGTGGCCTAGGCTCCGGTGTCATCATCGACGCCGATGAAGGTTATGTAGTGACGAATAACCATGTTATCGCCGATGCCGAGGAAATGGTGGTGACCTTAGAAGATGGTCGTGAATTCGAAGCGACGCTCGTCGGCGCTGATAAAGAATCAGATATCGCGCTGTTACAAGTCGATGGCGAAGACCTTACTGAAGTCAAGCTCGCTGACTCTGATAAGCTCCGTGTTGGTGACTTTTCTGTCGCTATCGGTAACCCATTTGGTTTAAGCCACACGGTCACCTCAGGTATCGTGAGTGCCCTAGGGCGTAGTGGGCTTAATATCGAAGGCTATGAGGACTTTATTCAAACCGATGCGGCTATCAACCAAGGTAACTCAGGGGGAGCGCTAGTTAACCTCAAAGGTGAACTAATCGGTATTAACACCGCTATTTTAGGTGCTTCCGGTGGTAACGTTGGTATCGGCTTTGCCATCCCCTCTAATATGATGAAAAACTTAGTCGATCAGATTGTTGAGTACGGACAAGTGCGCCGTGGTTCATTGGGTGTTGCCGGGCGCACATTAGATGCAGGCTATGCCGAAGCCTTGGATCTCGATGTTAAACAAGGTGCAATGGTTGAGCGCGTCGTTGAAGACTCGGCTGCCGAGAAAGCAGGCATCAAAGCTGGCGATGTTATCATCAGCGTCAACGGTGACGACATTAAGAGCTTTGCTGAATTAGCCGGCAAAATTGCTACCCTAGGTGAGGGCAAGGAAGTGGAAATCGGTATTTTCCGTGATGATGAAGAAATCGAGTTAGACGTGACCTTAGCCGCAGCGGACAACGTTACAGAGGAAGCCGCCGAAATTCATCGCGCCTTAGCCGGTGCTGAGCTTGAGTCCGGCAAACGTAACGGTATCAAAGGGGTTATTATCAATTCGGTAGACCCCCGTTCCGTTGCTGCCCGACTAGGCTTGGAAGAGGGAGACATTATTACTCAGGTCAACCGTGAGCGGGTAGAAACCGTGCGTGAACTTGCTAATCTAATCAAAGATATTCAAGGTAATATTGTGCTGGTAGTACGCCGTGGCAATAGCACCTTCTTCGCGCCTATACAGTAACCCCTGTTGTGCTTTAACAACATTCAACAGCGGCGCCCTTGCCGCTGTTGTCGTTTATGTGCCATCATTGCCTAAGCTTATAAATAAATAATAATTATTATCTCGTGCTGAAAAAGATTAAGTTCGCCTTGCTGCCGCTATTAAGTGGTCTGGGTATCGCCTTTATTATTGTGCTCGCCACTCCGTCTTTGCGTGATGCTTTGCTCCCCATTCTCTCCGCCGATGGCTTTACTGGCTCCCATATGAGCTACGCCAAAGCGGTACGTCGCGCCGCGCCCGCAGTGGTCACAGTGTATTCAGAGCGCATCTCGACTCAGCCACGTTACATGCAAAGACAGAACACCGTATCTGAACTCGGCTCAGGCGTACTAATGAGTCCAGACGGCTACATTTTGACTAACTACCATGTCATTAATAATGCTGATTTAGTCGAGGTCATTCTTGCTGACGGACGCCGTTTTAGTGAGGTGCAGTTAGTAGGGTTCGATACCGTTACTGATTTGGCATTATTGAAAGTCGCGGGAGAGAATCTACCAGCTATCCCGGTTGATAATGATTTCAAACCTCAGGTTGGCGATGTGGTGCTGGCTATTGGTAACCCCCTTAACTTAGGGCAAACCATTACTCAGGGGATTATTAGTGCCACCGGAAAGCAACGAGTAACCGACAGCTCCCACAGTAGCTTGCTACAAATGGATGCCGCGATAAATGTCGGTAACTCAGGCGGTGCCTTAGTGAATTCTCATGGCGACTTGGTTGGCATTACCTCAGCACAGTTTAAAACCCGAGCGAACCTCGATATTCAAGGGATCTTCTTTGCTGTTCCCTACTCTCTCGCTAAGGATGTTATGGATAAGCTTATTCGCTATGGTCGGGTTGTGCGTGGCTACATGGGCATGGATGTAACCGCTGTCGATCAGCAAGGTCGGGAAGTCACTAATAACCATATGGCCATCGCCGGTATGCGTATTAATAAAATGGATCCACTCGGGCCGGCGTGGCGAGCTGGTATCAAAGAAGGCGATATTGTCGTCAGCATGGGCGGGCATTCGGTGAGTAATATCCAACAGACTCTGGAGCGCATTGCCAATACCGAACCGGGGACTGAACTTGAGGTGGAACTCTACCGTGATGGTGAGCCGCACACCTTGACGGTCACCGTCGCTGAACTAGAAACCCGGTTATAATCGAACACACCCACATTACCATCTAAAAAGGCCGCTATCAGCGGCCTTTTTCTATTACCAAGTTAATAGCGAGACTACTCACTCACACGTTTAATATTGGCACCAAGCGCGCTGAGTTTGTCTTCAATATGCTCATAACCACGGTCAACATGATAAATGCGGTCAACACGGGTTTCACCACTGGCAATGATTCCGGTTAAGATCAAACTTGCAGAGGCCCGCAAATCGGTCGCCATAACCCGTGCGCCAGTCAATTTAGGACTGTCGCCACAAATTGCGGTATTCCCTTCAAGGCGAATATTGGCTCCCATGCGCTGAAGTTCAGGTACATGCATAAACCGGTTTTCAAAAATAGTTTCGGTAATTGTGGCGCTGCCATTAGCAACCACATTTAGCGCCGTAAACTGCGCTTGCATATCCGTAGGAAACCCTGGGTGAGGTGCGGTTTTAATATTCACAGCTTTGAGCTCACGACCACGCATATCTAGGTAGATGCTGTTGTCGGTCACTTCAACAAGTGCATTCGCCTCGCGCAGTTTTTCAATAACTGGCTCAAGGCTATGATAATCTGTGTTTTTGCATAACACATCGCCTTTTGCCATGGCCGCTGCAACTAGGAATGTTCCGGTTTCTATACGATCCGGTAAAATCGCATGCTCACACCCTTGCAAACGCTCTACGCCTTGCACTTCGATGCGACTGGTCCCTGCTCCGCTGATTTTAGCGCCCATGTTATTCAAGTACTTGGCTAAATCGCTAATCTCCGGCTCACGCGCCGCGTTTTCGAGTACCGTCTTACCTTGTGCTAAGGTTGCCGCCATCAACAGGTTTTCGGTTGCGCCCACACTGACGGTATCCATAAAGATTTCCGCACCTTGCAGCCGACCTTCGACATGGGCATTAATGTACCCATTTTCAACCTCAATGGTTGCTCCCATACGGCGCATACCTTGAATATGAATATCCACAGGTCGTGCCCCAATGGCACAGCCACCGGGCAGAGAAACTTGAGCTTGGCCAAAGCGTGCAAGCAAGGGGCCTAAGGCCAACACCGATGCGCGCATTTGTTTTACTAAGTCGTAAGGAGCAAGCACCTTATCGACAGAACCACCATCGATCAGTAATTGCTCGTCTTGCCAACGAACTCCTGCGCCTAATTCTTTCAACAGCGCTTCGGTGGTATTGATATCCCGAAGCTTAGGAACATTGCTAAACGTGCTTTGTGAATCAGCCAGCAGCGCTGCGAATAAAATTGGCAATGCTGCATTTTTAGCACCAGAAATGGTGAGCTCACCGCTGAGCGGTGTGCCGCCTTGAATAATAAAATGGTCCATGCTGATTCCTAATTACTGCGGAAGGATAAACTTACGTTCGCGTTGCCATTGCTCTGGCGTAAAAGCGCGAATAGAAACCGCATGAATAGTGCCGTCTGAGATTTTTTCCATCAGTGGTTTATAAACAAGCTGTTGCTTTTTCACTGGTGTGAGCCCATCGAAGCAGTCACCCACGGCAATTACTTGGTAATGGGTCCCTTCTACTTTTACGATTATCTCTTCAAGACCTAGCTCTTGTTTTAATAAAGCTTCTACTTGACTGCTTTGCATCACTCTCACTCAAAAATACTTTCGACCTGTCCCAACTGCATAAGTTTATGCAACTGCTCAGGTATATGGTTTAGTTGTAACTGGCGCCCTTGGCGTTGCAGTTGCGACGATGCCTGAATAAGCCACGCTAAGCCTGCAGTATCGACTCGCGTCACTTCGCTCAAATCGATTTCCACTTGCTCTTGGCCTTGCACAAGCTGCTCACTTAAGCGTTTATCCGCAACGCTGTAGCGAGTTAGCTCACCGGCAATGGCAAAGTGCTGTGGCTTTATTTGTTGCAGCGACAGCTTACTCATCGACACCATCACCTCGAAATTGCACAGGTAACTGGCTTTTCTTATCTAGTAAATCAATCACGTGCTCAATACCTTCTTGGCGCAAAATACCGTGTATTTCGCTTTGCTTGGCATCAAGCAAACTGATGCCTTCGGCGATCATGTCATAAGCACGCCATTGGTTGTCGTTATCCTTACGCACTTTGAAGCCAATATCAATGTCTGGTTTCCCTGGGTCCTTAATGGTTGTCTTTACCACAACCACATTCGCATCACCAACATCGCGAGGCGCGGCAAACTCAACCTTTTGGTTCGTGTACTGCGTAAACACCCCAGCATAGGTAGTTACCAGGTAGTTTCTGAAGACATCAATAAAGCGCTTTATATGGGCTATCGCCTGCTTCTTCTCTTCGGGGTCTTCGATACTGCGCGCCTTTTGAATATAGCTTGCGAGCATACGATAAGACGCATACTTATAGTCGATATAGGGCAACAGCTCTTCTTCGACAATGACCTTTAGGTATTCTTTATCGGCTTGAATTTTCTGTTGATCGCGCTCAACACGTTTAAAGGTGTTATCAGCAACCTGACGCACCATTTTATAAGGTTCACTTAAATCCACCTCTTGTGCCTGTAAGCTAGAAGTGGCGGCCAAGAGTACGGCAGTTAAAACAATGAACAGCTTACGCATAATCATTACTCGCTACTTTGATTAAATAAAAACTGGCCGATAAGCTCTTCTAAAACCAAGGCTGATTTGGTGTCAGTGATCATATCGCCATCCTTGAGCGCTTTCGTTTGTACGCCAAATACGGCATCTATCGAAAGCTCATCCTCGCTTTGTGCCTGCGCCACTTCATT
Source organism: Pseudoalteromonas sp. CNC9-20 (assembly GCF_022347875.1). Taxonomy (NCBI): domain Bacteria; kingdom Pseudomonadati; phylum Pseudomonadota; class Gammaproteobacteria; order Alteromonadales; family Pseudoalteromonadaceae; genus Pseudoalteromonas; species Pseudoalteromonas sp. CNC9-20. The sequence goes on along the minus strand of NZ_JAKRFS010000004.1, from coordinate 125,891 downwards.
GCCTAAACAACTTTGCTGTGCCGAGTCACTCGCTATGACCGGGGAAATACCCAAATACTGCTCGCCGAGTATGCCCGAGGTTAATATCGATACCGATGTGGCATCGGAAAACTTACACTCATATTGGTTGTCGATGGCCATTTCAACCACAGGAACAAATTCACTGGGGTGCACTTGGATGCCCTCAACACGGCCAACCACAACGCCACCGACTTTAATCGGAGCGCGTGTTTTCAACGATCCTATATTTTCAAACTTAGCCTGCAATGAATAAGTGCCATTACTACCAGCTAATCCTGCATTGGCGACCTTTAAAGCCAGAATTGCCAGCGCCGCCACACCAAGAGTGACAAAGAAGCCGACTAAAATTTCAATTTTTCTCGAATTCATGGTGTTAATCCTTTAGCCGCCAAACATTACGGCGGTCAAAATAAAATCGAAGCCAAGAACGGCTAATGATGAATGCACAACGGTTTCTGTGGTCGCTTTACTGATCCCCTCAGAGGTCGGGATACAGTCATAGCCTTTGTATAGGGCTATCCAGGTTACCAACAAGGCGAAGACAAAGCTTTTAATCAGGCCGTTGAGAACGTCTTTTTCGAACGACACTTGCGCTTGCATAATAGACCAGAAGCTGCCTCTATCTACACCAAGCCAATCTACGCCCACTAAATGTGCGCCGATGATGGCAATAGCAGAGAAGATCAGCGCAAGCAGCGGCATACTAATCATGCCGGCCCAAAAGCGTGGTGAAATGACGCGCTTCAGCGGGTCTACAGCCATCATTTCTAAACTCGTTAACTGCTCGGTGGCTTTCATTAAACCAATTTCGGCGGTTAACGCACTACCAGCGCGACCAGCAAATAACAGCGCCGTCACCACCGGCCCTAGTTCGCGTAATAAGCTCAAAGCAACCAGGGGGCCCAAGCTATCTTCAGCGCCATAATCAACTAATACGGTATAGCCTTGCAGAGCTAAGACCATGCCAATAAACAGCCCTGACACCAAAATAATAATCAGTGACTGAAAACCCACCATATACAGCTGTCGAATTAATAAGGGCGTGCCTTTGCGCACATCAGGAACACTAATTAAGGCACCCAGCAACATCTGTGTAGCGCGCCCCATCGACGCGAAACGGCTTAGACTTTTATGTCCAAGGCGTTGCCACAAATTAAGCAGCGACTGCATCATGACAACAACTCCTGTTCATAAGGCTCAGCATCAAAGTGAAAAGGCACTGGCCCATCAGACAGCCCTTGCAAAAATTGCTGCACTAAGGGCGATTCATGTTCACGCATTTGTGCCGGGCTGCCACTGCCAATCACCCCTTTGTCGGCGAGAATAATCACGTGGTCGGCGATACTCAACACCTCTTGCACATCGTGGGTAACAATCAAAGAAGACAACCCCAACACTTCGTTGAGTGATTTAATTAGGCGCACTAACACGCCCATAGAGATAGGGTCTTGTCCGGCAAAAGGCTCATCATACATGATAAACTCAGGGTCTAGGGCTATCGCGCGAGCCAAAGCAGCGCGGCGTGCCATCCCCCCGGACAATTCAGCAGGCATTAAATCTTTTGCGCCACGTAAGCCAACCGCTTGTAGTTTCATTAACACCACCAAGCGAATTAACTCCTCACTGAGTTCAGTGTGCTCTCTAAGAGGAAAGGCGATATTGTCATACACCGACATATCGGTAAACAGCGCACCACTTTGAAACAACATGCTCATTTTTGTTCGCGCTTGATAAAGCGCCGAACGTGACATGCTTGGAATGCTATTGCCTTGAAATAAAATATCGCCCGAATCGGGCTTTAATTGCCCACCAATCAGCCTGAGCAAAGTGGTTTTACCTATACCACTTGGGCCCATAACAGCAGTGATCTTCCCTTTCGGAATGGTAAAGTCCATATTTTGATAGATAACACGCTCTCCGCGCGAGAAGGTAACATCCTTGATTTCTACTATTGGTTGCGACAAGTCGCTCTCCCGCTCATTTCTATCATTAGACCTCGTATTTTAAAGTTTTTTTACGCTGAGGGAAAAAAGATTCTGTAAATTTTTGTAAGCCCGTTCAAATTCCTGCTCAGTGGAACACCTAAACACACGGTTTTCTTACACAAACACAGCCCAGTTTGTTACTATCTGCGCCAAGGTTTCACTTACATCAATGGCTCATTAATCATGCTCACCTCTTTCGCCATTCTAGTCGCTGGTTTTGTCGCCCTAGTATGGAGTGCGGATCGTTTTGTTTATGGCGCAGCTGCGCTGGCACGCAACTTAGGGGTGCCAGCCCTAATCATCGGTTTGACTGTGGTCGCAATGGGGTCGTCGGCACCAGAGATGATGGTATCAGCTTCTGCGGCACTGGCAGATAAAACCGATACCGCTGTCGGCAACGCTGTTGGCTCAAACATTACCAATATTCTCTTGGTGTTAGGTATTACTGCTTTGCTACGCCCACTTTCAGTGTCCTCCATTACACTAAAGCGCGAAATGCCCATTGTGCTCGTGGTGTCACTGATTGCGTGGTATATGTTTACCGATAATTATTTTTCTCAGCTCGAGGGGTGGTTATTGGCGGGCGGTTTTGTCACCTTTATCGTTTTTTTGATTGTTATTTCACGCAATCAAAAAAGTAATGATGACGATCCCTTGGTAAGTGAAGTCTGTGATGAAATACCCAGTGGGGTGAGCACCAAGTCCGCACTGATTTGGTTAATTATCGGGATGGCGATGCTACCCATCAGTTCGCATTTTATTGTCGACTCAGCAGTGGATATAGCCCAGTATTTTGGCCTTTCTGATTTAGTCATTGGGCTTACCATCATTGCCATTGGCACTAGTTTACCGGAACTTGCTGCTTGTGTGGCTGGGGTGCTGAAAAATGAAGACGACTTAGCACTGGGCAACATTGTCGGCTCGAATCTATTTAATATTCTCGCTGTTCTATCCATCGCCGGTATTTTAAACCCATCGGTTATCGACCCCTCCGCCGCTAACCGTGATGCATTAATTATGATTGCGGCAACGGTGGTACTTATTGCCATGAGTTTGAACTTTCGTGGCGCGCGGCGTATCAACAGAATCGAGGGCGGCTTTTTACTAGTCGCATTTTTTGCCTACCAAGGATATATTTTTAGTCAGTTAGCCTAGAGTAATAGTATGAGCCAAAGCTTTATTGCCACCGCACAACGGGTTTTAGAAATAGAACAAACCGCTTTGCAGGAGTTACATCAGTATTTAGACGCACAATTTATTCAAGCGTGCGAGATGATCATGGCTTGTAGCGGCCGAGTCATCGTTATTGGCATGGGTAAATCAGGACATGTTGGTAATAAAATTGCCGCGACCCTAGCAAGTACCGGCACTCCAGCTTTTTTCGTGCACCCAGGTGAGGCCAGCCATGGTGATTTAGGCATGATCACTGAAAATGACATCGTTATGCTCATTTCTAACTCTGGCGAAACGCACGAAATTGTGAGCATTATTCCAGTAATTAAACGTATTGGCGCGCCCATGATTGCCATGACCGGCAATCCTCAATCAAGTATGGCGACCTTAGCGGATGCCCATATTTGCATTAAAGTATCGCAAGAAGCTTGCCCACTGGGTTTAGCCCCCACCGCAAGCACTACCGCAACCTTGGCAATGGGCGATGCACTCGCTGTTGCTTTATTAGAAGCCAAAGGCTTTACCGCCGATGACTTTGCCCTCTCCCACCCCGGCGGTAGCTTAGGTAAACGTTTATTACTGACCTTGAATGATGTTATGCATAGCGGCGATGACGTGCCACGCAGTCACCAATCACAAAGCATTAAAGAAGCCTTGTTAGAAATCTCAAGCAAAGGCTTAGGAATGACCGCTGTTGTCGATGATAATGAGCGACTGGTAGGGTTATTTACCGATGGCGATTTACGCCGTGTATTGGAGCAGCGAGTGGATATTCACAACACCGCGCTGATTGAGGTAATGACTCCAAACTGCACCACAGCCGATGCTCATATGCTGGCGGCGGAAGCACTGAAAATTATGGAGCAAAAACGCATTAATGGACTCATTGTGACCGATCACGAGCAACGTCCCATTGGCGCGCTGAATACGCAAGACTTATTGCGCGCGGGGGTGATTTAGTGTTGTTTTCAGAATTATACCAAGCCATAGACGAAGACGCATGGCAACGTGCACAGCGCACTCGATTGTTAATTTGCGACATTGATGGCGTGTTTTCAGATGGCCGTATTTATTTAGGCAATCAAGGCGAGGAATTAAAGGCCTTTAATACCAAAGACGGGTTCGGCATTAAAGCGTTGCTCAATGCGGGTGTTGAAGTTGCTGTTATCACCGGGCGACAATCACAGATAGTAAAAACGCGAATGCAAAGCTTGGGTGTCCCCCACATTTATCAAGGTAAAGAGAATAAGCTCGAAGCCTATGCACAGTTAAAACGCACATTAAACCTAAGCGATGAGCAAATAGCCTACATTGGTGATGATGGCCCTGATTTACCGGTGATGGAGCAAGTCGGGTTCGCCGTAGCGGTTAACGACGCTCACCCACTGGTTAAGCGAATAGCCCATTACAGTACCTTGCTACCAGGGGGTTTTGGTGCTGTGCGTGAGCTCACAGATTTGCTGATGCTGGCCCAAGGACACAGCCTGGGAACACAGGGAAGTAGCACATGAACGCAGCGAGAGCGCTCATATCACTGCTATTTATCGTCGCGATGGCGTGGCTTTGGTACCCTTATTTTATGAAGTCGACAGATGATGGTGTCGCTCAGCAAGACCATATTGCCACACCCGACTATATCGCAACTGGGCTAAGTCAGACTAGTTATAACGATCAGGGTGAGTTAAGCCACACCGTTTATGCTGAGGAAATGGAGCTGTATCAAGAGCTCGGGTTTACGCATTTCACCAAGCCGGTATTTACCTTATATGGTGAAACAGAAAATTGGCAGGTAAACGCCGATGAAGCGACTTTATACAACAACAACATTTTGATCTTGGAAAATAACGTCACCGCCACCAACTTAAAAGAAGGGGCGATGATTGAGAAGGTCAGCGCTGAGGCCATTCAAGTTGATATAGATAGCCAGCGCATGGAGTCCGAGCAAGCTGTAGTATTAAGTGGCCCGAATATGAAGATCACCGGGCAAGGCTTGAAAGCAGACCTCAATACAGAGATAGTTGAATTAACAGAACATACGCGAACAATATATTATGACCAATAAAATCAGTGCATTAATTACATCCATCGCAATTGGCTTATGCTCTGCCAGCGCTACTGCTGAGCAAATTACCGCCAAGGAAGTGTTAATTGATGCCGACAAACAACAAGCACTGATCAAAGAAAATATCACTATTTTTGATAAGAACGTGCATATTGTTCACGGCAAACGGGAAATAAAAGCTGACCGCCTTGAGGCTCACCGTCGTCCAGAATTGGGTGATAACAAGCAATTGCTCGTAGCCACCGGCTCACCAGCTGTGTACACCGAAGTGATGGAAGATGGCACCGAGATTTCTGCACAGGCGCTGGAAATTCGTTATGACGTCGCCTCTGAGACCCTTAAAATTCAAGGTGATGCTAAGATTGCCATGGCCGACCAGCATATCGTTGCCGAAACCATAAGCTATGATATTGCCAAACAGCTGATCACCGCCGAAAAAGATGAAAACTCCAGCACACGAGTGCGCACAACATTAACACCACAAAGTGACGATACGCCGGAGAAAGAGCAATAATGGCGACTCTTAAAGCACAAAAATTAGCGAAAAGCTATAAAGGCCGGGAGGTCGTCAAAAGTGTGGGCTTAGAGGTGCAAGCAGGTAGTATCGTCGGCTTGCTCGGCCCTAATGGAGCCGGTAAGACAACTACTTTTTACATGATAGTTGGCTTAGTACCCAGTGATAAAGGCACCATCAGTATTGATGATGAGGATATCACCTTAATGCCGATGCACTCTCGTGCGCGCTTAGGTATTGGTTATTTACCGCAGGAATCATCTATTTTTCGAAAGCTGACAGTTTTTCAAAATTTGATGGCCATCCTAGAAACCCGCAAGGGCTTAAGCAAAGCAGAGCGTGAAAGCGAGCTTGAGGGCCTGCTTGATGAGTTTAATATACAGCACATTCGAGACTCACAAGGAATGGCGTTATCTGGTGGCGAACGTCGCCGGGTAGAAATAGCGCGAGCATTAGCGGCAAACCCAAAGTTTATCTTGTTGGATGAACCTTTTGCTGGTGTCGACCCTATTTCAGTGTTAGATATAAAGAAAATCATAGAGCATCTGCGCAATCGTGGTATTGGTGTATTAATCACCGACCACAATGTGCGAGAGACCCTAGACGTATGTGAAACCGCATACATTGTTTCCCATGGCGAGCTCATTGCTTCTGGCACTCCAGAGCAAGTTCTTGCCGATCAAACGGTTCGCGACGTCTATTTGGGTGAGCAGTTTAGATTATAACGATTAAAGGATTGTTAGAGATACATGAGGCAATCATTACAGCTGCGCCTAGGCCAGCAATTAACAATGACCCCACAATTGCAGCAAGCGATTCGCCTGTTGCAGCTCAGTACTTTGGATCTCCAACAAGAAATTCAAGAGGCGTTGGACGCCAACCCATTACTTGAAGTTGAAGAAGACAATTACGCCGACAATAACGACAACCAAGAGCAAAAAGAGTCGACGTCCGACAACCAAAATAACGATACCGCCGAGACGGCCAGCGCCAGTAAGGATGAAGTTGAAAGTGCTGATGCCATGAACAACGAGTCCATCAGTGAAGACTTGCCCATGGATGTGTCTTGGGATGAGTATATTAGTGCGGCTCCCGTTGCCTCCTCTGGGCCTATGCCAGAAGATGAGTCTATCTACCAAGGCGAAACCACCGAGTCGTTACATGATTATTTAATGTGGCAGCTGCAATTAACACCTTTTAGTGCCACCGACGAGGCCATCGCCACAGCTATCATTGAAGCCATCAATGACAACGGCATTTTAACGGTCAGCTGTGAAGATCTGCTGGAAAGCTTGAATCATGATGAACAAGACGATGGTATCGAGCTCGATGAAATTGAAGCCGTTCTTAAGCGTATCCAACTCTTTGATCCAGTAGGAATTGGTGCGCGTTCTTTACAAGAGTGCTTGTTGATCCAGCTCAAGCAATTTGACCCACAAACCCCTTGGCTTGAAGAGACCAAAGAGGTAGTTTGTAACTATATTGATTTGCTTGGTAGTCGTGACTATCGCACCTTGATGAAAAAGACTAAGCTTAAAGAAGCGCAGTTAAAAGAGGTGATGACACTGATACACAGTTTAAATCCGACTCCTGCAGCCACGATTGTGCGAGAGCAGTCAGAGTATGTGATTCCAGACGTATCGGTGAAGAAAGTTAAAGGCCGCTGGGTGGTTGAATTAAACCCAGATAGTATGCCTAAGATCCGCGTTAACGATCACTATGCATCAATGTCGCGAAGCTGTAAGTCGCAAAGTGATAGTCAATTTATTCGCTCGCATTTACAAGAAGCGAAATGGTTTATAAAGAGCTTGGAACAACGCAATGATACGCTACTTAAAGTAACTAATTGCATTGTTCAACAACAACAGGCATTCTTTGAACATGGTGAAGAGGCAATGAAGCCAATGGTGCTTAATGACGTTGCCGAAATGGTGGAAATGCATGAGTCAACGATTTCCCGTGTGACCACCCAAAAGTATATGCATACACCACGGGGTATTTTTGAGCTGAAGTACTTTTTCTCCAGCCATGTTACAACCGAAAACGGAGGTGAATGCTCGTCTACAGCGATTCGAGCATTGATCAAAAAGCTAGTAGCTGCGGAGAATCCTGCTAAACCGTTGAGTGATAGCAAGATTGCCGACGTACTAGCCGAGCAAGGAATTAAAGTGGCTCGGCGCACGATTGCTAAATATCGTGAATCGCTAGCCATTCCACCGTCAAATCAGCGTAAAAGTTTGATATAGACGTTAGACAAGAAGGAAAATGCTTATGCAATTAAATCTTACCGGTCGTCACGTAGAAATCACTGATTCTCTTCGCAACTATGTGAATAGCAAATTTGCAAAATTAGAGCGTCACTTTGACCATATAAATAATGTGCATGTCATTCTTGATATTGAAAAACTAACACAAAAAGCAGAAGCTACTCTTCACGTTAACGGTGGTGAACTGTTCGCAACCGCAGAGCACCAGGATATGTATGCGGCGATCGACGGCTTAATTGATAAGCTCGACCGTCAAGTGATTAAACATAAAGAGAAATTATCTCGTCACTAACATGAACCTAGATTCACTCTTTACCAAGGACTGCAGCAAAGCTGCGGTCCTTTTTAATAGCAAAAAAAGAATGCTGGAGTACCTCTCTCAGGTGGCTCATCAGCACAGTCCTCACCTCAGCGAGCAATCGGTACTTGATGCTTTGCTAACCCGCGAAAAGCTGGGCAGTACTGGCATCGGCAAAGGCGTTGCTATTCCACATGGCCGTCTCGATGGTATCGACAGTACGATTGCCATTGTTGTAACCAATCGCGAAGCCATTAACTTTGATGCCATTGATAACCGTCCAGTGGATATCTTTGTCGCACTTTTAGTGCCGGCTAATGAGACTGAACAACACCTGAAGACCTTAGCGACAATTGCTGATAAACTAAAAGACAAACAACTGTGTAAACAACTGCGCTCAGCCAGCAGCGATCAAGAGCTTTATCAATTGATCGCCGACTAATGCGCGCCGTATTGGTTCATGGTGTGGTTTAAATGTGCGTCTTGGGGTAAAACAAGGAGTTGTCGGATGGAACTTATCATTGTCAGTGGTCGCTCGGGTTCTGGAAAATCAGTCGCGTTACGGGTGCTCGAAGACCTTGGGTACTATTGCGTAGATAACATCCCAGTTATTTTACTCCCCTCCTTGGTGCGCAGTGTTTCAGCAAATTATGACAAAATTGCCGTCAGTATCGACGTGCGCAATTTGCCCAAAGAACAGCATGAATTTAACGACATTCTCGCTTACCTGCCTGAGTTTGCTAAGCCTTCGCTGTTTTACCTTGATAGTGACGAACAAACGTTGATTAAGCGTTTCTCTGAAACTCGTCGACTACACCCCTTATCCATGCAAAATATGACGTTGGATGTCGCTATTCGTGAAGAGAAGCAGCTTCTTGATGTACTCATCTCCCACGCCGACTTTATTATTGATACAACTGAGCTCAGTGTTCACCAGTTGGCGGAGATGATCCGTGAAAAAGTGCTGGGTAAAAAAGACAAGCAATTACTGATCACTTTTGAGTCTTTTGGGTTTAAACATGGCATTCCAAAAAATGCTGATTATGTGTTTGATGTGCGGTTTCTCCCCAATCCCCATTGGGAACCTGAACTAAAGGCGCTCACAGGGTTAGACCAACCCGTTCAAGATTATCTAGCCAGTCACTCAATCGTGCAAAAGTTCACTTGGCAGATCCAAACTTTTGTTCAAACTTGGTTACCCCACCTAGAGCGTAATAACCGTAGTTATTTAACCATTGCTATTGGCTGCACTGGGGGTCAACACCGCTCAGTGTACCTTGCCCAAACTTTGGGAGAGCGCTTTTTAGATACTTATCCGAACGTGAAAATTCGCCATCGAGAGCAGGAAAAATAGTGATGGTTGAAGGTACTTTTATTATTCAAAACAAGTTAGGCCTACATGCTCGTGCAGCCTCACAATTGGCGCAACTGGCGATGAATTTTGATGCCGAAATAATGCTATATCAAGGCGATAAGAGCGCACAGGCCGACAGTGTCTTGGCTTTACTGCTCCTTGAGAGCGGCAAAGGTAAGGAAGTGCGCGTGCGGTGTGAAGGCCCTGATGCCGACGCCGCGTTGGCAGCTATCGGGGCGCTCATTGCAGAAAAGTTCCACGAACAAGAATAACCCTTAAGCATTTACTTTTGCTATCATTGATTTAGTTAGGTTAAACTAATCAACGGCTTGTAAGCGCTTGCTTGCACGCTATTTCCCACCCCATTTTTTGTATTTAAGGGATGCCTATGCCAGAAGCCTATGAACAAGATTACCCGCTGCAACAACTTCAAGAAGTCACCGAAGCTCTTAATAGCGGCCAGTTTGTTCATGTACGCAGGCTTCTCGCCAAAACTGCGCCCTGTGATACCGCATTATTATTAGAATCATCGCCCCATAAGACACGTTCTAAACTATGGGCGCTCGTCGACCCTGATGTCCAAGGTGATGTACTTGAAGAGCTCTCTGAAGATGTACGCCTGAGCATTATCTCACGCATGGAGCCTGAGCATATCGCCGCAGCGACAGAGGACATGGACGATGATGACTTAGGGGAAGTATTACGAAGCTTACCAGAGCCCGTTTATAAAGACGTTATTGAGGCGATGGATATCCAAGATAGAGACCGTGCAACTACGGCTCTGTCTTACCAGGAGCGCTCAGCTGGGGCGCTGATGAATACCGATACAGTGACTATCCGTCCCGATGTCTCTGTTGATGTGGTGCTGCGCTACTTACGCCTCAAAGGCGAGTTACCTGAAGGCACCGATGAGCTCTACGTAGTCGATAAAAATAACTGCTTTTTAGGCTCAATGCCATTGAGCTCTTTGCTAACCACCATGCCAGATGCCATCGTGCGCGATATCATGGATGAAGAGTGTGAATCTATTCCAATCACCATGGATGAGTCTGAAGTGGCACAGCTGTTCGAGCGTCACAACTGGATTTCGGCCCCTGTGGTCGACGATCAAGCGCACTTACTTGGGCGTATTACCATTGATGATATCGTCGATGTTATCCGTGAAGACGCTGAACACAGTTTACTGAGCTTAGCCGGTCTAGATGATGAAGAAGATACCTTTGCACCGGTATTTAAAAGTACTCAGCGGCGCTCCGTTTGGCTTGGAGTGAATTTATTGACCGCTATGCTGGCCGCATTTGTGGCGAGCTTTTTCGAAACCACCTTAGGTATCTTGCCATTTTTAGCCGTGCTCAATGGTATTGTGCCGTCAATGGGGGGCGTGGCCGGCTCACAAACGCTGACCTTGGTTATTCGAGGCCTCGCACTTGGCCATATTAACGCCACCAACCAGAAATTTATACTGACCAAAGAGCTGGCCATCGGGGCCTTGAATGGGGTGCTGTGGGCTTTGCTTATCGGTAGCGCCATCGCGCTTTGGAAATGGGATTTAACAATCGGTTTAGTGATCGCCTTTGCGATGTTTATGAATCTCCTCGCTGCGGGTATTGCTGGTGCGGTTATTCCCCTAATTCTGAAAAGAATGAATATCGACCCGGCGCTCGCCGGTAATGTAGTGCTGACCACAGTTACCGACATCGTAGGTATCTTCGCATTCCTTGGAACCGCGACTTGGTTCCTTATTTAACGCCGCCCAATAATGTAGATAGCGTGAATAAGGCCAGGGAAGTAGCCCAATAGGGTTAGTAAAATATTAAGCCAAAAGTGCATTCCTAAGCCCACCTGCAAAAATACACCTAGTGGGGGAATAAGAATTGAGAAAATGATTCTAATAATGTCCATGATTGCTCCGCTAGTTACACCTGCTTGTAGATAAAGGAAAGCCCAGCAACGCTGGGCCTTCTACCGAGAACTTACAACTAATTATTCAGCCATTACTCGCAGTTCATCGTTTACTTCACGAACATCTTCTGTGTTTTCAGCGATTTTAATCGCAAGGTCACGCTCGGCTTCGCTATCAACATTGCCTTTAAGCGTAACGACACCTTGGTCGGTATCAACATCAATGTCAGTGCCAGCGACTTCTGAATCAAACAGTAGACGAGTAGTGATTACCGTCGAGATCTTAGCGTCGGTTAAATCGCTGCCAGTATCCCCTGCATCATCATTGTGGCTCATACCTTCTTCGTTGTTCATAACCGTTAGCTGGTTTTCTACATCGTTTACACCATCTAGGCTAACTACCAGCTCTTCGGCCAACTCTTTATCGACCTCGCTGTCTACTTTACCTGTGAGCATAACCTTGCCATTTTTCACATCAGTGTTGATGTCAAAGTTGTTCAGGTTGCCATTCAGTAGCAGCACAGTTTCAGCTTTACCATCAATCCATGCATCTTTACTCTCGTTCTGCCAATCATTTGCTTGGGCAGTGAAGGCAGTAGAACCAAGTACAGCTGCAGCTACGATTGTCTTAGTGAACGTTTTCATAATGTCGTCTCCTTACTATTGCTTGTGACGCTTTAAGTGTTGCGAATCCCTTGCCAACTTTATTTTATAAGTAAAATCAATAATATAAGGCGTTTGTTCAGCAAGCATTTAGGTACAACCTTACCTAAGTTACACACCTCAGTGAAAAAATTTCCGAAAAGCGAACAATCAAGAGATTTACGTTCATTTAGTGTTTATTTTGCAACTTTTAGCAGCATTTAAGTCTATAGGTCGTTATTTCTCTGTGCTGGAATATCCGATCCGTATTCAACAAACTCCACTTCAAAACCTGCTGGGTCTTTAAAATACACGTTACGACGATAAGGATTTTCAGGGCCCACTTTATCAACTTCGAAGCCCGCGTCTTGGAGTCGTTGAATGACGCCATCAAGATCTTCTGTGACATAAGCAAAGTGTGCTAAACCAACTTGATGGCCGCTGAGATCACGGTTGTCACCAATGCCATTGTCACTAAAAGCAAGGTAGTGGTAATCATCGCCAAAATGCACCCAAGTACGCGGCTTCCCCGACCATAACCCCTCGCCTTGACTTCGCACCCGCCAATGTGGAAAAGCGGCACGATAAAAGTTGAGGGCTTGGTTGATGTCATTCACGACTAGGTTTACATGCTCTAAATACATAACGTTCTCCCGAAGATGATTTATTATTTCAGGGACTAAGGTATTTCCTCAACTTAAGTTGAGGTAAAGCACTTTTTAGAATTTATTTAAAAAAGCCTAGAGAGGGGCTCTAGGCTTTATCGTGTTACTTGAGCTACTGCCCCGCAACTTGCATTTGTTCAATTAACACCGAACCGGTTAACACCCCGCCGCGAGGGTCGACATCACCGCCAATGCCAGCAACGCCTTTAAACATCGAGCTAAGGTTGCCAGCAATGGTAATCTCACTGACTGGGTATTGGATCTCACCATTTTCAACCCAAAATCCGGCCGCCCCGCGCGAGTAATCGCCGGTGACAGTATTGACGCCTTGCCCCATCAACTCGGTCACTAGCAGCCCTTTACCCATTTGTTTAAGCAAAGCGTGCAAATCATCATGGGTTTGCTGTACCAACCAGTTATGAATACCGCCGGCGTGGCCTGTGGCGGTCATACCCATTTTGCGAGCGGCATAACTGGCTAATAAATAGGTCTGCAGTTCGCCACCGTGAATAATCTCACAATCTTGCGTTTTAACGCCCTCTGCATCAAAGGGTGAAGAAGCAAAACCTTTGGCTAGATGCGGACGCTCACTGATATTAACAATATCACTGAAAACTTGGGTATTAAGGCTATCGAGCAAGAAGCTCGACTTACGATAAAGCGCACCGCCGCCAATGGCCGACACTAAATGCCCAAACAGGGAATTAGCCACATCGGCGCGAAAGATCACCGGCACCTTCATGGTTCCTAGTTTTTGGCTATTAAGCCGTGCAAGCGTTTCTTGCGCCGCTTCCAGGCCGACGTCTTTCGCCGCTTTTAAGCCTGCTTGCTCACGCGATACGGTATAGGCAGCATCGCGCTGCATCTGCTCACCTTGTTGGCCAATGACCATAGTGCTGATGCTATGGCGAGTGCGGGGGTAGCCTGCCAACATACCGTGACTGTTACCGTACACACGCAGCCCTTGGTGGCTACTAAAGCTGGCACCATCAGAGTTGACGATGCGTTCATCAAGGTTCAACGCCGCCTGCTCTGCCTCTTGGCAAATTTCAATGCCCTGCTCTGGGGTCACCTGCCACGGGTGGTACAAGTCTAAATCCGGCGGGCTTTGCTCTAATAACTCAGCATCAGCAAGGCCATTACATGGGTCTTCTGAAGTGTACTTGGCGATTTCAATGGCTTTTTCCACCACCGAACGCAGCGCACTGGGGCTTAAGTCTGTGGTTGATGCTGAGCCTTTTTTATTACCTACATAAATGCTCACACCCAAACCACCGTCTTGGTTAAACTCGATGGTTTCTACCTCACCGAGACGAGTGCCTACAGAGAGTCCAGAAGTACGTGACATAGCGGCTTCCGCAGCCGTTGCACCGAGCTTCTTAGCTTGAGCAAGCACCTCGCTTACGGCCTCTTTGACTTCATCGATTTGGCTATAAATCGCTGCCGATTCATTTTCTTGCATAATGGCTTTCACAGTTGGTGAATATTGATCTAAGCGTACCACAAAGCATCTGCGCATTTTAGTGATATAATGGCTGCAAAGAGCATTAATCGAGCATGTTATGGCTAAGAGCAAACAACCTGAAGAAGAGATTATTTACGTTTCCAAAAGCGAGCTAAAACGCGATGCCATGGAGTTTCATGAGCTGGGTGTAGAAATCGCCAACCTCTCAAAAAAAGCACGTGAAAAACTACCATTGAGTAACGAGCTTGTGGAGGCGATGAACTTAGCCGACCGCCTGAAAGAGAAAAAAGACGCCTATCGTCGCCATCTCAATTACATCGCCAAAACCTTGCGCGGCACCGATAATGTCGAAGACATTCATCAAGCTATGGCCATTATCACCAATAAGAACAATCAAAAAGATGTGGTGATAAACCAAATAGAGCAAATTCGAGATGAGCTAATCGCTGAAGGTGATAGCCGCTTAAACCCACTGCTTGAGCAATATCCACAGCTTGACCGCCAGCGCATGCGACAAATTATTCGCCAAGCAGGCAAAGAGGTAAAGCAAGAGAAACCCGGAAAGTCTCACAAAGAGCTATTTCAAATCCTCAAAGAGTTAATGCTTTAGCAGGGTTTCGGTTACCAGCTTTAAGTTAGAAAAAACAGCGCTCTTGCGCTGTTTTTCTTTTGGGGATGTTTAAGCGGTACCACCGACGGTGAGTTGGTCGATTTTCAAAGAGGGCTGCCCCACTCCTACCGGAACACTCTGTCCGTCCTTACCGCAAATGCCCACGCCTTTATCTAGCGCTAGATCATTGCCAACCATAGATATTTGCTTCATTACCTCTGGGCCATTACCAATCAGCGTGGCGCCTTTGATAGGCGTGGTGATTTTGCCATTTTCAATTAAGTAGGCTTCCGAGGCTGAGAACACAAATTTGCCAGAGGTGATATCCACTTGGCCACCGCCAAAGTTTGGCGCGTAAATGCCTTTGTCTACTGAGCCGATGATCTCTTCTTGGCTATGCTCGCCACCGAGCATATAGGTATTAGTCATACGTGGCATAGGCAAGTGTGCATAAGATTCGCGACGACCGTTTCCAGTAGGCTCTACTCCCATCAATTTAGCGTTGTGCTTATCTTGCATATAGCCCTTTAGAATACCCTGCTCAATAAGTACGTTGTAACCACCCGGAGTGCCTTCATCATCGATATTTAATGACCCACGACGGTTCGCCATGGTGCCATCATCAACCACAGTACACAGCTCTGACGCCACCTGCTGACCAATTTTGCCACTAAACGCAGAAGCGCCTTTTCGATTAAAGTCGCCTTCAAGACCATGACCTACAGCCTCATGCAGCAACACCCCAGGCCAACCCGCACCCAGCACCACAGGCATGGTTCCCGCTGGAGCGTCAATAGCTTCTAAGTTGACCTTAGCCATACGTACAGCATCTTCAGCGTAGTGCATCCAACGCGGCTTACCGTCGACTAATTCTTTGAAATAGTTAAAATCGAGTCTGGCTCCGCCACCGGCCCCCCCACGCTCGCGACGATCACCCTTTTTCAACAGCACTGAGCAGTTCAATCTCACTAGCGGGCGAATATCGGTTGCAAAGGTACCATCACTCGCCGCCACGAGCACTTCTTCATAGACGGCGGACATCGAGCTTACCACCTGCTCAGCTTCAGGCGCCAATTGACGGATATACTCTTCAACTTCACGCAGAAGCGCCACCTTATCGTCATCACTCATGCTCTGAATCGGTTGCAGCGGCGCAAATTGACGTTTCACATCTTGCTCACTGAATATTTTAACCTGACCATGTTGATCCGCATCAGCGATACTGCGTGCGGCCATCGCGGCATTATTAATCGCTTCGAGATTAATCGCATCAGAATAGGAAAAACCGGTTTTCTCGCCACTGATCGCGCGCACACCGACGCCGCGCTCGATGTTATAGCTCCCTTCTTTGACTAAACCGTCCTCTAACACCCACGACTCGTTGTAGCTCGATTGGAAGTATAAGTCCGCATAGTCCACCTTATGCTGATGGATGTATTGCAAGGCGTTGGCGAGATCATCGCGGTCCAATCGGCTTTGCGTTAGAAGGTTGTGCTCAACTTGACTCATAAACTTACTTTTCTCGCTTGGCGGTGAGCATGCATGGGCATGGACTCACGGCGTTGATTTAATTCTTCACTGTTTACTGGTTGGGCTATCCAGCCCTCGCCTTGGCTCAGTTCAGCTTGCACTTCACCCCATGGCGAAACAATTAGGCTATGGCCATAGGTCTCACGGCCATTGTTATGAGCGCAGTCACTATTATTACGACCGTACAGCCCAGCAGCGACCACATAACATTGACTTTCTATCGCTCGTGCACGCAACAAGGTGTACCAATGCGCTCGACCGGTGGGTACTGTAAAAGCACTAGGAACAAGCAGTATATCAGCCCCCAGTTGCACTTGCTGACGATAGAGTTCGCTAAAGCGCATATCATAACACACACTTAACCCCAGCCGTCCAAAGGGCGAGTCGAGTACCACCACCTGCTCACCGGCTTCGGTATGTTTGGACTCGTGATAAGTGCCTGTGCCATCCGCTACGGTCACATCAAACAGGTGAATTTTATTGTATTGCGCTCGCTCTTGACCTTGGTCATCAAAAACAAAAGATGCCGCGAGGTAACGCCCTTCTGAGGTGGCGACCGGCAGAGTCCCTGCCGCAAGCCATATACCGTAACGCGTGCACAGCGCAGCTAAACGCTGGCGCCAATATAAGTGTTTTTCGGCCACAGCCAATACCTGCTCACTGCTTTTTGCAAAGCATAGCCAGCTTTCCGGCAAACACACTAAGCAAGGCCGCTGTGGCTGTAACTGAGATAAAAATTGCTGCACACGCTGAAAGTTATACTCACTGTCTTGCTGGGCGCAAAACTGTAACGCATACAACATCATAGTAAAGGTTTCTCCAGTGGTTGTTCGGGTTGCGATGCCGGTGGTTGATTTTGCGCAGCTTGCGGCAAGGTGACTTCTCGGCTGCTACGATCGAGTTCAACCACCTCAGGGTTATCCATTGCCCCACTGACCTTAAATTTAATCTCAGAAATAACTCGCGCTGAGTGGATGACTTTATCCAAGGCCAGTGCAGCTAACCCTGTTACTGGGTTGACCATCCAAGCAACAATCACGGGTAAGCTAGAAGTAACCTGTGGTGCCACGGCTAAATCATAGTTAATCGTTTGCGTATTTAAATCGGCATAACCCTTGATAGTAAGATCAGCAGGCACGC
The DNA here is from genome assembly GCF_022347875.1 of Pseudoalteromonas sp. CNC9-20. Taxonomy (NCBI): domain Bacteria; kingdom Pseudomonadati; phylum Pseudomonadota; class Gammaproteobacteria; order Alteromonadales; family Pseudoalteromonadaceae; genus Pseudoalteromonas; species Pseudoalteromonas sp. CNC9-20. The sequence goes on along the minus strand of NZ_JAKRFS010000004.1, from coordinate 108,263 downwards.
CATCCATTTTCGTATCTTTAGTGTAAGCAATCCCTTGGGCCAACTGCATACTGCCTTGCATACTGTTGTAGAAAAAGCCTTTCGCAAACACATCGCGAAAATCCAACTTGAGCTTGCGCACCAGAGAGTCCAGGCTCAGTAACGAGAAGACCCGCGCTCCGCCATCGCTAATTTCACTTAGGTGCCCCTCACCGAGTTGCCAACTAATTTCACCGCCCAAGCTGGCGATATCAATATCGTAAGGGGCTGCCTGCCAATGCAGCGCAAAATCCATATTTGCTTCAGAGTCTTGAACCGTTGAAGTGATGTCAAACTCATCAAACAGCGAACCAATATCATCACTATTAAATTGGCCTTTGACATGGGTTTGCCCATCACGCCAATAGCCATCGGCACGCAGCACATGTTCGCGTTTATCGACCACCAACTCACTAATAGTCAGTTGCTCGCCAGCACCCGCAAAATGAAGCTCGACCTGATCAAGTTGATAATGGTTAATGCGACAATCACTGCAGGTAAACGCTACACTCGGTAGCTGCGTTAACCAATTTAAATCCGTTTCGCTGCTGTGTGTAACGTCATCACCGCCACTATCATTAGTGGGGATGTTCACGCGTAGATAGTCAGCATGGGCGCGAATATCGCGGCGCTGTGCTTGGCTACCGGTGGGAATGTCTACTCGGGCTCGCAGCTCTTTGGCTAGCAATTTTAAATCCATTGCTGCGGGTTGATTAATTAACGTAAATTCCAGCTCATTAAAGGGCACCACATCAACATAAGCTGTGCGTACTTGCCCCACCACCTTGGTTAACGGTGGCATTACCGAAGGCTCGCCACTGCTGCGTGCAGCCACATCAATAATGTTTTTAAGTACAGGCTGCCAAGCGAGGATATCGGCTTCTGGGAGATTAACGCTCACCTCAAACCCTTGCTTGTTAAGCCCTAAATTTTGCTTGCCGACAATAAGGTGAGCATTACTCATTTGCTGCTCGCCGTTGTTGAGAATGCCGTTAAAGTATAATTGCTCGTCCAACTCGACCATGATCAGGTTAGAAATGTCATCCCCCTGAATTAAGGCATTAAGCGGCCACGCATCGTCTGCGGCTTTGTTATACGGCGTCGGCAGAGTACTGGTTACCCCGAGCATATCACTTTGCACATGCGCCTCGTAACTAAACCCTTGGTTATCAAAGTTTAGAGCCAACTGCGCATTGAGCGCAGTGGTACCACTCAACTGCGCATCTAACAAGCCATTCAGCCGCTTTTGTAACTGCGCCACATCAGCTTGCAAACCAATGTTAACGTCAGCGTGATAGTTTTCGCCTTGGCTTTCACCTAGTAAGCTCACAGTGAGCGGCATCCCTTGCCAATAGGCCTGGGCTTCATTTATCTCAATACGATCGTTTACAAACGACAACCTGCCCCGCAGTTCACTTAAGTCGATGCCGGGCTGCGCTAGGTGAACGGCATTGCCAGCGAATAACACCTCGCCTGAAGCACGCACTCCACTGTCTTTGAGGTCGATAAGCAGCTGCAGCTCGCCATCTAGGCGGTCTTGTGCCTGTATCACATCAAAGACGGTGGCAAGCGGCTCAGCTAATGGTGTTTGCGCAAAAAAAGGCTGTAGCTTAGGCGCTTCAATATTAGCTGTAATATCAATGGCTAAAGTGTCAGCATTGAGCAAGTCCTGCAAATACACATGGACACTGTCACCCAGCGCTAAATTGAGTAACTCGCCACTGCGGCTATAAATATCCATGCGCTGATTGTTAAATGCTAAGTCAACAGCGGCATTTTTTATCGTCGGCCAGTCAGGGGCAAAAGCGAACTCGGTATCTTCTATTTGGGCATTGACCGCGAACCGCCCCTGCTGTTCGGTAAAGGGAAACTGATCGAGCGGTCCCTGTAACAACACCTGAGCAAAATGCATATCGCCACTTTTTATTGCCCCATTGAGGTAGTCAATCAGGTTTTTATGCATATAAGGTTCAGGGAAGTAACGCCCGGCATTGGCTGCACTGCCGCCGCTGATTTCTGCGTATAGGTTCATATCTGGCTGCGAATCCAGAGTCAGCGCAAATTCGGCAACTAAGTCTAAATCATCATTGCTTAAAGTAACTTCATCACTTTCGATGGACCAATGCTCGCCATCATTAAAGAATGCGACTTCTGCGGCAAGTTGTTGATAAGCGAGCGGCTCGCTAAACGTCTTGCCGGTCAATAGGTGGTTGTCGCTACCAGCAATACTAAGTAAACCTTTACGGTTGTTAATATGCGCGCTGGCACTGAGGTCTTGCGCACCAGGAATACCATGAAACCCCGACCACCCTAAGTGTTCGGCTTCAAACCATACTCGCCATTGCTTATCGCCTTGCCAGTGAAAATAGCCCTCGTTGATAAACCCTTGCGGTTGCACCGTCAGCAACTCTTGTAATAACTGCGATTTTCCTAACCGTGCAAAGGTGGAGAACATGGAAATATCTAAGTCTTGCACCCACACTTGTTGCTGTTCGCTGATGAGTGCATCAAAAATAATCGGTGCCCACTGGTATTGTTCATCGCTAAACTGCAGCCCAGATGTACGCACTCGCCAGCCTTTTGCTTGAGGATGAATACGCACCATACCCTGTTGCAACTCGAGGTATTGAGGTTGTTGCTGGTATTGCCAATTGAGTTGGCTCGGTTGCATCGCCAATTGCACATCGGTTAGGCGACCTTCAGCAAAGTGCAGCCAAGATTCAAAATTGAGGTTGGATTGTAATTGGGTTAATTCCGGGCGAACAAACTCTTGTAACCAACCAGAGATGTTCAAACTCTGTGCCTGCAGATATAAATCGCCATAAATATTATTTAAGCGCGCGCCGGAGAGTTTAAGGCGAGCTTCAAGAGTGTTTTGCTCAATGCCCGGGAGGCTCACCTGACCTTCGGCAAAATGATCTTTAGCACGGTTTTGCCACACCAAGTTTTCTAAAAAAATACGGTGATGGCGGTTATCGAGGCTAATGATGTTAAGTTCGCTGTCTTCGATAGCAAAATGCCCTTGGTCACCCAAAAACAGGCTTTCGATTAAGGCTTGCTGCTGCGAACTGCTGGTTTTTGACTCACTGCTAAGTAGGGCGCGAGCATCGATTTCAGCGTCAAACCCTTGCAGTACAAAGTAATTGGAGTGCAGCTGTCTATCCAGTAATGATTGCCATAAATTAATATGCAACCGGGTTTGTTCAATGCTGACGCTAATAGGGGCCTTAGCATTGTCGGCGAACCCTACTTGGTTTATGACAAGCGCTGGGCCATTACCCTGCCAGCTTGCACTTAATGAGCCAATGGAGATATCGGCATTTAACTGCTCACCGAGGAACTGCTCGACCTCAGCACGATAATCATTGGCATAAGGTAAGCTGTATTTGACCAGCGACACCAGCACAGCAAGCAACACTAGGGTAACTGCGCTGATTTGCCAAATTTTCCGCAAACAAAAAAAGCAAACCGACTTGGCGTTCACTACATCATCACCACATCGAACTGCTCTTGGCTATATAGGTTTTCTGTTTGAATCATGACCTGTTTACCAATAAAGAGCTCTAGCTCTGCAAGGTTATGATATTCATCATTAATTAGCGCTTCGCTAACCGCTGCAGAAGCATACACCATAAATTTATCTGCATCATAGGCTCGATTAACTCGAACAATCTCTCGCAGAATCTCGTAACACACGGTCTCAACCGTTTTCAACGAACCACGACCTGCACAAGACGGACACACCCCACAGAGAATATGCTCTAAGCTCTCCCGGGTACGCTTGCGCGTCATTTCCACAAGCCCGAGTGCAGAAAGGCTGTTAATATTCGCTTTCGCTCTGTCTTTGGACAACGCTTGTTCCAAAGAGTGCAATACTCGGCGTTTATGTTCTTCAGACACCATATCGATAAAGTCGATAATGATAATACCGCCTAAATTACGCAGTCTTAGTTGCCGGGCGATGGCACTGGTGGCTTCAATATTGGTATTAAAAATTGTCTCTTCTAGATTACGGTGGCCAACAAAGGCACCGGTATTAACATCCACCGTGGTCATGGCCTCGGTTTGATCGATGATCAAATAACCGCCGGATTTGAGCTCTACTTTACGATGCAGTGCTTTTTGTATTTCGTTCTCTACATCGAATAAATCAAAAATAGGGCGCTCGCCCGGGTAATATTCTAATACCTTCGCAAGGTGTGGTACGAACTCTTCTGTAAAGGTTGTCAGCTCTTGGTAGGTAAGCTTAGAGTCCACGCGAATGCGTTCCATGTCTTCGCCTACGTAATCACGCAAAGTACGAAAAGCAAGCTTTAAATCCTCGTGGAGGATGTTTTCTTTGCGGGTTTTCTTCCGCCTGTCGACAATTTTCAACCACAGTTTCTTAAGAAATTCTGCATCATGTTTAAGTTCATGCTCGCTGGCTCCTTCCGCTGCAGTACGAACTATAAAGCCGCCGTTTTCGTCGTTGTACTGGGCAACAATATCCTTCAGGCGCTGACGCTCTTCGTCGCCTTCTATACGCTGACTAACCCCTACATGAGTGGCATCTGGCATAAACACCAAATAACGTGATGGAATCGTAATATCCGTGGTTAAGCGCGCTCCTTTAGTGCCGATGGGATCTTTGACCACCTGCACCATAATGTGCTGACCTTGGCGCACCAATTCACGTATATCCTGCACCTTTTTGATATGCTGGTCGTCCACCCCTTCTTCAAAAGACGCACTATTGACGATGTCTGAGGCATGTAGAAACGCTGCCTTCTCTAGGCCAATATCAACAAAAGCGGCCTGCATACCCGGTAATACCCGGCTTACTTTGCCTAAATAAATATTGCCGACGATGCCTAGGTTGCCTATGCGCTCAACCTGCACCTCTTGCAATACGCCGTTTTCAATCAGTGCTACACGGCTTTCACTGGGCGTTACATTAATAAGTAATTCTGAGCTCATGGCTAAAATTCAGCTATTAGTTTCTGTGTTTCATACAAAGGTAACCCCATCACGGCGAAATAGCTACCGCTGAGGTGGGTGACAAAGGCACCAGCGCGTCCTTGAATTCCGTAGCCGCCGGCTTTATCGAGTGGCTCACCGGTGAGCCAATAAGCCTCAATTTCTGACGCGGTCAAGGTTTTAAACTGTACGTCAGTGGTGACGACTAAGGAGCTGGTTTTAGTCTCGTTAGCCAAAGCGACTGCTGTCATCACTTGATGCGTGCGGCCACTGAGTTTGTTCATAGTAGCGACAAAATCGTCATAGTCTTTAGGTTTACCTAAAGCTTGGTGGTCGTATACCACCACCGTATCGCTACCTAAAACAGGGCGGTCGGTATAGCCCATAGCCACAGCCGATTCAGCCTTTAAGCGTGCGAGACGTTCTACCAACTGTCTTGGTGTTTCCTGTGCGAGTGGCGTTTCATCGGCATCAACAGCAAATTGCTCAAATTCAATGCCCAATTGCTGCAATAGCTCACGCCGACGCGGCGATTGCGAAGCAAGATATATAGCAGACATAACTAACGGATCCGAAAATGGCGGCGATATTTACGTAATAATAAAAATAGCCATGGCCAACAAATAGCACCGGTCGCTGCCGGCCATAAAAATTGCGGTGCAAAATAGACTTCAAGCAAGAAGTGGTGCAGCCAGAATTGCAATAAATGATGCAGAGCCAAAAACACTGCCACAAGCAACCCTTGTTGCCAAATAGAGAAATTACGCAGCTTTTGGTAATTACTCGCAGTAATGTAAATAGTAATGGCATAAGTCAACGAATGCACCCCCAGAGGTGAACCCGTTGCAAGGTCTATTACGAGCCCTGTTAACCATGCACTGCCAATATTAAGACGATGAGGGACCGCAAGGGACCAATACATAAGTACCAATAACACCCAGTCAGGGCGAAAGGGTTCAAAAGAGATAGGCAATGGCATCAGCGCCAGCACCAATGCAAAAAAGATGGTAACGATAATGAGCCAAAATTGACGATTAATCATTATTTACCTCAGGCGTCGCCGCTGCACTGTTCAAGACCACTAACAAACGAATGCGATCAAGTTGCGCTACGGGCTCCGCATAAATCTGCGCGAACGGTCGTCCTTCATCACGATTAATTTCCGTAACTACCGCCACCGGGTAACCCTCTGGAAAGCGCTCCCCTAAACCTGAACTTAGCAACACATCGCCAATACGAATATCTAAACTGTGTGGCACATGCGAGAGTTTAACTCGGGTAATTTTACCGATGCCTTCAACCACAGTTCGCACATCGTTGCGCAATACGCGCACGGGGGTGGCATGAGTTGTGTCTGTGATCAACAAGACACGACTGGTATTCGCGCCCACCTGCACCACTTGCCCCACCACGCCGAGCTCATCAATGACCGCCAAGCCTTCTTTTAGACCATCGGAGGTGCCCTTATTGATAACCACTTGATGACTATAGGGGTTAGAGTGCACCGACAGCACTTGCGCAACTAGCTTGTTATTCTGTTGCCTCGGGTCCGAACCCAATAGCGCCCGTAACTTGTCATTCTCACGAGCTAAGAATTCAAATTGCTGCAGCTGTTCACTTTGCAATAATTGCTTGGTCTTCAGCGCTTGGTTCTCTCGCAGTAATTGCTCTCGAGAGGTGAGATTTTTGGCACTGGTGGAGATCAGCTCATAAGGAAGGTTTGCTAGGTAAAGTAAAGGGCTTACTAGCGTATTAAGCGAAGTACGAACAGCAGTGCCACCGCTGGTGTAGCGATCGCCAACAATCAAGATAACACTCAGCACAACTGCGATGGTCAACCGCAGTTGCATTGAGACAGTACGACCAAATAATAGCTTCATTAGTCGTAGCTAAATACATCACCGCCGTGCATGTCTATCATTTCTAAGGCTTTACCGCCGCCTCGAGCAACACAAGTTAATGGGTCATCAGCAACCACGACGGGGATACCCGTTTCTTCCATTAACAAGCGGTCTAAATCTTTTAATAGTGCTCCGCCACCGGTTAATACCATACCGTGAGCAGAGATATCAGAGGCTAACTCGGGAGGAGATTGCTCTAGAGCGACCATGACTGCGCTAACAATACCCATAAGTGGCTCTTGTAGCGCCTCTAAAATTTCATGTGAGTTTAGAGTGAACGAGCGCGGCACCCCTTCAGCTAGGTTACGACCACGGACCTCAATTTCTTTTGCATCATCGGTTTTAAATGCCGAACCGATTTCATGTTTAATTTGCTCAGCCGTGGCTTCACCAATCAAGCTACCAAAGTTACGGCGTACATAGTTAATAATGGCTTCATCGAACTTATCACCACCAATACGAACAGAAGAAGAGTATACGACTCCGTTAAGTGAAATGATGGCCACTTCAGTGGTACCGCCACCAATATCAACAACCATTGAACCCGTTGCTTCAGACACGGGTAAGCCGGCACCAATTGCGGCCGCCATAGGCTCTTCAATAAGGTACACTTCGCGAGCTCCCGCACCCATTGCTGACTCACGAATAGCACGCTTCTCAACTTGAGTTGCACCACAAGGAACACAAATCAACACGCGCGGACTCGGGCGCAAGAAATTGTTGTTATGGACTTGCTTAATGAAGTGCTGCAGCATTTTTTCGGTAACATAGAAATCAGCAATTACGCCGTCCTTCATCGGCCGAATCGCTTTTATATTGCCTGGCGTACGGCCCAGCATTTGCTTTGCTTCTGTACCTACCGAGGCCACACTCTTTGGTCCACCAGCACGTTCTTGTCGAATAGCTACAACCGAAGGCTCGTTAAGCACGATACCTTCTTCTTTTACATAAATTAGGGTATTGGCAGTACCCAAATCGATCGAAAGATCGTTGGAGAAGAGACCACGGAGTTTCTTAAACATGGAACTGGTTGACCTTTGAAAAATTCTTATTATCTGAAAGCTTGAGACACTTTACCAATGCATCCCCCTCGCGGCAACATAAAGCTTGCGCTAGCACGAAAAAACAGCGCCAAGGGCAAAACTGTTTAACAAACGGCCACAATAACGCTTATTTACTGGCTAATTTTACGGCGTTTTTGCTGAGTTGAGCATACACCACTTGGGGCTTTTCGAGCACCACCTTTACTTGGTAACTCTTGTACCCCGGCTTGCGCACTTCCACTTGATACTCACCCAGTGGCAATGTGACATCCAATTTAGTTTGCCCGTATGGTTCACCATTGATAAATACGGTGTCATCAACAACGTTAGAGCGTACCGTTAACGTTACCGGATTAGCGTCTTTAGCGTGTTCTTGGAAGTCTCCTAAAGCGGCTATGCGACCAACCTCGATTGCCGAGCCGGTATTATCGCTTTGCTCACTTAACTGCCCCTGACTCACCTTATTATTGATGTTGTGATTTTGTAATCGGTTCACTGTGATTGTGCGACTTTGGCAATAACCTGGGTCAACTTCGAGCAACGAACACAATTGCGAATTATCAATTTCGCCAGCCATGGCCACACTCAAATTGACATTAAAATTACCTTGGCCGCTAAAGGCGCTGTCAACTACATGGCTGGATACCACTTTGACCCGAGCGTTGGCCAAATCACGCTTGGCACTGACTAAACGGTACTCGGATAAATTGTTGTACACTTGATCTAAAAAGCGAGAGGTCGCTTTGCTAAGCCCTTGTTGCTGCCCACGGCGCTCGCATTGCCCTAAGGTTTCATCGCGCTGGCAGTTGATAGTATGCACCACTTCCAAGGTTCCTTTGCGGGCAAATTCGGTGCGTAAACGTTCAACGCGAGCTTGGTCAAGCGATTGCTGCAATGCCAGTTTACTTTTTCGGTTTTGCGCCACAGCAGTATTCAGTGCGCTAATACTTTCACGCTGACCATTGATTGCCGCTTGTTGAGCGTGAATTTGCGCTTGCTTATCATGCAGAGTTTGAGTTGCCTGTTGATAGTCTTTTTGTAAGCTATTCAAAGGCGTGTTTGGGTCTTTCAGAAAAGCCTGATATCCCTCATCTAACGCCTGCTTGGCGAGCTGTTGTTGACGTTCAGCCTGCTTGACCTGCGCTTGCATACGCTGTAACTGAGTGTGCAATAAAGTAAGCTCATCTTGGTGTGCTTTTATCTGCAGCTGATCGCGCTCGAATTGCTGTTGATTCTGACTGAGCTGCGCGGCGATTTCCGCTACTTTTGAGGTATCTTGTGCGTTAGTCGCCATACTGAATACTGCAAGGGCGCATAGTAGTAGTGATGACAGAGCTAGTCGCATGGTTTCCTTCCTAACAAATAAGCATCATCTTGTTTTGTTAAGGGTAGTCTAAAAAACCATTTCTACTAGAAAATGAATAAAAACCAGCACATTACCTAAAAAAGGTCAGTTAGTTGAGCTGCTCGCGCCAATAAATAATACGGTCATTACCACGGAAAGTACCAAACTTGAGTGTCGCACTGGGGTTTTCATCAGCCGCATTATTGCCGCTCCAATCCCAGAGCAGCCAATCAGGCGCAGGGTAGCTCACTGAATACGAGCCTGTATTTCCATTCGCATCCACTTCTATACCTTCTCCGCTTTTGTAGCCCCCAGAGTTCAATTGCCCATTATTCCCTGCCACTGTTAAATCACTAGGATACGACAAACTTTGATACTTATATTGACTACAATTATCTAGGTTATTGATCGCCCAACCCTGACCGTTCCAAAACTGAGCCGTCATGGGAACCAGTAACTCCTCATTCGCAGGGCCGTAATTATCTTGTAGAGCTAGGCGGCCATATCTTAACTTCACTGGCGATGCTATTGTTTGCGAGCAGTCTCCTCCACAAGGCAGTCCATTCAACACCGCTCCCTCAAGTTGCTCAGCTTTTAATAGCAAATTGATGTTAGTATTGTCGTAAGGGCCATCTATTTGAGAAGCATTAGTTTGGCGTATAAAAGTCACATCACTTTCAGTTACTTTGATTTCCCCAGCTTGAAGTGCATTTTGTGGCCAACTTAGAGAATCCACGTTGATAATACGATTTTCTAGCTCTTCCCCCCCGTGCACTGCAATTAAACTAGGTGTATAGAGTTTATCGAACCCAGCACGGTAATTACGCATAACTTCGTTTTTATGGTTCTCAGCAACTAGCGTATAAGTAACGGTGTTAAAAGGTTGGTTAAAATAAGTAAAGTCTCCACTTGGGCACGCCGGCTCAATACTTGCACTTTTCATACTGAAATCAGATGGCGCAAAGCGACCAACGTTATTGGCTTGACCACGAACTTTACCCGAGCCCAGATAGCTGTTTTCAGATTCTACGATGACATTTATCACACCCACTTGGTCATAGCTGATGTTACTAATTACTTGGGTATCATTACCCTCGAACTTGAACGCGGATTCGTCATCGAAATCAAATACACCATCCTTCCCACCTGCAGGTATGACATTTTCAGCTGTGACACCAACCATACCAACATAATGTTTTGCAACTAAGTTATCGCGCAAATTTTGGTAGTTATCAGGAACACCATCGTTATTAGTATCATCACCACTTTGCCACTGCACAGGGCGAACAGTAACTGGAAACCTTTCACCCGTAAGTCGATAGAGTGATCCATTGGCATCGAGTGCTTGACTATTAGCTCCACTGGCAGTGACATCAAACCCAAAGGGGCGCACCACAAACTGATTACTCGCCCCACTCAACGTAGTCGTCTTTTTCGAATTCGGGTTAATAGGCACATCCAGCTCACCACTTATGCTTAATTGTCCAGCATCGGGATAAGCTATTGTAAACTCTGCTCTAGAGTCAGCATCAAACCTCAAAGGTATGTCCGAAAAGCTCAAAGTACTTAAATTGTAACTGTCACCTTGATGGTTAAATAGCAAACTATTCGTGCAACTTTGGCCCGCGCCACAGTTAAACTTCAAACGAGAGTCTAGCGTTTTGTTGGCCAGCTGGTTACCGTTACCACACGCTTCTACCGCGTAGGTTTTGGCGTTAACTCCAGCATCTGAGGGTTTACCTGCAAACTGAGTGACAATGGTTTCGTCACCATCAGTAAGATTGCGAAATACCATTCCTTCTTTTTCGAACTTCACTTTGCAACTTTCGATTCCTACTTCACTCCCCCCAATAAAACACCTAAACTGCGATGAAGGCATAGGATTCGTAATCGCCAACTTCACATTGCCCCCTCCCGAACGTGCGTACTGTAGATCTGTCTGCCCAGTAAAAGTAACACTATCACTCGGTAACCAGGTATTGTTGCCACCGGTTGCGGGCAATAAGTCCACGCTTGTTGGTTGTGAATATAATTGGCTACAGCTAACATTTGCACATGCCTTCAAGGTTACCGGCTTAGCTGCACAAGTAGAGCCCTTGTTGTCTGCGAGCTCAAAGCGGTAATGGTTCACAGTTTCAATAACTTCTTTACCGCAGATACCGGCGAGGTTATTTGGTCTTACGTAAAGGTATTCGCTCTGCGCCCCCGTGTCTATGTCTCCCCCAGCTGTAAGCGCACCTCTAACCTTCGAGGCAGCTCCAACAATAGCCGTGCCTGTAGACATCATATAAGCTGTAACATTGGAATTTGCTATGCTTATATTCCCGTCAACATAAATTGTTAGATCACTTGGTGAGCCTGAAATATTTAACTGCGTATTACTAATTTGCAATAACGGCGCCATTGCGGAAGAGCTTTTTATAAATATACGCGTTTTACCTAGTACTTCGTATGTGGTGTTGACCATTTGTACCAGGCTAGCATCGATAAAGTAGTCACCGATCAACTCACTGGGTAAATTTGGTGAGCTTGAGCCATCATTATCAATTGTCGGGATGCCTTCAGCTTGTGCAGTGGTGATTGCATTCACGCCGCTTGCGATACATTGAACACCATCACAGCGTGCTTTGTTTGGTTCCGTTGATGTATCTTCCAAAATCTCTGTTTGCACAACCCCCCCATTGGGATCATCGACTATAACACCATCTACCAACCGAATTGGAGCACTGTTGAAAGTAGCTAACGCGCCCGGAAAAACAATCTCGCAAGAGGGGGAGTTGCCACTAAAAACAAAATTCGATGTCATCGCAATAATACCTGCTTCTTCAACGGTATGGTTACGTTCAGAGTCATTGTATCGGTCTTCATCGACCGTCAACCCTAATCGCGAGCTATTTAATCGACAGCTACGTAGCCAGCCTCCATCGGCACCATTGCGGCTAATCTTACTAGCAGCCACTAAGGGAGAAGAGCTATAGTTATTATTAAAAAAAGTATCGTCACAGCCATCGTCCCAACCATCTATCCGTTCACCACTGAATAGCGCCTCCCAATAAATTTCTTTGTCATCATCATCATTAAATAATCGGTTGCTCCCCTCGATAACGGCCAAATAAGCAATCGTCTCTGGGACAATATTACCCGCTTGAGTTTCAGACGCTTCCAGCGCCATATTAACCCCCTGAGTATCTAAGCTTCCCGATTCGATAGCCACAGTCAAAAACGGTCTTAAGGCATCTCTTGGCGGGTTAGTATCGTTGCTATTTAAAGTTTGGATGGAATGTACTAAAACCGGACGCTCACTAAATTCATAGTCAAAATTAACTCGCTTGTAGCTTTGGGGTAAAGTAAAAGTAGAGCCGCTCCCATATTGCAAGCTGGATTGATCCAAAATAGTTTTACCTACTTCCATAAACAAGCCATCTTCAAACTCATGTACACCGTATTCAATAGCTAAGTAATGTGCCCCCATAGTAATATGTTCACCATCTTCACCCGGTGGCTCCAAAGGTAAGGCTTCAAATCCAGTTCTTGTCACATTGCGAATTTTTACAATCGCTGGGTTACTCCCTTGATTCGTCGAGAGCATAAAAACCGCTGGAGGTTCATCATACGCTTGTGAAAAGTTGATGGTTGTCCAAATAGGGTTATCGTAGGTATTTTGCAGTTCAATAAAACGCCCTTCCACTTTAGGAACTGCGTTCGCAAAGAAGCTACTCACAAGAAGTAAACATAACCATAGCCAAGTAAACTTCCTCATAGCTTATCTTCTCTTTTCACTTCAACTACGATGCTACGGCTAGTATCAAGGTTGCTAGCGCCACATTGCGCATAACTTGTAAAACGGTAAACATCCACAAAGCCAGAACTGGCCATTCGCTCTGCTACATCGTCAGCCTTTTTGCAATCTATGATATCTATTTCACAGCTATTCAACTGCCCACTATCAAAAGTCATACCGTCACCTGGGGTGGCTAAAGTTCCAACTTCTAAGTCAGAACATTCCAGCTCGGATACGCTATGATCATGAGTGTATAAGCGCACGAGCGTACGCTCGACACCACTTTGCGCGGCACCATAAGCCATAACACCATAGTATTCCACCGCGTTCCTCTTTGTTTCTGCTGTCAATATATTACTCATAGCTAACCCCAGCGTTAATAACAACACCGACACCACGACAGCAATAACAAGCATTGAGCCCCTTTGACTGTGTATGTTAACGCAAGTTCTATGGCGCATTGGCTATATGAACCTCGTGGCTAATTTGAAGAGATTCCCCCCTTGCGGAACGTAATTCAAGTGCAAAATGTACGTTGGCTGTTTGTGGGTCATAGCTTGCCACCCAATCCCTAATGTCAACTGCCAGCCAAGAGCCTGAACTGTCTACCCGGCGTTCTAACACCGTTCTGCCACCCTCGCTTTTAGCGCAAATACTAACTGGCTCGTCTATAATGAAATAACGTTTTGCCGGAGATTCCACTTCAAAAGCGGTATTGAAGGTAACCTTTTTAGTCAATTTTCCGGTGTTTTCTACTACCACGCTACTCACAGTCTCTTTACGTAAATTTGATGGACCAACGGGGAAAATTGATATTGAGTTCCCCGCTTTAACTGCATCTTGAAAATCCACGATTCTCAATGGATTGTCAGTCGCTTCATCTAAGTAAGTACCACTACTTACGATTGGTATGAAATTTAAGCACCCAGTGGATGTATCAAAATTTGTTGCATTGGGTAGTGCATTGCGTAACTCTTTCTCTAACCGCAGTATGAGAAAACGTGCCTGAGAAACCAGCTCTGAACGTTGTTGACCTTCGGTATAAATTTGCGCACCAAGACTAATAAACTGGGTAGTGCCAATAGCGACAATAGCAAGGAGGACTATCACTATTATTAGTTCAACTAGGGTAAACCCGCTAACACCTCTCATTAATAGTTCCCTCGATAAATTTGAAAGCGGTACACTTCTCCGTTCGGAGCAAAAACACTTATATCAACGCGTTTGGCACTATCTCCTGTATCTGACGTACTTTGAGTATAATCCTGATCATAAACAACCGAAACATTTGCTCTGTACTGGCCATAGTCTAAAAGGGGCGAGCCCTGCGCGTCACAAACTGGTTGTTGCGGCATATCAATATAATCATCGACATCGTCGTAGTTAACACGACCACCACAGACATTACCACTGTCACTCTCGCCTGTATCTTCACCAAGATTAGCTGCCAGCGTACAACCGACGGGCTTCTCATCGCAGCGCTGAAAGGGCGGACTGCGATCGCTGTTTTCATCATAGGCTTTACCCAGAATTTCATTCATCAATGACTGCCCGAGCTTGGCTGCTTTTACTTGCACCAGCGGTTCAGCGCTTTGCCTTGCTTGCGGAGCAATCAAGGTGAATACAATGACCATCGCGATGGCAAAAATTACAATGCCCAGAATCAATTCGACTAGCGTAAAGCCTCTCGCTCGCGGGCGCTTAACAGCCATACACAGCCCCTTCGCCGCTAATGCACACGGCTTGATTCCCCACCTGTACACGGCAGGTATTGGCGCAATTAAGATCTGGTTGCCCTAGATGGTTAAAAGACAATGAATTAAAGCTGCCACCGTTGTTATCGGTGGTGGTAAAAGTGATATCAGTGCCGGTGCTATCCACAACGAGGTAGTCGTCAAAGGCTGTAGAAATAGGATTTGCGCAATTTTGATTAGCGGGGGGGGCAATTAACGTGGTGGTAATTTTAACGCAATTATTACTATTAAGATTGTGCATCGCCTGCAACTGGATACTGCGGATCATCGCCAGCGTGCGATCTCTTAAAGTATAGGCATCTTCGTTGTTGGAGCCGAGAAAGCGGGGTATGGCAGTCACCGCCAATACCCCAATAAGGATAATCGTGATTATGAGCTCAACGAGCGTAAAACCACGGTTGTTCATTGCTTACTGACAGTCGTCAAGATTTAAGGTGATCACTGGCGGTGTATTAGCATCAGCTGCTTCGGTATAGGCCACATAGCAGCCATCATTAGCTTCACCGCCGGTGCCATTGCCTGCCACTACCGCAGTCGGTGCTGCACTACCTGTAGCTCTTACCACAAAGATAGCGGGTGTCCCGCCTGCAGCGGCAATCACATTGCTTGCAAAGTCATTGGTTAAATCAATATCCATCGCTGCGGCAATACCAGTAGCTGCGGCTTGTGGGTAGCCAAAGGAAGTCGTTACATCAACGGTTCCATCAGTGCCTAAGTCAACCCCTATGGTGCCATCACCTGCATCGCCCTGAATACCTTCAATAATAGCCTTTCCGTAAACGATATCTTTGGCAGAGTTCATCGCGCCTCTAACACCTTGTACCGTTGCCGCATTGGCATCACCTTGCAAGTTTAAAAAGCGTGGCGCTGCTGTGACTGCAAGAATCCCTAGAATAACAATCACAATAATCAATTCGATTAAAGTGAAACCTTGCTGTTTTGTTGCTTTCATCATCTGTACCTCGTTATAGCAAACTTAAAATACGGTTACTTGCCCAGTTGCGGGGAAGTAAGTAAAACCATCAGTAGCTGCACCATCAGGCACAGAATCATCAGGCAAATTCGCGACATTGGTGGTGTCGAGTGAATCCACAAGATAGTAAATACACTGCGAATTGGCCGCGTTAAATTGTACGTAATAACGGCTTTGCGCGGCCTGATTTGGGTCAATAGTATTAATAGGGGCTGATTGTAAAATAAGATCAAACACATCTTTGCAATCTTGGCGCGCCATAGCGCCAACAGTGGTGTCGGAGCCGCCATCGTTGGTGGGGTAGCCAATATCGCCATCAACACCTAAGGTAACTTGGTCGTACACCACAGTGGTAATATCAGCGCCACCATTATCGACTACGCGACCGTCAACTTCCCATTGTGAGCGCACTAACCCTATCGCCGCTGCAAATCCACCAGCCACGCCTTCAACCGATGCTTCGCGGGCATCATCGGTAACATCGATAAAGCGCGGCAATGCGGTTGCAGCCAAAAGCCCTAAAATAATGACTACTATAATAAGCTCTATAAGTGTAAAGCCACTTTGTTGTTTGCGTTTCATTGCCTACTCCAACAGAGTTAAGTACCTAAATTCATTCTAGACCAAAGGCTAAATTACTCAAAAATCATTATATTTTTTTATTTGAGTGTAACAGCCACTTGGCCCGTGTGTACATCAAAGCGAAACCAGGTTCGCTCATTAAAAAGAAACTCACACCCGACTAAGGCTTGCCCTGCCCATATCGGCTTAACACTGACCCCAGCTAGGTTGCCCTGCCCTTGCATGCGGGCAAATAAGCCCTGACAGGGAGCCCCATCGCCTTCAAGGCCTGTCGGCCAACCAAAGCGATTAACCACAAACTGTTGTTGACCCACCACCTGCATTTGCGCGCTCACCTGCTCTAAGAGAATGGTATCTTGTTTATGGGCTAGCCACTTACCATGAATAGCAACGGCACTGTGATGGAACTCCGCCACCGCTTTATGCAAATTCACGTCATTGACAGTATTAAATAACTGGCTGATATAGTAAATAAAAAAGCCAATAAACACACAAATCAGCAACCCACTAATAAGCAGTTGATAAACCCGGCTCAAACGCCGGCTCACCTGCTGCTGATTACGCACTTTAGCCCCCTTTAATCGCAGACATCAGGTTCCACATAGGAGTAAAAATACCCAATGCTAGTATTAGCACCATTACCGCCACTAAAGCAATTAAAATGGGCTCTATCTTCGCGGTCAGGCTCTTTAAATCAAAATCCACTTCGCGTTCATAGTAGTCGGCACTTTCTTGCAACAGTTCATCAACGCGACCGGTTTCCTCCCCGACTGCAACCATTTGCAACACCAACTGCGAGAAGAGCTCACTCTGTCGGGAAACCCGCAATAGGCTGTCGCCTTTTTCTATGCCGCGTCGCATCTCGACAATACGCTGATGCATATGGGCATTATCAACAGCATCAGCCGTAAGGGATAGCCCGGTGGTCATTGGTACACCAGAACGTAACACCATGGCAAAACTGCGGCTGTATCGAGATAACAAAGAGCGTTCAATGATACTGCCAATAATGGGTAAACGTAATTTCACGCGATCCCATTTCAATCGTCCTAGCTCGGTACCTAAGTAACGCCGTATCCCGTAATAGCTTGCCGCCATCAGTGCTAGCAACAACCACCAGTAATGAACAAAGAAATTAGAAGTGCCAATGAGAATGCGCGTCATCAGCGGCAACTCAGCATCGAATTTAGAGAACATTTGCGCGAACACGGGGATCACAAAAATATTTAAGATAAACATGGCCGCGATGAGAGCGATGATCACAAACGTAGGATAGCGCAATGCCGCTTTTATTCGTTTTCGCGTTTCTTGCTCGCGTTCAAAATATTCAGCCAACTGTAAAAAGGCATCCTCAAGCTTACCGGTGTTTTCACCCACCACCACGATAGAGATCATTAAACGATGAAAAACCTCCTTGTGGCTCGCCATAGCAGCGGATAAATTGCGCCCCTGCTCAAGCTGAGTAGTAATTTCTTTTAATACCTCGCGAAAACGCGGATTTGTGGTGGTTTCAGCCAGGCCGTTAATAGCGCGGATAATCGGGATCCCCGCTTTGAGCAGTGAATACATTTGCCGTGAAAAGATAATCATCTCATCAAGGCCGACCTTGGGCTGAAGCCAAGCCATAAACGGTTTGTTATCGGCGCTTTTTACCACCTGTGTTTCATCTATCTTAATGGGCACACTTTGACGCGCCAATAACTGATCCGCAGCCGCTTGTGCGTTATTAGCCTCAACCACGCCTTTAATTAGTTTGCCCTGGCTATCTTTGGCCTGATAACGAAAATGCGCCACTAGCTGTTTACCACCTCAGGTACATATTCAGCTACTTTGAATACTTCATCCAAAGTGGTGATCCCTTGCTGAGCGTAGTCCATTGCCATATGTGATAAAGGTGAGAAATCTGGGTTATTCTTCGCTGCTTGTGCAAAGGCTTGGGTATCACTTTGGCGCAGCGCATCCATCATATCTTCGTTCATTTCTAGTAGCTCAAACACCCCGATACGGCCTTTATAACCGGTGTGATTGCAGCTGTTGCAGCCTCGCCCTTGGTAGAATTGCGCATCCGCTAGGTGAGGCTGTAAATAACGTACCCAGGCACGTTCTTGCTCGTCGGCTTCATAGGGTTGCTGACAGTTTTGACAAATACGACGCACTAAGCGCTGAGCGATAATCGCTCGCAAGGAGCTGGCAACCAGATAAGGTGGCGCACCCATATCGATAAGACGCATGGCGCTGGTGATGGCATCATTGGTGTGCAAAGTACTCAATACCAAGTGTCCCGTTAGTGCACCTCGCAGCCCTATTTCCACGGTTTCTTGGTCTCGCATCTCGCCGACCATGATTATATCAGGGTCTTGGCGCAAGGTTGTACGTAACACATTCGCAAAGCTCAAGCCTATTTTACTGTTCACCTGGACCTGATTTATACGGCTGATACGGTATTCAACAGGATCTTCCACAGTGATTATTTTATTCTGAGCCTGATTAAGTTCGCTCAAGGCCCCATACAGGGTCGTCGTTTTACCCGAGCCGGTGGGGCCAGTAACAAGGATCATGCCGTGCGGACGCTTCAGCGTTTCCCGTAACTTACGTAGCAAAGGTGCTGGCATACCGGTTTGATCTAAGGTGAGCAGCCCGGCGGATTGATCCAGCAAACGCATCACCACCGATTCACCATTTTGCACCGGCATGGTCGAGAGCCGCACATCTATGCTGTGGCCTTTTACTTTGATATTAAAGCGCCCGTCTTGGGGAATGCGCTTTTCTGATATATCCAAGCCAGACATTAACTTAAGGCGTAGCACTAAGGCTGAGGCAATCTTAACATGATCTAAGATATTCTCTTGCAACACACCATCCACCCGCTGACGAATGCGCAGCATCTTTTCATCGGGCTCAATATGGATATCCGAGGCACGAACCTGTACCGCATCCTCAAAAATGGATTGCAGTAGCTTAACAACCGTTGCGTCTGAGGTGCTGTCATCGAGGGCGTTGAGTTCGAACTCTTCCCCTTCTTGATATTCCTCATCAAGTTGTTCAGCAAAGTTAGCAATATCTTGGGTGCGTCGGTATACGGTATCGAACGCCTCTAACATTTGTGACTCTTGCACCACCGCAAGGTCAATGCGCTTCGAACCCAGAATAGGCCCTAACTGGTCGAGACCACTTAAATCAGCAGGGTCACTCATACCCAATAACACGCTGTCGCCGTTATCCTCAATAACTAGCGCACGGTAACGGCGCGCATAAACCTCAGGTAAGAGGGTGGCGGTTTCTGGCGCGATGCGACGTTGCGAAATATCTAAAAAGGGAACATTCAGTTGCTGAGCTAAAAAGCGCAGTAACTGTGGCTCGGCAATCACGCCTAAATCAACTAGGGTCGCGCCAAGTTTCCGCCCTGAGCTTTTTTGCGCCGCCAGCGCTTGCTCAAGCTGTTCTTCGGTAATTATTTGCTCGTGGACTAAGAGGTCCCCTAAGCGCATTTTTAAGCGAGGTCTAATCATGGCGTGTCCTGTAAACTATCATAGCGAGCCCGAGCGTATTGTTGTGACGGCCCTGATAAGCCACCTAATTGTAAGGCGGTAGCATAATGCCCTCGAGCGCTATGGTATTGGCCTAGTGCGTCTTCTGATGTGGCCAACGCCAACCACCATTTAGCTACATTGGGTTGACGCCTTACTAATTCAGTAAAGCATACCTTGGCAATATCGTGCTGCTTTAGCTGCCGCGCTGCCGATCCTTTTAAAATCCAATAGTCGTTGTTACCCAGTTGCGTTGCGCGCGCATCCTGCCCATCTCCTAACACCTCTAGCACGCGCTGATATTGCTGTTGTTCAATGGCCATTTTGGCAATCATGACACGCCACGAAAGGGTTTCTGGCGCCACTTTTAAGCCATTAATTAGAACACTGTATGCTTCTTCTAAACGCTGTTGTCCATATAAGGTCGCAGCGAGTGATGACCGGGCTTGTTCATGTTCGGGAACTAGGATAACGGCTTGTTCAAACTGCTTTATGGCCTCGTTCGTCATTGCAAAGCGCAGCGACTGTTGTCCTTGCTCAAACCAGCGCTGCGCGCGCTGCTGAACACTTAACGCCTTGACGACCTTCACGGCGGTATCACTGGATGACGTTACTGGCTGCGTGGCGTTGGCTGCACTTGCTGGAGGCTCGGTCTTAGACGTTCTTGGCTGCTTTATTATTGGTTTTGGCGCCGACTCAAGCATCTTATCTTGGGAAATTTCAGCGACGGGCTCTTTAGTATCGGGTAAGTGCCGTGACTGGCTCAAAGATGAGTCTTGTGATGGCGATACTCGTTGTTTACCGTTTTTATTGCCGTTGTAAGTACTTTCATTAGTAACACGTGTTTCACGGTTACTTTGCCGACGTAGCTCAGCCTCATCATCAGCCTCATTCAATTGTGGCTGAATGACTTGACTCGCAACTGATTGTTTAAATGTTATAGGTTGCTTTTCGAGCGGTTTAGTGACTAAACCTTTTGCTTCAGGTGCTGAATGAGCAGCCTCTGACTCTTCAGGTGCTTGAGGAATTAATAAATAAGCAAGGGCTATGACGACCATGGCGCTCACTAACACCGCAACAATGGTGATGACATTTCGCCAAGGCCGCGCCTGCGGCAGTTGCACGGTCGGCTCTAACGCCAGTTCATGTTCGCCATCGCGCTGCTCAATGTCTTTGAGGGCCTTGTTTAGTAGACTCACAACACTTGTCTCCACAACCAAATACCCACCACGCCTAACACTGTCGCACTGAGCACTGCAAACAACCACCAGCGCCGCATAGATGTTGGCGCGTAGCAATCCTCGGTATCGGCAATTGCCGCGCGAATATAGCGCTTATTGAGTTCAGTTTTCCCTTCCCCATAAGCCAATAATAGCGCTTTGTGGCATACCGTATTTACTAACCGAGGAATGCCGCGACAAGCCCGTGCTATATGGTGGTTCAGACGCGGTGAAAAGAGGGGGGACTGCGCGCCTGCGCGGCTAAGGCGATGATTAATGTAGTAGTCCACTTCCGCTGCTGTCATCGGCCTAAGTTGGTAGGAGAAACCGATACGTTGGCGCAGTTGCCTTACTTGCGGGTTGGCTAACTTAGTATCCAGTTCTGGTTGACCAAAGAGGACTACTTGGAGCAGTTTTTTTTGCTCCGTTTCTAAGTTGGTTAATAACCGCAACGCCTCCAGCGCTTCCCAACTAAAACATTGTGCCTCATCAACAATCATAACCACCTTTTTCCCTTCTTGACTCAGGGTTAACAGCCGCTTCTCTATGGATTGGCTCAATGTTTGTTGATCTTGTTCGGGCGCAAGTTCCAGCCCCAGTTCAGCCGCCACCGCCCATCGCAATTCATCTGGGGTCAAATAAGGGTTGGGCAAATAGACAACCACATAATTATCCTCAAGGTGGTTTATCAACTTCCGACAAATCAGCGTTTTGCCTGTACCTACTTCCCCGGTAACTTTTATAAACCCTTCGGACATACTCAGTGCACTGAGCAGCACTTTCAGCGCTTCGTTATGAGGCTCAAGAGCACAGTAGAACTGCGTGTTCGGGGTGAGCGAAAACGGCATTTCCGTTAGGTTAAAAAAGCTGAGATACATTAATTGCGGTACCAGGTCTCTAACAATTTACGTGAGCGTTGTTGTTGTTTCTTCCACGTGTCCGGCATAACCACGGTCGGGCGCAGTAAGATAACCAACTCTTTTTTATTCTGCTTCTTACGAATACTTTTAAATAGGTTACCAACAAGAGGAATATCGCCTAACACCGGCGTTTTCGAAACCTCGTCAGAGGTAATGGTTTGCATTAGGCCTCCGATAACCACGATTTCGCCGCTCGATGCCCTGATTACCGTATCAGACTCACGAATATTGCTTTGGGCCAAAGGCAGTTCGATACTTTCGCTCCCTAATTTAATTGACTTGGTTTGCTCCTCGGTTTGCGTCACTGACGGGTGTACGTGCAAAATCACCGAGCCATATTTGTCTATTTGAGGTGTTACATCCAAGGCTATGCCAGAGAAAAAGGGCGTAAGCTCAATGTCATTGTTATTTTGTTGAGTGACACTGCCAATGTCTTCGCTGCTGGACACATCGGTTACAAAGTATTCATCTTCCCCTACTTTAATCACCGCTTTTTGGTTATTAGTTGCAGTCACTCTAGGGTTTGAGAGCATTTGAACATCACCTTGCGTTTGCAATAAATTGATCACCCCAGCAAAATCGGGATTAGAGAAAACCAAACTAGCAGCCCCCCCTAATTCCGCAGAAATTTGATTACCGAGCTGCGCTGCTGTCGAGGAGAATGACAGTGATGTACTGCCAATATTTGCCGCTATTTCAGACCAATTGACTCCCTGCTGATACTCATCTTTGAGTGTCACCTCGATGATGCGCGCTTCTAAAATCACTTGCCGCTGCAAGCTTTCCTCACTGTGGCGCAAGAACTCTTTCATGGCAGCAATTTCACTCGGTAGTGCATGCACTGTTACCAAGCTTGCCTGTGGGCTAACAATGACATAACGACCACCGTGTGTGCCCACCAGCGATTGCAATGCCTCTTTTAAGTCAGCCCAAAAATCACTCTCGCTACTGGTTTGAATATTTGAGCCGTTAAGCTGTTGAATATTTCCAAAGCCACTGTTGTTGCCATTATTGTTATTAATGGCGTTGTTATTACCGCCATTATTGCCACTAAAGTTGTTATTTCCGTTGCCACTGTTGCCGTTATTATTCTGATCGTAATCGCTCACACCGCCAGAGATGACACTGACATTCGATACACCAAAGCGACGCATCATCAGATAGTTTACCGCTATAGATTCGGTGCGCATTTTGGCTGGTAAGACTTGCACTACCTGGCCTTCAAGAAACACATCAAGTGGATACATGCGGGTGATGATCTTAAGCACTTCATCCATACTGACCTGCTTAAGGTTCAAACTAATGGCGCCGGATACCTCAGGATGAATAGCGACACTGAAAGGGGTATCGTCTACCAGAGCGTTAAAAAATGGCCGCAGTGCTACTTCATTAGCGACCACATCGAAGCGCTCAATAGCCGTGCTGGGCTGCACCTTAGTGTGTGCTGATACCGAGCTCAGCAATTCTTGCTCAAAATCTTTCGGGGGTTGCGGTGCCTCACTAACCTGCGACTGTTTTGCGGGTTCTAGTTCCTTGGCAATATGAGGTTGCACTCGTTCTCCGGTGCCGAAGGTCGCACAGGCGCTAGCCAGCAACGAAGAGGTACCAACTATAAACCAGTGGACTAATAACTTATTGTTTAATTTCATTGCTATATAACTCTAACTTCAATTGCTTTGCACCTTGAACAAGGAGCACAGCATGGGCGCTAATATTGGTGACAGTGTAATCGGCTAACTTATCCCCCTGAGCGTATAACTGCCCAGAAATAATGGCCTTATGTTGACCTTTTTTACTCACTACCGACTCCAATACCCATTGCTGCTGTACCGATTCAGTACTACGTGAGGTCTGTGCCTGCACAGCGGGGCGTGTTGGGTCTTGTAAAACTTGTGCCGCTATTGGCACGCTTACGATCATGAACAGGCTACAGGCTAATAAATGTTTCATTGTTACTTACCGTTGCTAAGTTCAAGGTGAGTTGCGCTCTCGGATGCTCCTGCACCTGATAATGAAAGCCTGTGATGAGTACCCGAGTGGCTGCTTGCTCAATTCGTGCCATATAATCTCGCAAAGCAAAGTAATTACCTTGCAAGGTCATCTGCATATTGTGCTGATAAAACTGTAATTGTGGTGACGCTGGCTCACTTTGCTCGCCTGTTTGCACCGCTTCCACACCCATCACTTTAAAACCCAGTAACTGCACCCCTTGTTGCTGAGCTAGCAAATCGCCGAGAACATCGGGCATACGGTCGCCGGACACAAAACCATCACTGAGCTGTTGTAATTGTTGGTCTAAATCGCGGTTACGCTGGTGCAGCTCTTGAAGCTGCAACTTGAGATTAGCTTTATAATCAATAGCCAAAGCTTGAGTGAGTGCCTGTCGCTGTGTGCGAAGTGATGCATTCTCACTTTGGTAACCGGCAATTTGCGTGGCTGCTTGGTCGTGATTTTCCATCAATGGCATGCTTATAAACCACCCACCTAAGTACAGAATACAGAACAGCCCCACTGTCAGCACCAGCATCTTTTCACGCTGTTGCAGCTGGCTAAACTGGTTACTTATATGTTGCCAACGCTTCATAGCTGCTCCCCATCAATGCGAGTAGACACATTAAACTGTCTTAGCTCATCACTTTCATCGAACTCCAAAACCGAAAACTCTTTACCTAAAAAGTAGTTGGAATTTCTTAATTGTTTAAGCCATGGAGCTATTTCACTAGGTACCGCCGTTTTGCCCTGTAACTGCACATGACGCTGGCTAATATTAATTTCTGTCAGCCACACTTGTGGGTTGTGATAGCGCGCCAAGTCATTCATCAAGGCGCTGTAACTAAGTGGTACACCGCTGCCCTTCCCTTGTAAATATGCAATCAAACTAAGGCGATGCTGCTCTGCACGCTGCTGCTGTTCTAATTGCTGCTGCAAGTTCTTGGTATCGCGCCGCTGCGCTAATTGCTTGTTAAGCTCTGCCACTTCAGCTTTTAGGTGGCTATGTTGCTGTGTAAGCTCCTGCAGCTGCTGTTGCTGATGGTTGTTACGCCACACTTGCAGGGCGATAACCACAGCCAACACGACAAATGCAGCGATGAATATTTTTACGACTAGAGCCAGCGGCAGCGGATCATGACGCGGCTTCAAGCTTTCTTGGTAAAAATTTATGCTGCTCTTCATGCCTGCTCCAACATCGGAAAATAGGCGCCCGCCAAAGCCATATGGAATTTAGGGTCAATCACATCAGCCAAATCCATAACCGGTTTAAACTCCACAATAGGGGTAGTTTGAAACGCTTGCAAACGCGAGATCACCGCCTGAGCATCATCAATGCCTTGAATAAGAATTTCCTTTATTGGTGGCTGCTTGAGCTGGCTCTCATAAAAGTCCATAGAGCGCTGAATCTCAAGCCCTAACGAATCACTTAAGTGCGACAAAGTGGTCTCATCGGGCTGTTGCTGTAACGCGCTGAACCCTCGTAGCCTGCGATTAAGCAGCAATTGTTGGTCGCGAATGATTAACACACTGGGTTCATCACCAGGCTCCTGGTACACCACCAAGCGGGCATAGTTATCTTTGGCGGTCATCGCTGCGAGGGTGGTTTCTTTCACCGATAACTGCTGAAGGTGGCAGTCATTGAGCTTATCGAGCTCAGAGACCAGTGGCCGCAATTGCTGCTTGTCGGTAGCAAACACATTAATCTTGGCCTTTTGACCGGTGCTTTGAATCGGGTAATCGATATAATCAGCAATGATATTCTCGGCGCTTATGCTCACCAAGTCTTTTAGTGTCCACGGCAGTGACTGAGTGATTTCTTGCTCGCTCAGCTCTGGCTTCTCGGCCTGTACTATCTGATAATAGGATTGTGGTAACACCACGTACAAGTCGCAAGCGTCAGAAGAAATCTTGCGCAGCAATTTAAGTAAAGCTTTCGAATAGTTAGCTGAATCGTTGAGCGGCAGCTCTTCGGTATCACTGACAAACCACTGTTGCTTTTTTTGCTTTAACTGCACCGCGCGTAACACGTCTGCGTACAAGGCAACGCCCACTATTGCTTCGGACTTTTTCTTTGTATTTAGCCAAGGAACACGGGCCAAGAGTTTAGATGCCATATAGTCTGCAGTATCACCTATAAGAATATACAAAGTATCAATAATTTGCGGAATTTAGCAAGTTAATTAGGGGGAAAACTAGGGCAAAACTATGAACTCAGTGATCACATCCATTAAAGAGTCGCCCATGCAGCAAATTCACCATCCGCTGCTGCGGCATCACAACGTGCAACTAAGCATCAAACGCGACGATTTGTATCACCCTCTGATCCAAGGTAATAAATGGCGAAAATTAAAGTACAACTTAGCGGCTTTTCAGGCTTCTGAATGTAGGCAGTTGCTCACTTTTGGCGGTCCTTTCTCCAATCATTTATATGCAACGGCCGCCGCTGGAAAACTATTTGGTCTAAGCACCATTGGCATCGTGCGCGGCCCTGAACTTGATATGCACAACCCCACACTGCGCTTTGCCCACGCCTGCGGTATGAAGTTAGTGGCGGTCACGCGTAAAGACTACCGCTTGCGCCAGCAAAAAGATTACCTCAATGAGCTTAAGCAACGCTTTGGTAATGTCTACATTCTCCCTGAAGGCGGAACCAACCACGCGGCGCTACGCGGTGTAGCGGAGCTAGCCCAAACCTTACCAGAACACGATTATCTAGTGTGCGCTACAGGAAGTGGCGGTACCTTAGCAGGGTTATGCGCAGGCCATACGCAGCGAAAAGTACTTGGTATTGCCGTGCTCAAAAATGCAGATTACCTGAATCATGAAATAAGCCAACTAACTTCTACACACCACTGTGACTGGCAATTAATGCAGCACTTTCATGATGGCGGTTATGGCCGCTTTAGTGACAAACAATGGCGCTTTTGCCAAGATTTCAGAGCCACCTATCAAGTGCCACTGGAGCCTATTTACACGGGGAAAATGATGTACGCCCTGTGGCAACTGATTGCACAAGGGTATTTTCCTGCCGGCAGTCGCATCATTGCCGTACATACCGGGGGCTTGCAAGGGCTCAATGGCTTGCGTTATCGCGGCCTACTCAAAGCGACTTGAAGGTTGACAGTTGCAGTGCACCAGAGAAGTATGCACCTTGTGCAGCCCTAACCCCGAGCTGCTGTAACACCAAAACTTGTTGTTGCCTTTCAACGCCTACAGCAATTATTGGAATACTGTGCTGTTGGGCCTTTGCAACGTAAGCCAACACACGCTTTTGCACATTTTTATCCACTTCAATGTGGGCAATAAGTTCGGGTGCCAGTTTTATCGCTTGTACAGGCACCGCCAATTTATCGAGATCCACATTCGGCCATGTTCGTAATTGGTCAATAATAATTCCGCGTTGGCATGCCTTAGTTCGGCGCACCCGCCTACGCACGATATATTGATGCTGCTCTAAAAGTTCGGCCTTACATTCGATAAGAACATTGCGATGTTGCTCGAGAAAGAGCTTAAGACGTTGCCAAAATTCACCATCGAACCAGCTTGATTGTTGCAAGTTGATGCTGACATCACCTTGTTGCACCTCGGTGGCAAGCATTTTATCCAATCGGGCTAAAACGGCACTATCCACACTGCTTTCTGCTTTGCGTGTTTGCGGCTCTTCGAGGTACTCTGGTGAAATCAGGCCCAACTGCTGGTGGCGAACACGTAGCAAGGTTTCGTGATGCAGTATTTGCTCGCTATGCAAATCAAATACGGGCTGGAAAAAGCAAATAAAGTGATCTTTTTGTACACTTTCACTCAGCGAGCAGGACTTCGCTGCCAACAACATAGAGTGGTTATGGCTAAAGGGGATACGGTAGCAATGTTTGTCTTTACTTTGCTTTGCCAATGCCAACGCCGATTGCGTTAATTGATACACAATGGCTTGGTCAGCACCGCTTCGGTAGTTACAAATGCCCACCTTAACCTCTGCAGCCCGCAATTCAGGGAGTAAAGCTCGGCAACTTTGTAAAATGGTGTCACTGAGTGCCTCAAGTTGCTTATCGAGGTGTTGGTAATGAATATCGTGGATGGTAATAGCGAAGCTGCCGGTGTTAAGCACCTTCACCGACAGCTGTTGCTGGTAGCTTAAGCTTTCTTGCAACAAAGCCTCGAGCAAACTCGCGACCCCGTTTGCAGCAACACTCAGTTTAGTGCAATGGGCGATTGCAAACACACTCTGATACAAGTGGTTTAAGCCTAAAATACTCGCACTCATCGGTGCTTGTTCTGTTTTTTCTAACGATGGTACTTTGCTCTTTTGCGATACACGCTTTCGCCTAAGAAGGTTGACCACCTGCCAACACATGTACGCCAGCAGCGCATTGCCGATGATAAACCAGTGACTTTTCGACAACCACAATGGCGAGCCAAATATCTCCTGATGTTCATTCCCGGTGGAGATAACCACAGACACAGGGTCAACATAAGCATGCTGAGGAGGCTCAAGGAAAAAGCCATAAGGTTCGAGTAAGGTCGTTAATAACGCATCATCCACATCAGTAACCCGATCTAGTTGATGTGATAGCTGATGGATATCGGCTTGGCGCTGCATATGCAAGGCATACGCAAGTACAGCATTACACAATATAGCGAGTGTAATAGCCGCTAAACCAACAGTGATCCATGTACGGTATGGACGAAATAAAGACAAAATACAGGCCGACGAATAATCATTCTCATGCCTAAAGTGTTGTCCATGAAAGGGGGAAGCTCAAGCAAGAACCCATAAAAAAGCCCCATAGAATGGGGCTTGTGGAATAAAATAGCGAGATATCAATAAGCTTTTCGCACAACTTTTTAGTTGTTAGAACGGGATATCGTCGTCAAAATCAATGGGGGGTTCCATAGGGTTTGAAGCACCACCCTGGGGAGCATTTTGTGGTTTAGGGGCAAAGCCACCACCTTGCTGGCCGCCACCATGCTGATTGCTCTGATGATTCTGCTGAGAGCCAAAGCCACCTTGCTGTTGATTGCCTTGCTGCATACCTTGGTTGCTTTGTTGCTGGCCATAGTTATTGCTTTGCTGCTGCCCGTAACCACCTTGCTGCGCAGCACCCTGCTGTGGGTTACTTTGTGCTTGGTTATTGCCACCAAAACCGCCTTGTTGCTGAGCACCTTGATAACCGCCTGAAGCAGCACCCTGGTTATCGCCACGACCACCAAGCATTTGCATTTGCCCGCCCATATCGACAACGATCTCAGTGGTGTATTTATCTTGACCGCTTTGGTCGGTCCATTTACGGGTCTGTAGGCGACCTTCAATATAAACCTGTGAGCCCTTACGCAGGTATTCACCCGCCACTTCTGCCAGCTTGCCAAATAGCACCACGCGGTGCCATTCCGTACGCTCTTGCATTTGCCCAGTATTTTTATCTTTCCAGCTATCTGTGGTAGCAATGCTGATATTTGCTACGCCATTGCCGTTTGGCATATAGCGAACTTCTGGATCTTGACCCAGATTACCCACCAAAATTACTTTATTAACACCGCGCGCCATGGATTTTTACTCCTATAAATTACACTGCGGCGACGAGTCTTTGCGCCGCCTCTAAATCAAATTTTTTGTCGTCTACTTTAAGATAGCTGCGATTTTCATCACACACCACCGTGGCCTCTAACACCCCAGGTAATGCCACTAAACGACCCGCCAACTGCTGTGCATCCTGCTCTGAATCAACAGCACTAAGCAAACTAATAATTTTGCTACGCGGCGGCACTCGCATTTTCGCGGCTATGACAAGCCATATTACCCCAACCACAGCAGCCGCCGCAAACACCATCTCAGGGCTGCCGGCTTGGGCCACATAACCGCCTAAAATGCCTCCTAAAAACGCGCCCAAGAATTGCGATGAGGAAAAAACGCCCATCGCTGAGCCTTTTTGATTCGCCGGAGACAGTCGCGATACCAAGGCCGGCATAGTGGCTTCAAGAAAGTTAAAAGCCACGAAGTACAGCATCATACATACCGCGATGACATACACTGAATGCGCCCCCGCAACCAGCCCAAGCATACTCACAATGAGCATCACGATAGCGACTAAAAACAAGGGTTTTTCTTTTTGCTTGGCAACGGCAACGATCATCATCGGCACCATAAGCACAAAAGAAAGCACAAATACGGGGATATATAATTGCCAGTGTTTGCCGGCTTCAAGCCCATCGGCAATCAGTTGCGTCGGTAGTGACACGAATACGGTCGTCAGTGACAGGTGCAAAAACAGCACCCCTAAATCTAAGCGAGCTAAGTCTGGGTGACGCACTAACTTACCCACATCAGCAAGGGTAACACTGGTTTCGCCCTTGGGCGCACGATTAACCGCCGTAGGCACCATCCAAGTAACAATGGCCATGCCTAACACCGCCAGCGCAGCGGTCAGCCAGAAAATCCCGGAAACACCGAAGCTCGCGGCAACCATGGGCCCTAACAGCATGGCGACGGCAAAACTCATGCCGATACACATGCCGATCACGGCCATCACCTTAGGACGCTGCTCATCACGACTGAGGTCGGCAGCAAGCGCCAACAGTGCACTGGCAATCGCCCCCATCCCTTGTAACGCCCGCCCTAATGTCAGGGTATACATGGATTCGGCACACGCGGCGACCACCGAGCCTAAGGTAAACAATACCAACCCACCGATGATCACCCGCTTGCGACCAATGCGGTCAGATAACCACCCCATAGGAATTTGCAACAGCGCTTGGGTAAGGCCATAAGCGCCAATCGCGAGGCCGATCCATAACGGAGAAAAGCCACTGAGGCTTTGTCCATAGACAGCCAACACCGGCATCAGCATAAACAGCCCAAGCATACGAAATGCAAAGACACTGGCTAGCGATACCGCTGCACGTTTTTCGACAGTATTAAGTTGAGATGCGGACATGACGAAGTACTAAGCAGCCATAAAGCAAATTAAATTTATTGGCCGGCGATGATAGCATATCCACGCGCCAATATGACATGCCCAGCGGCATTAATATTACACTGATCGCCTGCCCTGCTGTGCTTCGTAATGAGTTTTTCGTTGTTACAGTATTCACTCTTTAGGTCAATAAGGCATCGCTAAATCCTGTACAAATATGCGATACTTACGGGCTATTAAATTGCACGGGTAAAAGGCGAAGAATGGAAAATATCGAAGTTCGCGGTGCACGCACCCACAACCTCAAAGACATCAACCTCACAATCCCTCGCGATAAGCTGATTGTCATCACCGGCTTATCAGGCTCCGGCAAATCTTCCCTCGCTTTTGATACGTTATATGCTGAGGGTCAGCGCCGTTATGTTGAGTCGCTTTCCGCATACGCCAGACAGTTTTTATCACTTATGGAAAAGCCCGATGTCGATCATATTGAAGGCCTCTCCCCCGCCATTTCCATTGAGCAAAAGTCGACATCACACAACCCGCGCTCGACGGTGGGCACCATCACTGAAATATACGACTACCTGCGATTGCTGTTTGCCCGTGTTGGTGAGCCACGTTGTCCAACCCATAATTTACCCTTAGCGGCGCAAACCATTAGCCAAATGGTGGATCAAGTCTTGGCGTTACCTGAGGGCAGCAAGTTGATGTTGCTCGCCCCAGTGGTGAAAAACCGTAAAGGGGAGCATGTAAAGCTGCTCGAGCAACTCGCCGCCCAAGGCTATATCCGCGCCCGTATTGATGGCGAAGTCTGTGACTTGTCCGATCCACCGCCGCTTGAGTTACATAAAAAACACACCATTGAAGTGGTTGTCGATCGCCTTAAGGTGAAAGAGGGTCAGCAACAGCGCTTAGCCGAATCCTTTGAAACCGCCCTTGAGCTTTCAGGGGGCGTTGCTCAGGTTGCCGCTATGGATGACTCCTTACAGGAAGAGATGGTGTTTTCCGCCAATTTTGCTTGCCCGACCTGTGGCTATGCCATGAGCGAGCTGGAGCCACGGTTATTTTCCTTCAACAACCCCGCAGGTGCTTGTCAAAGCTGTGATGGCTTAGGGGTACGCCAGTACTTTGATCCCAACCGCGTTGTTCACAACAGTGAGCTCAGCCTTGCTGGCGGCGCTATCAAAGGCTGGGATAAACGCAGCTTCTACTATTTCCAAATGCTGCAATCGGTCGCCGAGCACTATCAATTTGATCTTAACACCCCCTTTCAAGACCTTGATGAGCAAGCACAAAAAGTAGTTCTAGAAGGTTCAGGAGGGGAGAAAATAGCCTTTAGCTACCGTAATGACCGTGGCGATTTAATTACCCGCAATCATGAGTTTGAAGGCGTTCTTAACAATATGCAGCGCCGCTACCATGAGACCGAGTCAAACTCGGTACGTGAAGAGCTGGCTAAGTACCAAACCTCACAAGCCTGTCCGAGCTGTCATGGCTCACGACTGCGCCAAGAGGCTCGTAATGTATTTATCGGTGACACCAACTTACCTGCCGTCACCCTGATGAGTATCGGTCAAGCCTATGACTATTTTGAGCAGCTCGATTTTAGCGGCCAAAAAGCGCAAATTGCCGATAAGATCCTCAAAGAAATTCGCGACCGCTTGTCTTTTCTCGTCAATGTGGGTCTAAATTATCTATCGCTTGAGCGCAGCGCCGATACCCTTTCCGGGGGGGAAGCACAGCGTATTCGTCTCGCCAGCCAAATAGGAGCGGGACTGGTGGGGGTGATGTATGTGCTTGATGAGCCCTCGATTGGCCTGCATCAACGCGATAACGATCGCCTGCTACAAACGCTGACTCGTCTGCGCGACTTAGGCAACACCGTTCTCGTGGTGGAACACGATGAAGATGCTATTCGCGCCGCCGACTATGTTATTGATATCGGCCCCGGCGCTGGAGTACATGGTGGTTATGTAGTTGCTGAGGGCACCCGAGATGAAATCATGGCTAACCCTGATTCATTAACCGGGCAGTATCTCAGTGGCAGCAAAGAAATCGCCGTGCCCAAAGAGCGCCATGCAGCCTCTGATAAATGGCTGGAGCTATTCGGTGCCACCGGCAATAACCTTAAAGCCGTCGATGTGCGTATTCCTTTTGGCTTGATGACCTGTATCACCGGGGTCTCCGGTTCCGGAAAATCGACCCTTATTAACGATACCTTGTTTAAGGTGGCGCACACCGAACTGAACGGCGCAACCGCTGTTGAACCTGCGCCGTACAAGGATATTCAGGGTTTAGATCATTTCGATAAGGTTATCGATATTGATCAAAGCCCAATCGGGCGCACGCCACGCTCCAACCCCGCCACTTACACCGGTATTTTTACCGCAATTCGCGAGCTGTTTGCAGGCACGCAAGAGGCGCGTTCACGGGGTTACAAAGTGGGCCGCTTTAGCTTCAATGTTAAAGGCGGCCGGTGTGAGGCATGCCAAGGCGATGGCGTAATTAAAGTAGAAATGCACTTTTTACCTGATGTATACGTGCCATGTGACGTCTGCCAGGGCAAACGCTATAACCGCGAAACCCTAGAAGTGCTTTACAAGGGCATGAATATTCACCAAGTGTTAGAGATGACGGTAGAGGATGCGCGACAGTTCTTTGATGCCATCCCCGCGATAAAACGCAAGCTGCAAACGCTGATGGATGTCGGTTTGTCCTATATTCGACTTGGCCAAGCCGCAACCACTCTCTCCGGTGGTGAGGCGCAACGGGTAAAACTCGCTCGTGAATTATCCAAGCGTGATACCGGCAAAACCTTGTACATTCTTGATGAGCCAACGACTGGTCTGCACTTCCATGATATTCAGCAGCTGCTGGCGGTATTACACCGTTTGCGCGACCACGGTAATACCATAGTAGTGATTGAGCATAACCTGGATGTCATCAAAACCGCAGACTGGATCGTTGATTTAGGCCCTGAAGGAGGAAGCGGCGGGGGCGAAATTCTCGTTGCTGGCACGCCAGAACAGGTAGCCGAGTGCCAGCGCTCGCATACCGGTAAATACTTAAAACCTATGCTCAAGTAGCACCCACTCTCGGGCCTGAGTTTAATCGTTTAAACTCAGGCCTTATTATTCCCACATAAGGCGGTTGATTGAGCTATCTTCACTCATTTTGCGAGTGATAATGATCCGCCCATCAGCATCGGGGACCGCGCTTAGTATCTCAAATGGCAGCTGCACCTGCTCACACCGCTCTCCAGTCAAAGCCCAACGATACACGTTGTATGTATAGTCCATGGAATAGGCGTAGCCATCGCGCACATGGATAGGCACATGAGAAGACATTGATAGCTCACAGGGCACACTGTACTGGGCATTATCCGTTAATGATATTAAGGTCTTATCTTTGAACAAAAAGACCTCGCCGTTAGCACCGGTGACTAGCTGTAAGGCATCCGTCTCGCGCACCTTGTTAAGCTCCCGAGTGATAAAATCAAACTGATAAAGAGTCCGTGGTGACGATGATTTGCTTAACACATACAACGATTGGCCACTTTCATGCCACGCCCAATCCATTATCGGAATGTGTGCAAGCTCACTAATAGCCGTTGCCTTTGCGGTTTCAACATCGAGTAAGAAAGGTTTTTTCTGCTCTGTCAGCACGATGTTTTCGCCACTAGGCGATACCCTTAAGTTGTCCAAAAGAGCATGGTCTGGGTGGTCTAAAAATGATATCTGCTTAACCTGCCCGTCACTGGCGTGCCATACCTGAGGACGGCCAGAGCGTAGTGAAATAAAGTAGTGCCCGGTGCTATGAGCGACTAACCCATATTCACTGCTATCGGAGGCATAAAGCTGCTGATATTGAGCCGCCTCGGTAAAACTTTCCAAAGCGACCACTTGATAGGTTATGCGACTAAGCGGTGAGTAATACACCGAGTTGTCGTAATAGCTGATATCTGACATCTTGATATCATCAGGTAAGGCATAGGCCTCGGCGATTTCAGCGCTGTGAATGTCTATAAATAATAGCCGCCCTTTTTCATCACCATAGAGCAAGGTCTCATTGTTATACCAATCCAATGCCGAGTTTCTGTAAAAACTAGCGGGCGGTGAGTTCATGCGTTTTATTTCACCGGTATCCAAGCTGTATACATAAACCTCTACCTGAAAGTCGAGATCCAGCTGTAAATAGGCGATGTGCTTTCCATCTGGAGATAACGACAAGGACCCTGGACCGACCTTGTCCGCCATAGGCGCAATCAGCTGAGAAGTCGTGCCCGAGTATACATCGTACCTAAATAACCCAATATAATGCGAGTACAACTCGCCACGGATAAAATAAAAATAGCGACCATCATTACTTAATTGGCCACTGTAATCAAAACGATGATCACACTCCATGAGCGGCTTAGGTTCGCCTAATTCAGGGAAGTTTTTGAAATCTATGGCTAAATATTGGCAACTGCTATCAGTCGCGTTTCTGGCGCGTATCACCAAGGTATCACTATTATGTTGCCAAGACAGGGCGGCCACTTCAGCATCTTTATAGGTTATGGCGACTTCGTCCCGAGTGATCACATCGAGAACAAAGGCGCCTTCTTTCCCTGATGCGTCTTTTTCATTGCTGTAAGCCAGTAAGCGTCCGCTATCGTTGATAAGAGGCACATATTCACTGCCCACTTTCCAGGTCACTTTGTGGCGACTCATTGGCTTTTGCTCAGCGATAACAGCGGTTGTTTGTGACGATGCAAAGAACTCAGACCCGTTCAGCGTGTAAGCGGCACTAGCAAGCACAGCGATAAACACCACCGCAGCCACATACTTCCACCAAGCATAACTGGGCTTTGAGCGCGTAGGTGTTATCGGCTGCTTGTCCTCGTGGGTGTTAACTTGAGTGTGCGCAAGCAGCTCTGGCGCCGCAGTTTGTGGCGCAGCTGCACTGGCAGCGTTATCCAATGTCGCCACTTCACGGACCAAACTATAGCCTTGGCGGTAGTGGGTTTTTATAAAAATGGCTGGATCGTCAGGGTGTTTTAACTTTTTCCGCAACTCAGAAATGGCGCGATTTATGGCATTATTATCAACATAGCCTTGCTGCCAAACATGCTCAATTAATTGTTCACGGGTAACAATCTGCTGCGGCCGTTGGAGAAAAAAAGTGATCAACTTAATCAGCAGCGGGTCTAATTCTCGCTCAATATCCCCGCTAAGCAACACTCCTCGCTGCTCAAGTAATGTCCATGGTCCAACTCTGTACTGCACTCGAAAAAAGTCCCTTGATTAAAGCCAACGCAATGCTAACACAGGTGAACAAAAAGTGAATCAAAACCTTATAAAAGGTTATATTTAAATATAATATTTGAGGTTATCTTTATGATTTAAAATATTTATTTTAAATAATGTGAAGTTATGAAAAATCCGTAAGATGTAGATAAGCGACGCGGCGAAAACCTCGACCTAATATGGATAACAACAAAACGGCACAGCCAAGCGGCTTTGCAAACAACACCCATAACGAGGATTAAATTATGAACAAGCCACTACAAGCAGTATTACTAATAAGCACTCTTCTCGCGACAGCAACACAGGCTGGCGAACCGCAAGTTAATACACAGCCCAAAGCGACTCTGCCAAGTACCAGTTTGACGCAATTAAACAATAAATTAGAACAACAACTTGATATGCAGTTACATGAGTCTATTGGCCGTATTAACCAAGATGTCGCCAAACGCATTATCGAGCAGCAAGGCAACTAAGGAGCACGGTGATGAGAGCCAGCAGTTTATCCGTCCCCCTATTAGCGCTGACGTTGAGCTCGGCGCATGCCGGCGGAGCTCAAGTACTTATGAGCCTTAATACAGCAACGGCGGTGACTGAAAACCCAGCGCATACACAACAGCAGCGCTCGCTGGCTACACTTGAGCGCAAGATGCAGCGCCGCTTAGAGCAGGGCTTAGTGATTGAGGTTAATGACAAAGCATTAGAACGCGCGCTGAGAGCACGTATTGAGCAGCAATTGGAGCAAAAAGAAAGATGACCAAAACAACCAAGCAAGCACTTCCTTACCTGTTGCTCTTTGGCACTTTGGCGTTGGCACAATTGAGCAGCATTGACTGGCAACAATTGCGAGAGAGCAGCGCGCTGGTACAGCGCCATAGTAAGCAGTTGCAATTGTCATGGTGGCACGAGCAGGACAGTGCCAATGCTTATAATTACGTGGTCGCGACCACCCCTCAGCAGCAACCACAATCCATCGACTAAATATTGGAACGACTGCAGGGGCGACCGCAGGGGCGAGCGCTGAAGCATAAGCAATGGCACGCTAACTAAAACCATCAAGAGGCCATTGCCATCGTATCAGCCGCCGCCTCTGCGGCCCTTTATGTCGGCCTGCGTAGTTAGTCTGATAGATACTCACTGAGCGCAGTGCGCTCATCATCGCTCAGGGGCTGAGAGGTCTTATCACTGAAATTGTAGCGCACCATCACCGTTTTTCCCTCGGCGCAACATTCACCATGCTGCCAAGCTTGTTGTTTAATGACGAAGGAGCTTGACCCGATACGCTCTATCATGGTCTTAACCTCGACCTCTTGGCCGTAAAATAGCTCT
Organism: Pseudoalteromonas sp. CNC9-20; assembly: GCF_022347875.1. NCBI lineage: Bacteria > Pseudomonadati > Pseudomonadota > Gammaproteobacteria > Alteromonadales > Pseudoalteromonadaceae > Pseudoalteromonas > Pseudoalteromonas sp. CNC9-20. The sequence continues at coordinate 70,729 of NZ_JAKRFS010000004.1, read as the reverse complement.
CCCATAAAAGTCACTTCCACTTTAGCGACGATTAACCGCCATTGGTGGGGATTGAGATCGGGGGTAAAGATTTTAAAAATAGGGGTACGGGCGGCTTCAAACCATACAGGGAGTACGGTATTGTTAATGTGTCCAAGGACATCAGTTTCGCTAAAACGGGGCTGAACCTTCTCAATAAGCATAATAATTCCAAAAGGTAAGGTTGAGTCATGTCAGACTTTATTGGCGTTTATGATAACGCGCTTAGTGACGAGTTTTGTAGTCAGTTTATCGACCTTTTTGAGCAAAGCCCGCATACCCAGCCAGGGCGCACCTCTGGCGGTATTGATTTAGCGAAAAAAGATAGCCGCGATTTATACCTCAATGCCCACCCCGAGTATGCTCAAGCGCTACAACATATCCAGCAGGTAACAGCGCGACACGTGATGGACTACGTGCAAGAACACTTTTTTATGATGATTGGTGCCTTTGGCCTTAAAGTTTATCACCCCAAAACCGGACAGCCAGTTGATGTTACGGTGGAAAACTTTGATGAAGTGGCAAAGCCGCAGATGGGCACCTTACTACAGCAATTGTTTCGTTTGGGGAATATCCAAGCGCAAAAGTATGAAGTGAATAAGGGCGGTTACCCCTATTGGCACAGCGAAGTATATCCCCAACAAGGCCACAACGAAGCGCTGCATCGGGTATTGCTGTTTATGTTTTATCTCAATGATGTCAGCGAAGGGGGAGAAACCGAGTTTTATTATCAGAACCGTAAGATAGCACCCAAACGTGGCACCATGGTGGTTGCTCCGGGTTACTTCACCCACACCCACCGAGGCAATAAGCCAATATCCAATGACAAATACATTCTCACTTCCTGGGTGCTGTTTAACCGTGCCGAGCAAATTTACGGACAGCCTAGTAGCTAACAAAAAAGGCGGCTGCTACGCCGCCTTTTAACCTACATCATTACGCGTTGTTAATGAGCGTTGCCAAGAGCTCGAATAAGCGGTCTATTTCGGCGATGCTGTTATAGTGCATGCAACCGATACGCACGACTCCGCCTTTATCCATCACGCCGAGCTGCTCACACAGGCCTTGCGCATAAAAGTTACCATCCCATACACAGAGGTGGTGCTGGCCTAAAAACTCCGAAATTTGGCGCGGTTCGAAGCCGGCAATGGTCAGTGCAAAGGTGGGTGTACGCTGTTGCACTCGTTCAACATCGCTAATGCCATACAGAGTGATCTGTGGAAACTCCGCCAAACGCGTTAAGAAGTGGCGACTGAGCGCCATTTCATGCTCTTTGCTATTGGCAAAGGCGACTTGCAAACGCTGACGACGTGGCCTGCTGGCATCAAGACCGCTTAAACTGGCGATATATTCTATTGCGGCGGTGACTCCGGCCAACCCCTCGAAGCTTTGTGTGCCCGTTTCCCAGCGCCCCGGAACCACATCTTTCGCCGGCGCGACCTTGTAAGGAGTAAAGTGCTCTAAATGAGCGCGCTTACCGTAAACGATGCCCACGTGCGGACCAAAGAACTTATAAGCTGAGCAAGCAAGGAAGTCACAGTCTAAGGCTTGTACATCGATAAGCTCATGTGGTGCGTAGTGCACGGCATCCACATAGACTAACGCACCGTGCTGGTGAGCAAGCTCAATAATGCGCTTAATATCATTGATAGAGCCTGTGGTATTGGAAGCATAGGTCACTGCCACCAGCTTAGTATTGTCATTAAGAAGCTGCTCGAAATGAGCCATATCCAAGGTGCAGTCCTGCTCGTTGACGCGTAGTGCATGCACTCGCGCCCCCTTGTCTTCAGCGGCCTGCACCCAAGATGATACATTTGAATAATGGTCGGCATTGGTGACAATGATCTCATCGCTCGCTTGCCAGTCTCTAGACAAAGCGCGGCTGAAACTGAATGTCAGGCTGGTCATGTTGGCGCCAAAGACAATTTGCTCAGGGCTTGGGCTATTAAGTAAATCAGCCACTGCTTGACGCGCTGCGCTCATCACCGCCACGGTTTTGTCACTGGAGAAAAACGCGCCGCCCAAATTAGCATTGTAGTGGCCAAGGTAACTGCTCATCGCGTCTAAAACAGACTGCGGAACCTGCGCCCCACCTGGACCATCAAAAAAGATCGGAGATTGACCATCCACCTGCTGCATTAACGCCGGAAACTGCTGGCGTAATTCGGTTAAGTTCATGGCTGTCCCTTAAGCTGTCAGCACGAAGCAATCCAAGTAACCTGGCTTGCTATCATCAATTTTATTCATCGGCGTGGCGTTGTGCCAAACTTGGCGGTCATCAATTAGCGCAAACATGCCGTCTTTGATCTCCATTTTAAAACACGGTTTCGCTTCTTTATGCTCATACACCAGCAGCTCTCCGCCTTCTAGGTTTTCGTGCGATACGCCACATACACAGACATGGTCAAAGCCATCTTGATGCACACCTTCAGGTGCCGGCGGCGTGTCACTTTCAATTGCCAGCATGCGGAACTGGTGAATTTCAATATCACGGTCATCACTGATGCCGGTCATGGTGCGAAACTCTTCCACAATGCGCTTCATGCCTGCACTGGCCAACAGCGACTGTTCTAGATTCTCGTAGGTACGCTCAATATTGCCTTGGAAGTTATTGATGGAGTCATCCTGAACAAAGGCTTTAGTCGGCTGTAGCGTAAGCTCGCCTTGCTGCATTTTAACCACTGAGTAGCGACGCTTACGAAATGCACCATCGGCATACGGGTTGTCGGGAAGATTATCAAACGAAGGCTTTACTGCGTCGATATGAGCTTGGTCGATAAAACGAAGCTGGAGAAGGTTCTGATTATTTAACGTTGTCATAAAGATCCTGCCTTTTATGCAAATTTGCGGGGATCTTAAGCTATTTTCGGTGGTGGTTTGATTTTATTTACCCAGTTAGTTTATGTGTTTTTGCATCAAAAATGCATACATATGAATATAATAGGTAAATAATCTAATATTTTTATGCAGTGAAAAAATAAACACCTAATCAACTTTGTTTTGAGCATAAAAAAGCCCACTTGCGTGGGCTTTTTTATTTAACGCTGCATTACACCGCTTGCTGGATGATGACCTCATCCGCTTTTTTGGTGTACTGAGGCATTTTATGGAAGTTCAAGTAGCGATACGTATCAGCCGCTGTCGCATTGATCTTCTCGGCATACTCTTGGTATTCCTGAGGCGTAGGTAGTTTACCCAAAATCGCCGCTACCGCTGCAAGTTCAGCAGAAGCCAAGAATACATTAGCACCAGTACCTAAACGGTTCGGGAAGTTACGCGTTGAAGTAGACACCACAGTCGCTTTATCAGCAACACGAGCTTGGTTACCCATACACAGTGAACACCCTGGTGTTTCAATACGAGCGCCGACACGGCCAAAGATACCGTAGTAACCTTCATCTGTTAGCTGGTCACGGTCCATCTTCGTTGGTGGCGCAACCCAAAGTTGAGTTGGCAAACGACCGCCGTAGTTATCAAGAAGCTTACCAGCGGCACGGAAGTGACCGATGTTAGTCATACATGAACCGATGAATACTTCGTCGATTTTCTCACCGGTTACGTCAGAAAGTAAACGTGCATCATCTGGATCGTTTGGCGCACACAGGATTGGCTCTTTGATCTCTGCAAGATCAATTTCAATCACGTGCTTATAGTCTGCGTCTTTGTCCGCTTCCATTAGCTCTGGGTTGGCAAGCCACTCTTCCATCGCTTTAATACGACGCTCAATAGTACGTACATCGCCGTAACCTTCAGAGATCATCCACTTCAACATGACAATGTTTGATTCTAGGTATTCAGCGATTGATTCACGGCTAAGCTTCACGGTACAACCAGCGGCACTACGCTCCGCTGATGCATCAGAGAGCTCGAATGCTTGCTCAACAGTAAGGTGCTCAACACCTTCAATTTCAAGAATGCGGCCAGAGAATTCGTTGATCTTACCTTTCTTCTCAACGGTAAGCAGACCCTCTTTGATGCCGTAATAAGGAATAGCATGGACAAGGTCACGTAGCGTGATACCTGGCTGCATTTCACCTTTAAAGCGCACCAATACAGACTCAGGCATATCCAGTGGCATAACCCCAGTCGCCGCTGCAAACGCAACCGCACCAGAACCCGCTGGGAATGAAATACCTAGAGGGAAACGAGTGTGTGAGTCACCACCCGTACCGACTGTATCTGGAAGTAGCATACGGTTAAGCCAAGAGTGAATAACACCATCGCCTGGGCGCAGTGATACACCGCCACGGTTCATGATGAAATCAGGCAGCGTGTGGTGCGTTTTCACATCGATTGGTTTCGGGTAGGCAGAAGTGTGGCAGAAAGACTGCATGGTTAAATCAGCAGAGAAACCAAGGCAAGCTAAGTCTTTAAGCTCATCACGCGTCATTGGACCGGTGGTGTCTTGTGAACCCACGGTAGTCATCTTCGGCTCGCAGTATTGCCCTGGGCGAACACCTGGCATGTTACAAGCGCGACCAACCATCTTCTGCGCTAGGGTAAAGCCCTTACCTGAGTCGGTGATGATCTTCGGCTTACGGAAAATATCTTCCGGTTCCATACCCAATGAGGCACGCGCTTTATCGGTAAGGCCACGACCCACAATCAGTGGGATACGACCGCCAGCACGCACTTCGTCAAGAATCACGTCAGATTTAAGTTCGAAAGTGCTGATCACGTCATCGGTACCGTGGCGCTTCACCACACCTTCATATGGGTAGATATCAATTTGATCGCCCATATTCATGTCATCAACATTTAACTCGATTGGTAGCGCGCCCGAATCTTCCATGGTGTTGAAGAAAATAGGGGCAATTTTACCGCCAAGACAAACACCACCAACACGCTTATTCGGTACGTGAGGAATGTCTTCACCCATAAACCAAAGTACTGAGTTAGTCGCTGATTTACGTGAAGAACCAGTACCTACAACATCACCTACATAGGCAAGTGGTAAGCCTTTTGTTTTTAGCTCTTCTAGCTGTGAAATAGGACCTACTTCACCGTTTTTATCAGGGTTAATGCCATCACGCTCATTTTTCAGCATTGCCAAAGCATGCAATGGAATATCAGGACGTGACCACGCATCAGGGGCTGGAGAAAGGTCATCGGTGTTAGTCTCACCGGTTACCTTGAACACGGTAACAGAGATTTTCTCTGGTACTGCTGGCTTTTTCTCAAACCACTCAGCATTTGCCCATGATTCGATAACTTGCTGCGCGTACTTATTACCTGCTTTAGCTTTTTCTTCCACGTCATAAAACGCGTCGAACATAAGTAAAGTGTGTGACAAGCCCTTTACGGCAATCGGTGCTAAAGCGTCGTCATCAAGAAGGTCTACCATTGGCGCAATATTGTAACCGCCAAGCATAGTACCTAGTAGCTCTGCTGCTTTTTCTTTATCAATAAGTGGCGTTTGCGTTTCGCCTTTAGCAACTGCAGCAAGGAAACCTGCTTTTACGTAAGCCGCGTCATCCACACCAGGTGGTACACGGTTTACAAGTAAGTCTAAAATGAATTCTTCTTCACCGGCTGGTGGGTTCTTAATAAGTTCGATTAAGTCAGCTGTTTGCTGAGCATCTAGTGGTGCAGGCACAATACCTTGGGCTGCACGCTCTTCAACATGTTTACGATATTCTTGAAGCACAATTTTGCCCTCTTGGTGACGTGAAAACAGCGCGTATCGCCAAAGCGCTTACGTGCTATTTATAAAATTTTGACACGAATACAATTATAAAGGCTTTAAAGATAGAAGAAAATTGCTGCCATTGCCCAGTAAGGAAATAGTCACTATAAATTTGATGAATATCAATTGAGAGAAGATATAAAGTGGTGAATGTTGAGTAATAATTATTTGCAACAAAAAAGCCCAGCATCGCGCTGGGCTTTTTCATCAGATAATACTTAGTTGCGATTTACTTTTACGCGTTCAGTTACAGAGATATGTGCTTCAACGCGACGGTTTTGCGCATGTGCTTGTGCAGTGTTTGCATCGTTTAACAAGCGCTCTTCACCGAAGCCCACCGTATTGATGCGCGACTCGGCAATGCCGTCGTCGATAAGCTGGTTCGCTACATGATCGGCACGCTTTTTAGAGAGCGTTTTGTTGTAAGCGGCATCACCCACTGCAGAGGCGTGACCTTCCAATAGCACTGTGGTTTTTGGGTACTCTTTCATAAAGTCAGCCACTTCTTGAATATCATCAAAGTAACGCTGGTTTACGTCTGAGTTATCATGTGGGAAGCGCACTAACAAGCTCACTTTATCGCCTTTTTCCATGTAACGAGTACAGCCGTTCTCATCCACCGCATCGGTCATAGGTGTATTTGCGCAATTATCTCGCGCGTCAATAACACCGTCTTTATCGCTGTCTTTCGGCTCTTCTTTCACTACTGGAGCAACAACAGGCTCTGGCGCCGGCTCTACTTTTTTCGGCTGCGGCTTATCGCCAAAGTGATAGCTAAGACCTAGTTTAAGGCCGAAGTCTGAGTGATTTTGGTTCAAGCCTTCGTAGTAATTTGCTTCACCATAGGCAGCCCAGTTATAAGTTAGGTGATGGCGAAAACCTACACCTAGATTTGCCGCATTGAAGTCGTTATAAACATCAAACTTCTTAGCACCCAACACACCATAAACGGTATCGTTAAAGTGGTATAGTACGTCCGCACCATAACGCTCGCCGGTTTTATGATTGTCGGTATTTTCAATATCAAGCTCGAGTGCAGCGAACTCTAGGCGTGCAGTCCAATATTCGTTAAAGCGATAACCCACTTCAACACCTGAGCCAAAAGATTCGCCAATTTCAGTGCCTACAGGCGCACCATCGATGCGATCCCAATCGGCCCAGAAATAATCCCCAAAAACACCAATATGGAGGCCTTCTTGCGGGTTTGTTTGTTCGTCAGCCATAACGCCTTGAGTTGCGAAAGCCAGTACAATAGCTGCAGAGAGTGATTTGATTTTCATTGTATCCATCCCATGTTAACGATTATCGAGCACGCGCTTAGCATTTGTGCATCACACACCAGATTGAAAAAGCGGCTAATACTGCTTCATAAATCTGAGCTCGTTCGATTGTTATTGACTTTATTAGCTGGCATTTCTTGCTCTTATCGTAGCCACATTAATCAATGTGGTTTACGTCGTGGTCCAAGCCAACAGTTCATTTCCACACCCAAAGTGTAGACCGCAGTGAAGCAAAAACAAAAGCTTAGCCCCACCTTGTACTTCAAATTTAAACACAGGTTTGCTGAATAGCTGCTGAGCATCATATTAAAGTACTATGAACTGAATGTAACCAAGGCATTAAAAAAGCACCGAATGGTGCTTTTTGTCTATTACTCGCTGTCGTCGCTGGGGGTCGATGGTGAGTCTTTTAACAGCTGCTCCAGCTGCGAGAACATCGCTTTGCTGTAGTCAATAAACTCCTGCACTTTCTCTTGCTCTTTATCTTGATTGAGCCAAAGCATCAACCCCGATAGCTCATTTTGCAGCCCTAAGTCACCGGCCTGCTTGTATGCCTCTTTCAGCGACTCATTGAAAGGTTGCAGCTCTTTGGCAACTTCCTTACCTGGAGCCGTGCGCTCATACTCTCTTATTGCAGCACGAGTTTTAGTTTGTGTCAGATCCATAGAGAAGGCGACTAGCTCTGGGTTATCTAGCTGCAACTCACTGGCTTTATTGAACGCCTCATCATATTGGCCGCTAAAGAAGTCTTCACTTACGCCTTGCAGTAGTGCCATGAAATCATTTACAGCTTGCTGCTCGTCTTCATTTAATTCGCCATTAACCGATAACGTGAAGTTTAATTCCTGCTTCTCAAACTGTTCAGATGCATAGCCAGACCCTTGCTTTTCGCCGGGGGCAAATAAACTGGCTGCCGCACCAGCTTGGTAGTTTTGCGCTAAACTAACGACCACTTCATCGCCTTCAGCGGTAGTAAAACGATACTCGGCATTATTTTGTAGCTGCATATACTGGGCTTGGCTTACCGCTACGCCATTACCAATACTTTGCTCGCCAAAAAGCGATTGCTCAAACTCATTGAGCCCTTCTTCAATACCTTTTTGTGACTGCTCAATGCCGGTTTTAATTTCGTCGTTGAGTAGCCCAGCATCTTCAAGCTCACCGTAGGCATCATCAATACCGGTTTGCACGCCTTCGCGCGCTTGCGCCAGCATTTCTTGTAACTTGTCGTCATTGGCGCCATCGGCTTTCGCTTTTTTCACCGCACCAGTGACAAACTGCAGCACATTTTTCACTACCTCTTCGAAGTCAAATAACGGCTTGCTTTGCTGTTTTGGCTGTTCGAGACCTAACGCTTGCGCCAATTTGTCATTCAATACCTTGGCACCCACTTGGCCATAACCCGATGAGTAACTATCAAACCTCGGAGAGTTAATCGCGGGCTGTGCCGGCGCATCACCTTTATTTTTTAAACCAGAACGATTGCTTTGGTTAAAGATATGATTTAAATCGCTAATTTTCATGAGCTAAGGCCCTCCTCTGCAGTGGTTGCCAAGCCTTGGCAGCACACATTCATGAGTCAATTAATATACTACTACCGCTGTTATCGGCAGCACGCACAGAAACTGTAGAAATTTTGTGCACTTTGTAATGGCCGATACTGGACAAACCGTGGCAACTGCCTACAATAGCGGCGCACTTAATAACGAGAGGTTTGCATGCCAGTAATTGATATCGATACCAGCACCTATGACGCGCAGCTAACAGAAAAACAACAACGAATCACGACACAGTTTTCGCGCTTTGGTGTGCAACAGCTTGAAGTGTTTGCTTCGCCGCCGAAGCATTACCGTCAACGCGCTGAGTTTAGAGTATGGCATGATCAGGACGAGCTCTACCACATTATGTTTGACCCTGTAAGCAAAGAGAAGATCCGCGTTGATCAGTTTGACCCGGGTGCGCCGCTAATCAATGACCTTATGAGCGCGCTTATCAACGAGCTCAAAGATGATGAGTTGATGCGCCGTAAACTGTTTCAAATCGATTACCTCACGACGCTAAGCGGTGAGGCGTTGGTGAGCCTGCTTTACCACAAGCCACTCAACGAGCAATGGCTAGCTGGTGCCAAGGAATTACAAGCAAGATTACAACAACGCTTTAATGTTGAGCTCATTGGCCGTGCTCGCAAACAAAAAGAAGTGTTAGGAAATGACTATGTTATCGAGCGCTTGCAGGTAAATGGCCTGCAGTACGTTTATCAGCAAGTAGAAAACAGCTTTACCCAACCCAATGCCAAGGTGAACGAGCTAATGCTGGGCTGGGCTCAAGATGTGTGCGCCCCTTTGAATAATGATTTGCTCGAGCTTTATTGCGGTAATGGTAACTTCTCAGTCGCCTTAGCAGGGTCTTTCAATCGCGTATTGGCCACAGAAATTTCGAAGTCATCGGTTAAATCGGCACAGTACAATATCGCTGCTAATAAGGTGACTAACCTCGATATTATTCGTATGAGTAGCGAGGAGTTTACCCAAGCTATGCGTCAAGAACGTAGCTTTAGCCGCTTAAAAGACATCGACTTACAAGAGTATAACTGCCAGACCATCTTGGTTGATCCGCCGCGTGCTGGTATGGATGAGTTAACCTGTAAGTTGGTGAGTGAGTATGACAATATTATCTACATCTCCTGTAACCCAGACACATTAGAGCGCGACTTAGATAGGCTAGCAAGTACTCATAAGGTAACGCGATTCGCGATTTTTGATCAGTTCCCTTACACCCATCATATTGAATCCGGTGTGTTTCTCACTCGCAAGTAGCTGACACTATTTGCAGAATAAAAAAACCGCATCATTAAATGCGGTTTTTTTGTGCCTTTCTTAACTTATTTTTTCGCAAGAAAGTTAATCAGTGCGGCAATATCTTCGGGGTCGGTAACACCTGACTCACGACCTAATAGTAGGCGATATTTACCATTAACAATAAAGGTAGGAACACCGCGTAGGGCCCCTTTTTCTTTAAAGTATTCTTGATCGCGCTGCATCTTCGAGGCTTTGGTGCGAATAGCAAAGCCTTTAAATAGCTTGTCAAACTTGTCGCCATCTACGCCGTTGGCAACAAAAATATCTTTCACATCAGCGACTTCGTTAAACTTAGCGCGCTTAGTGTGGATATGACTGAAGATGGCTGCAATCAGCTTATCTTTTTGCGGCAGCACTTCAGCAGTCGCGAGTGCTTGTGACAGCATATCTTGATTCTCGGTGCTGCGGCCGCCCATGAAGTTAACGTGGCTTTTCTTAAAATCAACATCTTTGCTGAGCTTAGGTTTTACATCCATAAGCAAGCCTTCATAGGCGTTACATGCGGGGCAATAGAAAGAGAAAAACTCTTTCACTTCCGGCTTACGGCTAGCTCTGTCCGAAACCACTTCATAGTGCGTGCCTTCTTCAAACTGTGCCGCAATCGAACTGATGGGCAGCGCCAATGCCATCATGGCTAAAGCAATGAACTTCTTCATCGAGTACTCCGATTATTTTTCTAATAAATAGTTTACGAGCTCGTTTAGCTCTTGTTGCGATGCCACTTTATGCACATGCACTTTGTACTTATCGTTAACGATGAGTGTTGGCACACCGGTCAAAGCACCTAGCTTTGAGTAAGTTGTTTGGTCATCCACGGCTTCTTTCTCGCCATTTACAACAGGCTCGCTCGCAGCAAGCATAGCGAAACGTTGGGCATCAATGCCTTGCTCTGCGAGCAATGCTTCCACAGACTCTTGCGTTTGTAATGGCTCGCGTTGACGGTGAATGCTATCGAAAATCGCCTGCGCTACTTCGGCATCTTTACCTTCTTCTTTGGCAACGAGGTAAGCCCGAGTTAGGCGGTTTTGCGCATCTTTATCAATACGTAAGAAGTTTACATGGCTCTTAACTAAAGGCACGCCTTCAGGCAGTGACTCTTCAAGCGCCCCAACAATGGGCTCAAGCTTGAAGCAATGAGGGCAGTAGAAAGAGAAAAATTCGGTTACTTTATCAGCTTCAGACGCTTCAGCTTCAAGTACTTGATAGTGCTCGCCCGCTTTAAAGTCAGCTGCCCAAGCGGCAACAGGTAGGCAAAGTAGTAGTAGTGAATATTTTAAAGTTTTTATCATAGTCATCTCAATGTATACATTAAACATCAAAAGCAGGTGCTTAAGGTAAAAGTTTTAATGGTGGCTCATCTAACGCCGCCAACTGCTCTTTTAAAGCCAGAGTTTGCTGTTCCCAGTATTTGTCTTCAGCAAACCAAGAAAAGTTCCGTTCAAACGCCGGATCTGACCAACGTTTTGCTATCCAGCCCATATAATGCACCATGCGCATGGCTCGCAATGGCTCAATCAATCGCAACTGAGAATGGTCGAAGTCGGCAAACTCTTCATATGCCAGAACCAAGGTATCAAGCTGCAATAACTGATTTTGCCTGTCACCACTGAGCATCATCCATAAATCTTGAATCGCAGGGCCTTGTCGGCTGTCATCAAGGTCAACGAATGTCAGGGTGTTGTCCGCAGACCATAGAATGTTGCCAGCGTGACAGTCACCATGCAAGCGAATACTCTGCGAACAATCATAAAGTTGTACCGTTTTATCAATAACCTGTTGCAGTACAGTATAAAATGGCAGCGACATGGCTTTGCTCACCAAGTTACTTTGCTGCAAATGAACCTTAGCTTGATGCAAATACTCGTCGCACCCAAGCGTTGGTCGCTGCTCAAAAGCAGACGCTTTAGCTGTTTGATGCATCCGCCCGATTAAACGCCCGAGTTGCTCCAACTGATCCAGATTGTCCATTTCAAACTGCCGACCCCCCACACTTGGGAACAGGGTAAAACGATAACCTTGATGCTTAAACAGGGTTTTGCCGTTGATTGTCAGAGGTGCCACTACTGGCACCTCTGCATCCATTAATTCTTGGGTGAAGCGGTGCTCTTCCAAAATTTGTGCATCGCTCCAACGCTCTGGGCGATAGAACTTTACAACATAGCGGCGCTTATCCTCTGCCAAAAATTGATACACCCGATTCTCATAGCTGTTGAGTGCTAATAACCCCGACTCGGCATACACCTCAACCGAATCAAGGGCATCTAAAATGGTGTCAGGTGTCAAAGATGCAAAACTAAACTCGCTCACATTAGCGCCCTTTAAAGAAGTTGCTGGATTGCTTAAGCTGAGTGTCAGGGCTATCCACTGGATAAAGCACAAACTCAAATTCGGTCATTGGCTTACGTAAGTCATAAGGGTCAATGATCACCGACAACGGTGCATTGTGGGAGCGCCCCGGCTGCACGGTGAACTCCTGCTCACCAATCACTTGATAATGCTCCAGCCCCTGTACTTCGACTCTAAAGCGCTGTTCCTGCTGGGCTTTATTAAGAATCTTTAAGGTATAGGTGTTCTCTACCAAGCCTTCCATATTGACCCGATACAGCTGATTACGATCGCGGATAATGTCTAAGTCCATCGGCACGCGCATCATAATATTGGCCGCCAGCGCACCAATAAGAATAAATAGAATGACTGAATAGCCAATCAGCTTGCCACGAACGGGTTTAGTTTTCTCTGCCGACGCTTCAAGATTGCGCTCGGTGGTGTAGGAGATGAGCCCGCGTGGATAATTCATTTTATCCATCACGCCATCGCAGGCATCAATACAGGCGCCACAGTTTATACACTCATACTGTAGGCCGTTACGAATATCGATGCCGGTCGGGCACACTTGCACACACAAGTTACAGTCGATGCAATCGCCCAAACCCAGTTCCTTTGGATCTTGTTTGCGCCCACGTGGACCACGTTTCTCACCGCGCTTAGCATCGTAACTGACTGTGAAGGTATCTTTATCAAACATGGCTGATTGGAAACGTGAGTAAGGACAAATATGCAAACACATGATTTCGCGCATCCACCCAGCATTACCGTAGGTGCATAGCGTAAAGACAGCAATACTTAATACCGCATAACCACCGGCTGAAAAGGTAAAAAAGTCGGGCAACAACTCACGAATCGGAGTGAAGTAGCCAACGAAGGTAATAGCGGTATAGAGAGAAAAAAGAAGCCAGCTACCATGCTTGGCTGTTTTACGCCAAAACTTATCAAAGTCCATGGGGCGTTGATCCAACTTTTTACGCTGGTTTGCAGTGCCCTCTATCTTCTCTTCGAACCAAATAAAAATAAACGTCCACACGGTTTGCGGGCAGGTATAACCACACCATACTCGGCCGTAAAAGGTAGTCACCAAAAACAGCGCAAAGGCAGCAATCATAAAAATAAACGCGAGAATGGTGAGGTCTTGCGGTAAAAACGTCAGCCCAAAAATGGTGAAGTGCTGGTTCATTAAATCGAACAACACTGCTTGCTGGCCATTGTAATTAATCCAAGGAAGTAACATAAAGACCAACATTCCTACCAGACCAATACGTTGACGTAACAATTGATGGAGGCCTGTTACAGCGCGAACGTAAATGCGGTTACGGGGATTAAATCGATCGCTTTGCGCCGCACTGGGCTTTTCTATCTTCACGTCAGTAGGGATATTTTTTACCTTGATCCGCTGCTCTTTATCCATTGTCTTTCCTCAACGCCACGTTTTTAGGAAGGGGACAGTTAGTTTAACTGCTTAGAGTGCAAGTATATCAATTTAGCGACAAAAATGATGCCTTTGCAGGCATATATCATGGCTTTTGCTTGCTTTTAAAACACAGAGTTTACTAAACTAGGGCTGCGCTCGCAGTTACCTAGATCAAGGTTTAGTTATGAAGAAGTTATTGGTTATTATTTTTTTGGTGTTGGCTTTTTTCACCATAGACCACCCGATAGTAAAAGGCCCCCGCGACAAGCTGTTTAATCAGACCATGTCCGATTTGAGCGCGGCCAGTAAAGTAAACAAAGAAGTCAAAGCCAAACGAGCCCTAGAGCAAATTCGCCAACAGGTACGCTTGACAGACAAACAGGATCAACACCTAGCCTCTGCTTTGAATACCGTCAATGGCATGTACGCATGGGAGCGTAAATACTGTTTAAATCGCGAGCTTAATGAATATCTGTTTGGTGATGCTTTGCGCCAAAGCTGCTCGGTCATCGCCAGCACCCACTAAGTTATGGATTTCTCGTCACTGACCAAAAAGCAAAGCCAGTCGTTTGTGCAGCAAAAAAAATTGCTACAGCGACTGTCTAAAGGTCAAGAGGTGCGCTGCGAGCACTGCCACGGAAAAGTCATCCTAGCTCTGGGTGAGCCGGGCTATGCGAGCGCACGGTGCGAAAAGGGCTGTACCGACGTGCTATTACAGCTATCCTAGCCGTCCCATTCTTGCTCATCATCAAATAAGCCACTTTGCACTGCGACAAGCTCAATCAGCTCAGCAAAGCCGAGGCTAAAGTCGGCCATCATATCGAACAAGACTTCGGCAAACTGTTGCTCGCTCTGCCCACTTTGTGCCGCTTGTGCGCAAAATGCTTGTTGCTCACTGAACAAACTCAGTACGGTCACCGCTTGTAGCAACATCTCGCGACTGTCATCATCCACCGCCTGCGCCGTTAGCAACGGCTCAATATAATAGCTAACACCAATCGCAAACCCTTGGCTCCACAGAAGTATAGGTGCATCATTGGCAAAGTTATGCTGCCAAGGCTGACGCAATTGCACAACCTTACGCAGGTTGAACCCCTCACTATAAACTTGATCGCTCACCTGTTGCTGCGCATTCATTAACGCAAATAATACGCTCTCATCGCTCTTCGCTGCTTGCTCGCCCAACACATCGACCAACCATTGCTCTGGCTCGATAGGCTGAGGGGCGCACACAAGGGCAAACAAGTAGCCTTGCAGCTGCACAAAGTCCATTGCATGGTCATGTTCATCCAAGTATTTTTGCAGTTGTTGCTGCACACTGTCGCTCATTAGAAGTTGATCCTATAACGCCCATCACTGGTTTGGTTGCCGAGGAACTGTACAGCATCATGCACATCCTTAGGTAGACTCGCATCCGGTTTTACAAAACCACTTGCTGTAAGTTGACTACGCTCGTTAAGGCCCGCATCAACTTGAAGCCCAAGGCGATTCTCTTTATCAACTTTCACGCTAATGCCGCCGTTTTTACAGGCTAACTGTCCTTCTAATTCACCAATACTGAACCAGCCATTGCGCCCTTTCACGGTGATATCTGGTGAGCTAATTTCGCCAGCGAGAACTTGGCAGTGCGGCTGACCCAATTGATATTGGGCAATATCAACAAAAATCCGCCCCTGCGCTTGGGTGGGAATAGGCAGTTGTACTTGTGCCAATGCCTGCTCTATACGAATACGGGCATTAGCGTCAGTAACCGTTAAATCCTTCTCAATCAGCCCATAATTAATCACCCCACCCGCAGAGAGCTCTTCAGGGTTACGTTTATTCCCTAAGGTGACATCCACTTGCGCTTTACCTGTTAGTAATGCCCAGGCATTCACTTGCCACTGCGCTTTGCTCAGGTATTGACCTTGATAGCGCACACCATTTATTTGTCCTTGCCAGATGGTACCGCTTGCTGGCCCTAGCTGTAATCCTGGCGGCAATTGCTTAGCCGCCAAATTAAGCGCGATAGAGGCGGGAAATAAAGCCACAGCAAAGATGATAAAAGATAGTAAAAATAAGCTTCCCAGAGCGAATGCTTTCTTCACAGACATAGTTACTCCAATACAATGCGGCTAACGCGCACATGCCCAGGCTTTTGGTCTTGCGACAGTTCAATATTGGCGATGCTAACGCCGTGATTGTTCACCAACTCGTCAAGCCAAGCTAACAACTGGTTGAACGGCACACTATCAATGTTTACCCGTAAGCCATCACCGCTTGGCTGCATACGGCTGATCGCAATTTGATATCGGCCCCGGGTGCGGTTGACGATTTGCGTCACATTTTTGCCACCGGTGTTGGCAACGGCGCCTTTTGCTTTGAGCTTGACCACACTTTGCTGCACAAATTGCAGCAACTCTTGTTGTTTTAACTGGTCTTGCTTGGCGTCTTCAATGGCATTATTCAACGGCCGATAAACCACCATGACAAAGAAGAACACCACAAATACCGCACCAGCAATTAAGAGTAAGCGCTGCTCTTGCGACTTTAAGGACTGCCAATAATTAGTGAGTGCGCTCATTGTGCTCCCCTTATTCTTAACTCGCCGATGACACTTTCACCATCGTTATTGAGTGAGCCTTGCTCAACATCTAAACCGCGCTGCTCGAGTTTGGCTTTTACCTGCCCAAAACTTTGGAAATCTTGTCCTCGGGCCCCTACGCGCAGTTCATTGCGACGTTGGTCAAAGCGTAATGTTTGCGGCACAAACTGTTTGCTTTGTTGCACCACATCGGCAAAATCTTGTAGTAATAATAAAAATTGGGCGCTCGGCCCTTGGCCACTTTCTTTCAAAGCACCGTTAATCTGGCTCCGTAATAAATGAGGACGCACTTTAGTGCCTGGGAAAGCACGTTCATAAGTGCTGATCACCTGAGCCTTGGTTGCTTCAGCTTGGCTGCTATAGTGATAAAGCTGCGCGCCTTTAACCCCAAGCATAAAGACCAAGGTCACCGCTGCCGCCACCATCGCCGGGCGCCAAGTTTTTAACCAGCCATAGCTTTGCTTTTTATAAGCAAATTCGCCTTGGCGAAGATCGATTGGCGACGAGGCGGTGGCGAACATAGCCAAAGGTAACTCAAACTTTTCTTCATGTACTTCGGTGGCTATCTGCTCACTGTGATAACCAGGCAACGGGCTATACAAGTCTAAGGTTTGTACGCCAACGGCACTTAAAAAGGCTTCGGCCCACTGTGGCTCTAGCTGTGCACCATGCCACGCTCCATAGCGCACCAAAAAGCTATGCTCATTGACAGCCATCGCTGTAGCTCGCTGTGGCTGAGGCTCCGGTAATAACAGAGCATCACTGTGAATATGCTCGACAAGCAATTGCGCATCGCTCAATACTGATAGCCAATTTTGCAACCATTGACGGTTCACCAAAGCAACCTGAATGAAGTGCTGCTCGCCATCACTGTGCGCCTGGCCGTGAGCGATAAACAAGCTGTCGACATCAACGGCGACCTGCTCCTCAATCATATAAGGAAGCGCTTGCTCTAGCTTGCGGCTCCACTTAGTCGGCAATTGCACGCGGTGACATTGCACCTGAGCGCTGGGTAACACTAAGGTGCACTCACGGTTATGTACTTTCGTTGCTAACTGCTCTAATTCATTGGCATCATGTAGTTGACCACTGCCAATAATTTCATTTTCACTGCGGTTATAGACCAGCCAATGTATGGGCTGATCGGGGCGCTCGCCCACGTGGATCAGTAAGGACTCTCTCACTGCACGCCTCCAAATTTTCGCGCCAAAATAGTTACGTTGTTTTTATCTGCTTGTAGTAATGACGTCATAGTAAACTCGAAATCAACGAAGGTAGCGGTGGTTTGTAATTGAAAGTACTCACTTTTCAACACAAAACGCTCATCATCTGCCTTCACATCCTGTCCGCCTTGCTTTTTTACTTCTGTGGTGAACTCATTGAGCTCATCGAATCCTTCGTCGGGACGAGCGGCAATCACCGCCTGCGCACCTGACTCACTGAGACCATTGACCATTGCTGCCAACAACAGCGCCTGATCTTCAGTAATGGTATTGACGTTAATAGAAAACAGCTCGTCATCAGGAATAACACACACATAGGGTGCTATTTTCTGCATGACTAAGGGGTTAAAGCCCTTCACTAAACGCAGCTCTGAAATATCGGCGAAGAAGTTATTAGCGGTTAAGTAAGGCACATCACGTGACAAATACTCATCTTCTTCCGCGCCTGAACGCATGGTAATACTGTCTTCATCAAGCCAATCAAAGACACTGTCAGCCATGGCCTCTTCCGACTCTTGCGCAGGCAACTCCTCAACTTCTTTGAGCAAGGCTAGCAGCGCCTTGTGCGCGGGATTTGATTTTACAAAGCCGCCTTCAGCAGCACTGGGCTCAGCGCGCAAGGCATTTAAGTTTAAGCACGTTTGTAAGTCCCTTATCGCACCACTAATGGTGCCGTTTTCCACCGGATAAGGAGTGTCAGCGGCGAGTGCCCAAGGTTGTTGTAAATGCATTTTATCGGGCTCTTTTTCAATACTTTCCCGCAACACTTTTTGCGCCAGCGCTTCCGCTGCATAGGCATACCATTTCGCCTGGCGGAAATCGTCTAAATTCGTAGACTTTTGCACCTGCACCATTAAATTGATGCTCATTTGCGCCGCTATAGTCGTCGCCAAGGCGACAATAAACAACACGATAACCAACGCTGCACCACGAGCTGACTGTTTACTTTTCGCCACTTTTTGCCTCCTTGCCTTGCCCTGCAAGTAAAAACAAACGTTTAATTGGCTCCCGGTCTTTTAGCGTCAGCTCAATAGATACCGCTTTGGGTAATCCCTCTTGTTGCCACTGTGGCTGCCATGGCTGCTCGCCTTTACTGTCATAAAATTCAAAAGTGAGCTCTTGCACCC
The DNA here is from genome assembly GCF_022347875.1 of Pseudoalteromonas sp. CNC9-20. Classification (NCBI taxonomy): domain Bacteria; kingdom Pseudomonadati; phylum Pseudomonadota; class Gammaproteobacteria; order Alteromonadales; family Pseudoalteromonadaceae; genus Pseudoalteromonas; species Pseudoalteromonas sp. CNC9-20. Next base: position 52,208 of record NZ_JAKRFS010000004.1, on the reverse strand, counting down.
CCTCCAACAGCACTTGCACACGTGGCTCTGTACTATCTAACTGATCGACATAGAGTCGATATAGCCGCTCTAGCCGCTCCTCTTGTACCCGATATGCCACAGCTTGCAATTCACTGCGCGGTAATAGGTAGCCGGGGTTTGTCCAGCCGCTGCGCACAAAGCCGATACCATCAAACTCGCTATCGAATAAATAGCGTTCGTGCATCAGGAATTGCTCTTGCGTATCACCCGCCTCGTTGCGCACTTTGCGTTTAGTGATCTGGCTAAAGTCTTGCTCTAGCATACGAAATACGTTTTGTAGCCGTGAGAGCTCATCCAAGGTTTGCTCTGACGCTTCCTTGGTGCGTGTGGTTACATCCAAAATCTGATGGGTTGCGCCGATAATAAACACCATCACAGCCAACGCGACCAACACCTCGACTAAGGTAAAACCGCCTTCGCTCCCATTGTGACAGCCATTAGCGCCGGCCATTGCTTTTGGCCTCTTTATCGATATAAGTGGACAGGGTGTAAGCAAACTGCTCGTATTGCTCATCGGTGTACACCTCGATATCCACTTTTACAAAGCTACTGTCAGCCGTGCGCGTGACTTTTTGCTGCCAATACCATGTTTGTCCAGCCAACTCGACTTTGCCTTTATGGTTATTTTTAGCAGCCCACTTGTCACCTTGAGCACGAATTTCAACTAACTGGTTTTCTGCCACCCAAGACGCATAGGTTTGCTCTTCGATGGTACTTAAGTGATTAATATGCTCGCCGCTGATTTGCATCGCCGCGATGCCGGCCATGGCGCATATACTCAAGGCCACCATAACTTCCAACAACGTAAAGCCCTGATACCACCAACCCCTGCCTCGATTCATGGCCACTGCTCTCTATCAAGTGCCACGGGAGCCATAAACTCACCGGTAATAGTGTAGGGCATAAGCTCTTCTTCACGGCTATCCACGGCCAACGCCAGCTCAAACGGGCTGACCTCTCCAGAGGAAAGGATCATCACTTGCGGGATTTTCATTTTTTCCAGCTCAAGGAAGTCCTCTTCATCGACCCCTAAAAGCTGCTGCCAGTCGACGGCATCGAGCAGGCTATCTTGCGCCCATGGCAAATCTTCTTGATTCAGGGTCAACTCAAAAGGCGGTTCGAATTGCTTGCCTTTCAGTACCCCTTCGGCATCTTCCAATGGCCGCCATTCCTGCTCAGCATAGGTTAAAAACTCATAGCCATTATCAGCAACATACAACCCTAATTGACGCTGATTTAAAATGGCGTACTCAGAGGCATAATTAATACTGGTCTGCAGCGCGAGGGCGTGTTGCTCGAGCTCATCCTCATGTGAGTCATCGATGCTGTATACCACGAGGTTAGCGGTAAAAGCGATGATCGCTAAAACCACTAAAATCTCGATTAAACTAAAGCCACGATGACGAGCAACTGCCATACAAATTAACGCTCTTCTTCGTCCCAGTTACCGATATCGTCTTCAGTACCCGCTTCACCGTCCGGACCCATTGAAAATACGTCAATCTTACCGACTTCTCCTGGGTAAATAAGCTGATACGGATTACCCCATGGATCTTCTGGTAAATTCTCTATGAAACCACCATCAGGGAAACGTTTTGGCACCGGTTCAATACTTGTTTTGGTCACCAAAGCTTCAAGACCTTGCTCCGTGGTTGGGTAGGTCTTATTTTTTAATTTATACAGGCTCAATGCATCTTCAAGCTGTTGAATATCTAGCTTTGCTTTGTCTAATGCGGCCTCTTCCTGTTGCCCCATAATGTTGGGTGCCACAATTGACATGATCATGCCAATAATGACCAGAACTACCATCACTTCTAATAATGAAAAACCAGATTGCTTTCTCACTGTCATTACCTCTAATTGCTTAAATCCATCTGCGCCTTAGCTTATAAGCCAATGGCCTTGTTCATCGCCATAATCGGTTGCAATATGGCCATTACGATAAATAACACGATAATAGCCATGGTTGCTATCATCGCGGGTTCCAAAAGTTTAAGTGACACATTGACCATGGTCTCAAACTCACGATCTTGGTTATCGGCGGCGCGCTCTAACATTTGCTCTAACTCGCCTGACTTCTCACCACTGGCTATCATATGTAGCATCATGGGCGGGAAAAGCTTAGTTTGCTCAAGCGCCGCACGAAGGCTAGCCCCTTCACTAACTCGAGTAGCCGCCTCGGCAACGGCCGCTTTAATCTTCTCGTTAGCAAGCACATGACCTGAAATTTTCATACCCTCAAGCAGCGGCACAGCACTGGAAGAAAGAATGCTTAGGGTACGAGCAAAACGCGCAGTATTTAAGCCCCGACTCACTTTGCCGATACCGGGTAAGGTGAGCAGCTTGCTGTCATACCAAAAGCGAATATTGGGCTTTTTCAGCGCTTGCTTAATACCGACTGTGAGCAACACAAATACTGCGATGCACACAAACCAATAGTTTTGCACGAAGTGGCTGGCAGCCATCACCCACTCGGTGGTCCAAGGTAATGCTTGCTTTGACTTTTCAAACGTTTTCAATATCTTGGGCACCACAGTTCCAAGAAGAATAGAAACAATGGCCACGGCAAAAATCACCAAAATGATAGGGTATACCATGGCCTGGGTAATCTGTGAGCGCATGTGTTGACGTTGCTCGGTGTAATCAGCTAAGCGGTTTAAAACCTGGTCTAGATGCCCTGATTTTTCACCTGCTGAGACCATCGCCCGATACAGATTATCAAACACGTGAGGAAACTCCGCGAGGCCATCGGCTAGGGTGTAACCCTCAACCACTTTCGAGCGTACCGCCATCAACATTTTCTTCAAGCGCGGCTTCTCGCATTGCTCGGCCACGGCCATGACCGCAGCTTCAACTGGCAAAGCGGATTGAATAAGGGTGGCAAGCTGACGGGTAATAAGGGCAAGATCTGACGTCGATATTTTCGCTTTAAATACGTTGCCTAATAAGCCTTTATTGGCAGCATTGGCCTTTTCTTGAGAAGCAGCTAATTCCACGGCAACAGGCATCAGTCCTTTGTCACGCAATTGCTGACGTATTTGCTTTGCCGTATCGGCCTCTAAAAGCCCTTTTTTTTCTTTGCCTCGCCCATCTAACGCGCGATATTCAAATGCTGCCACTATTGCTCCTCACGGGTAACCCGTAACACTTCTTCCAAAGTCGTTTTCCCAGCAAGAACTCTAGAGCAGCCATCTTGGCGAATACTTGGGCTGTGCTGACGCACATATTTCTCAACCATTTGCTCGCCATGGCCGTTATGAATCAGCTCACGAATATGGTCGTCCACCACTAATAACTCATGAATACCGGTACGCCCTTTATAACCGTTATAGTTACATTCTTCACAGCCTTGGGCGCGATAGATAGTGGGTGGGTTTTCAGCGGGCACACCCAATAGCTGGCATTCACTTTCATCAGCTTCATGGGCCTGCTTACAATTGTTACACAAGGTGCGCACTAAACGTTGAGACAAGACTCCTAACAGCGACGAGGACAATAAGAAAGGTTCTACCCCCATATCTTCCATACGGGTGATCGCCCCGGCTGCGGTGTTGGTGTGCAAAGTTGACAGTACCAAGTGGCCGGTCAGTGACGCCTGAACACCAATTTGCGCGGTTTCTAAATCACGAATTTCACCTACCATCACCACATCTGGATCTTGACGCAAAATAGCTCGCAGACCGCGCGCAAACGTCATATCCACTTTCGGATTGACCTGAGTTTGGCCGATACCGGGGATCTCGTACTCAACAGGGTCTTCAACAGTGAGGATATTACGGTCTCGGCTATTGATGGCCGTCATTCCGGCATACAGGGTGGTACTTTTACCCGAACCTGTTGGGCCGGTTACGAGAATAATGCCATGGGGTTTACGAATGAGCTCCGCAAACAGTTCTTGGTTGCGTCGCGTCATTCCCAGGTCTTGTAAATCAAGGCGGGCATTGTTTTTATCAAGTAGACGCAGCACCACCCGCTCACCAAAGCTTGATGGCATCGTTGACACCCGCACGTCAACCGCGCGCCCAGCAATGCGTAGGCTGATACGACCATCTTGAGGAACACGCTTCTCAGCAATATCCAGTTTAGCCATAACTTTAATACGCGATACGAGCAGCGAAGCTAGCTTGCGATTAGGCTTGAGCACCTCTTTGAGCACGCCATCGACGCGAAAACGAATCACAAGCTCTTGCTCGAAGGTTTCGATATGGATATCCGATGCGCCCTCTTTGATAGCCTCGCCCAACATGGCGTTAATCAGCTTGATAATCGGCGCATCATCGTCAGCAGCGAGCAAGTCTTCGGTTTGCGGCAGCTCCTCGGCGAGAGAGAATAAATCGGCCTCATTGCCGATATCTTCCATTAGCTGCTGGGTTTCCGAACTATCGCGTTGATAGGCCGCCTCAAGGACGAGTTCGAATTTGTCTTCCGGCAACCGCTCTACGCTAAACCCTCGGCCTGCGAAGCGGCGCACCTCCAACATAACCTGAGGCTCTAAATCATGGCTATAGTAAAGCAGTAACGTCTCATCATGCTCTACCAATAGCACTTGAAAGCGGCGCGCAAAGGCAAATGGCAGTCGCAGTGGCGCTGTGGCAACGGTTTCTGATACCTCCATCAGCGCTTCGTCAGTGACGGGCACCTCGGCGCTGCTTTGGGCGGCGATTTGCTCAGTCATTGTCTCGCTCAGCCTTATTTTGCTCTTTCAGATACTCTTCATAGGTAGGTGGCAATACAAGCGCGTCATTCCACTCAGGGAGTAATGGCACTTGCTCGGTTGGCATCAAGTCGATACCGTCATCGCTTTGTTTGAGCTGCTCACCACGGATAAATTTATATTTACTGTGGCTCAAACGGTTCATGCTCTCAATATCGCGTAAAATTGTGGGGCGAATAAAGACGATAAGATTGCGTTTACGCTTTGACGTACTGGTGGATTTAAATAAGTGGCCGAGCACAGGAATATCACCAAGTAACGGTACTTTAGAGACACTTTCTTGGACATCTTCATCGATAAGACCGCCGAGCACAACCATACCACCATCGTCGGCTAGCACTGTGGTGGTAATGGCACGTTTGTTAATGGAAATATCCACCGCCGTTGAACCCGCGACATTCGATACTTCTTGTTCAATGGTTAGCTGCACTGCCGAGCCATCGTTTATTTGCGGTGTTACTTTAAGCTTCACACCCACTTCCTGACGATCAACAGTCTGGAATGGATTTTCATTGTTACTGCCGGTCGACGAGCCGGTAATAATGGGTACTTCTTGACCGACAATCATCGACGCTTCTTCATTATCCATCGTAGTAATCGAAGGGGTCGCCAAAATATTCGAATTCGTGTCATTAGAAACGGCTTGGACTATCGCGCCCCAGTCATTCTTAACGATACCCATAGCTAAGCCATTGATTCCACCTAGTAAACTAGCGAGAGGACCAAGGTCGCCTTCTTCGGTACGGCTAATCGGTGTTACCACACCACTTTCTGAGCCAACAACATTGTCGGTAATGGTTTTATCACGAGCTTGCTCTGCTGCCACTGCCAGTGAGCCAACGGGCACCGTGGTGCCGTTGTTAAACTGCAACATGCCTCCTTGTTCGGAGATCCACTGCAAACCAAAGTTAACACCATCGCCTTCAGAAACCTCAACAATAATGGCTTCTACCAAGACTTGCGCACGGCGAATATCTAGTCGTTCAATCACTTTTTCAAGTGAGCGCATCATGTCGGGTTGGGCGGTAATCACCAATGAGTTTGACGCTTCGTGCGCTTCAATGCTGATGTCATCACTGCCGCGACGTGTGGTACGCGCAGCATTACCATTGCCTTGCTGCTCTTCTTTTAAAGACTTACTAACCCCCTGTAATACCTTAACCAGCTCATCTGATTTAGCGTAATTAAGGTAAAATACTTTGGTATTCCCGGTTGTCTCTAGCTCGTTATCTAAGCGCTTGACTAATTCAATGGCGCGCGTGCGAGCCTGCCCTTCACCACTGACAATCACACTGTTGGTACGCTCATCTGCAACGACCCGAGGGATCAAAAAGTCGGGGACGCTGCCTTTGCCATTGTCTTTAAAAATATTATCGACAACAGACACCACATCAGAGGCCGTGGCATGTTTCAGACGCACAATATCAACACGTTTATCACCGGCTTGGTCAACCAAGCGAATAATTTCCACTAGGCGGTTTACCGACTCGGCATGACCGGTCAGCATCATGACGTTAGAAGGGTTAAAGTTGGTAACATGGCCGCCATCTTTTTGGTCACTAAACTGACGGATCAGTGGACCCAACTCTTGGACGGTTACATTTTTCACTCGCACAACCCGAGTTACCAGCATATCACCGCCCATGCCGTCATCTTCACCGATGACTGGCACATTAGACTTTTTCGCGTCTGAGCTTTTCTCTACTTTAATGATACCACTTGGCATTTCGACAGCAGCATAGCCGTGTACTTCGAGAACGTTGAGGAAGAATTGATAGTACAGCTGTTCATCCATGAGCTCGTAGCTACGCACATTAATTTTGCCACGTACATTGGGGTCAATGATCACCGTCTTGTTAAGGTTTTTACCAACGATATTGATAAACTCGTTGATATCTGTGCCCTTAAAGTTTGCCGCATATTCGACTGCGTATAGATTTAAACTTACCCCAGCGGCGAAAAGTAGCGCGCCATACTTGGCAAGCCCTTTTATTATTTTTGTGCGAAATTTCGCGCCCATTGTTCTTACTCCAAACGTGTGATTATTGCAGGCTAAATTGCACATCGAACAGTTGCCCGTTGCGGTTCACGGTAATAGATGCGTCGGTGCTATTGCGCAGCTCTTGCAATGCTGCCATGGCTTGTTTCATATCGGTTAGCTGATAACCATTTATAGCAATGGCGATGTCATTATTTTCAAGGCCCATTTGTTTAAATAGGGCCGGATCTTTTCCTGGGCTTAATTTATACCCTTGTAGACGACCTTGGTTACGTGCCGGAGTGATACGTAGATACTCCGATAACTTTCCTGGGTCGGCAAGAATTTGTTTGCGTGTTTGCTGTAGAGCTTGCTTGGCCTCAGCACTGGCTGTGGCATTGATGGTTTTCGCCTTACCGGCACTCGCTTTGGGAGCGTTATCAGCTTGTGGCCGACTTGCTGGCACAGGCATAGATACGGTTTTAGTGAAGCTCAAGCCGTCAAGCATCAGTGTTTCAAAGCGCCCACCGACATCCAAAATAGCTCGGTCAGGAAGTACTTTTGCCAGTTTAGCGCGTGTTCCTTTGATAACATCATCAATACCGTAGGTCTCTTGGCGCCCTTGGGATTCAATAATGGCGAGCCCGGCGGTTTTGTCGTTGGTAGCTGCTACCACGCCGGTTAGGTTTATGCTTAGACGTGTTTCAGGGGCGTCGCTGATAACTTCCTGTTTAGGTTCAGCTTGCTCGACAGCGGCGGCATCACCGAACAAATTAACTGAACGGATGGCGGCAATATTTGCTCGCTCTGCACCTTTGTTTGCTTGGCTCACAGGTGGCATCACCGTGCTTGCTTGCGGTTGTGGCCATACCAGCCAAAGCAACCCAGCGGCTAGATAACCACAATACAACACCGCAACCAGCACGATAGTGGCCACGATTTTTTTCTGTGGGAGCTGCTTAAGCCATTGTTGTAGTTGGGCTGAATCCAAAACTCTATACTATTATTATTGTAGTCGTTAACGTCACATAGTACATCTATCACTGAGTGACAACAAGCACACCATGTAGCATTAATGTAAAAACATGTAGCCTAGTATAACCTCCGCGCAAGACAGCAATATGACAGCGTTCTGTGCTTTTTTTGGTCGTTGTGTTGTGCTAAATTTCGCCCTTAACTTAGAGAAAATACTACCGAGGTAAAGTGAGCAAGTCAGCAGCGAACGAACACAGCGAATCTGTGCGCTTAGACAAATGGTTATGGGCCGTGCGCCTCTACAAAACTCGCGCCATAGCACGCGAAATGGTGCAAGGGGGCAAGGTCCACTATAACGGTCAACGTTGCAAGCCTAGTCGTCAGGTCGAAGTGGGAGCGAGTATCCGCCTTGCTCAAGGCTTCGATGAAAAACATATTAAAGTTCTTAAACTACTTGAAAAGCGTGTGGGTGCCCCCATTGCTCTGACCTGTTACGAAGAAACCGAGCAAAGTAAGTTAAAACGCGAAGAGAATGCCATTGCGCGTAAAAACAATGCCTTCTTTGCGCCACACCCTAATCAGAAACCGGACAAAAAGCAGCGCCGTGAACTGATTAAGATGAAAGCCAAATAGAGAAACTCATGCAAAACGATTTATTACACCGTTATATTTTTGAGCAACACGATGTTCGTGGTGAGCTCGTTCAAGTAAGCGATGCTTTCGCGCAAGTGATCAAAGACCGCGACTACCCTGACGCCGTAAAAAAGCTCTTGGGCGAGCTATTCGTAACCACTTCGTTGTTGACTGCGACACTCAAGTTTCAAGGCCATATTAATGTGCAAATCCAAGGTGATGGACCAGTAAAGTTTGCAGCCATCAACGGCGATCATGAGCAAAACCTACGCGGTGTCGCTCGCATGCAAGGTGAAGTAAAAGGAGATGGGTTACTGGCGCTGATGGGTAAGGGTCATATGATTATTACTATCACCCCAGTCAAAGGCGAACGCTATCAAGGGATTGTGCCGCTAGAGCATGACAGCTTAGCTAAATGCGTGGAACAATATTTTGCCCAATCTGAGCAACTAAAAACACGGATGTGGTTCGCCACGGATATAAGCCCTGGTCAAGAACGTGCAGCGGGCCTTTTCCTGCAAGTGCTTCCCGTCAACCAAGACAAAGCGACTGCTGATTTTAGTCATTTAGAGACGCTCAGCGATACAGTAACCGAAGACGAGTTATTAAATTTAGATGCACACACCGTATTGACTCGCTTGTACCATGAAGACAACCCTAAACTGTTCGAGCCACAGCCAGTGCAGTTTAAATGTACCTGTAGTCGCGAGAAAACCATTGATGCACTCGTTAATGTCGGCAAAGATGAATTACTTGCCGACGTACAGGCGAATGGCGAAATTGTCATTAACTGCCATTATTGCCTCAGTGAATACCGCTTTAACGAAGAGCAAATTAAAGCAATCTTCAATTAATCAAGCGTTTATTCATTTAAAAAGCTCGAGTACGAAAAACTCGAGCTTTTTTGTTTAAAATAATGACACCGGTATCATGAAATTTTGCTTTTTTATGACACCGGTATCACTGAAATTATTCATGTTTTTTCATATAAAACCGCCATTTTTAGGGCTTTCACCGCTCGTATACAGGCAAACCTTCTGTTACTATAAAATCCATAAAGCACTCTCACACAGCTTTAGATTAACCCGTTCAACCTCTCACAATTTTAGGTAAAAAAATGACTTCAAGCGCTACTCGTTTTGTTGATCTTACAACCGCAGAACTGATCGAGCAGGCAGTTCGTCGCGGCGAAGGTACTCTAGCCGCTAACGGTGCATTTGTTGCTAAAACAGGCCGTCGCACTGGTCGCTCTCCTCAAGATCGCTTTATCGTAAAAGAAGCAAGCACTGAAAATGATATTCAGTGGGGCAATGTTAACCGCCCATTCGATGCCGATAAATTTAATGCGTTGTGGGAACGTGTGGAAAACCACGTTGCTGAAAACGATCACTTTGTCTCTCACTTAGAAGTAGGCGCCGATCCAGAGCATTATTTACCTATTGTTGTTACTACAGAAACTGCATGGCACCACGTGTTCGCGAAAAATATGTTCATTGAGCCAAAGCAGTTCAATGCCGCGAATTTACCGCAATGGCAGATTTTGAATGTACCTTCATTCGTATGCGACCCAGAGCGCGATGGCACTAATAGTGATGGCACTGTGATCATTAACTTTGCCGAGCGAAAAGTGTTACTTGCTGGTATGCACTATGCTGGTGAAATGAAGAAGTCGATGTTCTCAGTGCAGAACTTCTTATTGCCAGGGAAAGGTGTTTTACCTATGCACTGCTCTGCAAACGTGGGTGAGAATGGCGATACCGCCTTGTTCTTTGGCCTTTCAGGCACGGGTAAAACCACCCTGTCTGCCGACCCTAGTCGTTTCTTGATTGGCGATGATGAGCACGGTTGGGCTCCTGGTAGCGTCTTCAATATTGAAGGCGGTTGTTACGCCAAATGTATCGACTTATCGCAAAAGAACGAACCGGTTATTTGGGATGCTATTCGCTTTGGTACTATTTTAGAGAACGTGGTACTAGACGACACCCGTACGCCTGATTACAGCGATGCTAGCTTGACGCAAAATACCCGTGCAGCTTACCCACTAGAGCACATTGCCAAGCGCAAAGAAGAAAATCGCGCCGGCGAACCAAAAGCCGTAGTGTTTCTAACCTGTGATGTGAGCGGTGTGTTACCACCAGTATCAGTATTAAGTGAAGAAGCTGCAGCATACCACTTTTTAAGCGGCTACACCGCTAAAGTGGGCTCAACAGAAATTGGCTCAACGTCTGATATTGAATCTACTTTCTCAACCTGTTTCGGCGCGCCATTCTTCCCTCGCCCAGCGGGTGTTTATGCGGAACTATTAATGAAGCGCGTGCGTGAGTTCGGCGCTAAAGTATACTTGGTTAACACTGGCTGGACAGGCGGTCCTTACGGTATTGGTAAGCGTTTTGATATCCCAACCACGCGTGCTGTAGTTGATGCGATTGTGTCAGGCAACTTAGCCGATGTAGAGACCCAACATATCGATGTATTAAACCTAGACGTGCCGGTGGCTGTACCTGGTGTCGACACTGAGGTACTGAACCCTATCAACACTTGGGCTGATAAAGACAAATACAACGAATACGCGAAGAAACTCGCAGACGACTTTAATCAGAACTTCGCTAAATACGATGTTTCTGATGCGATTAAACAAGCCGGCCCGCAAAGCTAAGGGCTGCTGTTTATACTTAGCCATTGCGCTGAGAATTCAATCCCACGCCAGCATTACGCTGGCGTTTTTATTGGTAAGTATATAGTTGCACACAAGCCGCCCTGTTCACGGTTCTTGAGTTCAACCTTGCCATTGTGCATAGTAACGATGCGCTTGATAATCGCCAGCCCTAAACCGCTGCCTTCACTGCCTCGTGCCTGATCACCTTGGGTAAAAGGCGCGAACACCTTCTCCAGCTCAGACTCAGGGATGCCAGGCCCTTTGTCTAACACACTGACACAGACGTATTTCTTGCGCGCACAAAAGTGAGTATTCACCTCTATGCTGTCATCAGAATAGCGCAAGGCATTCTCTATCATATTGGTGAGTACACGCTTGATTGCCACACAACTTATCGGCACATTGGGAAGGCTGGGATTCAAAGTGAGTGTGATATCTCGGCCATGCTGTTGCTCAGCATGGACCACCTCTTCAACCAAAGCGTTGAGATCTTCAGGTTGGTTATCCCCTTTGTCATGGTGGCGTAGATATTCAATGAACTGATCAATGATTGCGTTCATATCTTCTATATCGTGAATAATGCCTTCGCGCAGATAGTCCTCATCATCAGACATCATTTCAGTGGCTAGGCGAATACGGGTCAACGGCGTTCGCAAGTCATGTGATACCCCAGCCATTAACAAGCGCCGATCTTGCTCTAGCGCAGCAATGCTACGCGACATCTGATTGAAGGCTCGCGTTACCTCAACCATTTCAGTCGAACCTTGCTCATCAACAACGGTGCTAAAGTCGCCTTTACTCACCTTCATCGCCGCTTCTTGGAGAGCTTTGAGTGGGCGGTTTAGGTGCCGCGCAAATAACCACCCTCCCAACACACTGAGAAAGCCTATACTGGTTAGGTAAAAGGTTAAAAACTCAATATTGGCTTCGGTGAAGCCAGATAGTGGTACCCGCACCCAGTATCCTGGAGCCTGAGGCGGTTCTATCCAATACACCAATGGATTAGTTTGGCTAATACGCACACGGGCCGAGCCATTCAGCTGTTCCGACATAATGTTGGAGAGCATTGAATATTCACGAGCTTGCCCTAGCCCGTTAATGTAAGCCTCGCGCTGGGTGAGTAACTCGATTCCTGTTTCTTCTAAGAAGCGTTTCGACACTTCATCACTGACTTCGACGCCATCATCGACACCAATGAATACCGTTTTCACCTGCTTTGCGAGCATGATATTCACTTGCTCGATGGTCGGCTTGACCACATAGAAGCTCACCGCAACATAGGACACCACTTGGTTTATAAGTAGCAAAGCACCAACTAAAAATACCGTTTGCCCAAATGCGCTTTTGGGAAATAAGCTCATTTACTTGTTGCCGTCGGGCACAAATACATAGCCCAGTCCCCATACTGTTTGGATATAACGAGGGTTCGCGGCATCGGCTTCAATCATCCGTCTTAGACGTGATACTTGCACATCGATGCTGCGCTCCAAAGCGCTATAATCACGGCCCCTAGCCAAGTTCATAAGCTTATCGCGGCTCAGTGGTTCACGTGGGTGTGAAACAAGAGCTTTCAGTACCGCGAACTCGCCACTGGTCAGTGAAATAACCTCATCCCCTTGAGTCATTTCTCGCGTCGCCAGATTTAGCGCAAAATCACCGAACTTAACTAAGTTTTCTTCTGATGAAGGCGCACCCGGCACTTCTTTAGCGCGACGACGCAAAATAGCCTTCACTCGAGCCAATAGTTCGCGTGGGTTAAACGGTTTAGGAATGTAATCGTCAGCACCTAACTCGAGGCCAATAATGCGGTCAACCTCATCACCCTTGGCGGTCAACATCACGATAGGAATTTCATTTTCTTTTTGTCGCAAACGGCGACAAATTGAAAGGCCATCTTCGCCGGGCAACATTAAATCTAAAACCATCAAATGAAAGTTTTCTCGTTCTAAAAGCTTATCCATTTGTTCGGCATTGGCGGCGCTGCGTACGATAAATCCTTGCTCAACTAGATAGCGCTCCAAAAGGCTGCGTAAGCGCATGTCATCATCGACAACGAGGATTTTTGTTGTTTCCTGTCCCATTATTTTTCTTTTCGTTGTTTTTCCTCCATTAACTATATTCGAAATAGCGGGCAGGGGAAATGTACAACACCAATTAGATTGTTACATTTGTTGTCGGCCTAACTATCGTCACTGCGATAGTGAATGTCATTGATGTACCAAAGTTTGCGCCCTGTCGGGGTAGATACCCAGGCCTCATCATCAACCTGCTTTTTTAACAACGCTCGCGCCATTGGTGCATCAATTGAGATGACAGTTTTGCTATCATAAATTTCATCTGGACCGACAATTTGAAAGCGTAACACTTCGCCTTGTTCATCTTCCACTTCGACATAGGCGCCAAAAAATACTTTTCCTTCTTGCTGAGGGCTGTAATCAACAACTTGAAGGTCTTCTAAGCGCTTACGCAAATAGCGCACGCGCCTGTCTATTTCCCTCAGACGCTTTTTATTATACTGATAATCGGCATTTTCCGAGCGATCACCTAAGCTCGCCGCCCAAGCGACTTTCTTCGTTACTTCTGGGCGCTCGGTGCGCCATAAGTGGTCTAACTCTCGTTGCAACTGCTGGTATCCACGGCGTGTAATTAATTTCGTTTTCATTGCTTTTTGTTCAGTTTTAATTCACAGTCTGCATTACATAGTTAAATGTAGCGGTATTTTTAGGCGAGTATAGTGATGCACAAATACAGTGTAAAACACATAATATTATTGGTACTCAGCCTACTTGTGCTTAACAGCTGGGGAGTTGCCAATGCTCACACGCAATTTTGTAGCGTTACTGATCAGCCGAGTGTCGCCCTCGAGTTAGAAGCTACCTCAAGCCCAGCTCAAGATAAAGACAGCGAGAAAGATTTTGACTTTACCGCTGCTTCACTTTCAGCAAATACATACCAATCCTTAGCACTTAGAGCGGCTCACACCGAGCTAGGTAAGGGTGCACTATGTAACTTACGCCCACAACAACGAGCGCCTCCCATTTTCTTTAAATAAGCTGTTTTTTATTAACAATTATTTGGAGAAGATCATGACTGATTTTAAAACCTTACGTACTCATTATGTAACAAGTGCGAGCCAATTTACTGCTCCCCAAGTTGTACCTGAGGCGTTAAACACCAACAGTAATGCCATGACATTACTGCAAGATTTTACAGCCCAAGCGCCTGTTCGCATTTTGGCTAACACCCCTTTGAACGCTGCACGAAAACTTGCCAGCGCTACTCCCACCAACGCATTGTTAGTGGTCGATGAACAGAATAACGTGCTAGGCGTTACTTCTAGCGTCGAATTACAGAGCGCGCGAGTCACGACCCAAGCCGCACAAATGGGCATCAACCCTAGTGAGCTACTGGTTCATGACATGATGCGTTCGCTGCATACCCTGCCCTGTATCAGTATGCTTGCTGCACGTAATACCACCTTGGGTAATGTACTCAGCACTATGGAACACCGTGGCAGTTTCTATTTATTAGTGACTGACAAAGAGCAAGTAACTGGAGTTTTCTGCGCCCGTGCTATTGCCAGAAAGTTAGGTATCGCGTTAGATATCACTCCTGTCGCACAATCTTTTCAAGAGGTTGTAGCCAGCGTCGAGCATCCGCATTAACAAAGTTTTGCAAAGTGAAACACCTCGCCAGGGACGGCGAAATTTGCCCTTCTGTTCACTGTTGGCTGTGATATTATCCAATGCAATTATGATTAATGTGCCCGTATTAGGGCGACAAGTGTAAAGGTTTTCAATGGGCAATCTCACAACTTTGCTTGCGCAAGAGTTGCAAGCGCAAGAGCAACAGGTGATCGCAGCAACCAAGTTGCTTGATGAAGGGGCAACAGTACCGTTTATCGCGCGTTACCGAAAAGAAGTTACTGGTGGATTAGACGATACTCAATTACGCACCCTAGAGCAGCGATTAGGTTACCTGCGTGAGCTCGAAGAGCGCCGTCAATTCATTACTAAAACCATTGCAGAGCAAGATAAGCTCACTAGCGAACTGCAAGCCGACATCGCCGCAGCAACGACTAAAACAGAGCTTGAAGACCTCTACCTTCCCTACAAACCCAAGCGCCGCACAAAAGGGCAAATTGCTATCGAAGCGGGTCTGGCGCCCTTGGCCGATGCCTTATTCGAGAACCCTGATCTTGACCCACAAAGCCAAGCTTCAGAATATGTCGATGCCGATAAAGGAGTCGCAGATAATAAGGCAGCATTAGATGGTGCCCGCGCTATTCTGATGGAGCGCTTTGCCGAAGATGCCAAGCTGCTTGCCAAGTTGCGTGCACATATTAAGCAACATGGTCATATTGAAAGTAAGGTTATTGCTGGCCAAGAGCAGTCAGGAACTAAATACCAAGATTACTTTGAACACAGTGAAGGCGTGGCGAGTGTTCCCTCTCATCGCGCTTTAGCCATGCTTCGTGCGCGCAACGAGGGCGTGCTGGCACTGAGCATTAACCCAGACGCCGAGAGCGCTGATGGCCATGCTTTATGTGTGTCGATGATAGCCGAGCATTTCAATTTGCCGCTGGAAGGCAAAGCAGCCAGTACCTGGCTCGCCCAAGTGGCGCAGTGGACATGGAAAGTGAAGCTATCACTGCATCTAGAGAATGAGTTTTTAGCGGCGATGCGTGAGCATGCAGAAACCGGTGCCATAGATGTGTTTGCCAAGAACCTAAAAGATTTATTAATGGCTGCGCCAGCAGGTGCAAAAGTCACTTTAGGCCTTGATCCTGGCTTGCGTACCGGGTGTAAAATGGCCGTTGTCGATAGCACCGGCAAAGTCTTAGCAACCGCCACCATCTTCCCACATGCTCCACAAAATCAATGGGATAAATCGCTACGTACGATTGAGCAACTGTGTCGTCAGCATAAAGTCGAGTTAATTGCCATTGGTAATGGCACCGCCAGCCGCGAGAGCGATAAACTCATCGCCGAACTGATCAAGGCACAACCGGAGCTCAAACTGAATAAAGTGATGGTCAGTGAAGCGGGCGCCTCGGTGTATTCTGCGTCTGAGTTTGCAGCTCAAGAGTTTCCGGATTTAGATGTCTCATTACGTGGCGCGGTTTCTATTGCCCGTCGCTTGCAAGACCCGCTAGCAGAGCTGGTAAAAATTGAACCAAAATCCATCGGTGTTGGCCAATACCAGCACGATGTATCACAAAGTCAGCTTGGGCAAACCCTGACTTCAGTTGTAGAAGACTGTGTAAATGCCGTGGGTGTTGACGTAAATACCGCATCTGCGCCCCTATTAACTAGAGTTTCCGGACTGAATAAAACCTTGGCGCAGAACATCGTTCAATACCGTGATCAGCATGGTGCCTTTGCAAGTCGCTCTGAGCTGAAAAAAGTAGAGCGCCTAGGTCCTAAAGCCTTTGAACAAAGTGCCGGATTCTTGCGTATTGTCGGTGGTAAAGATGCTCTGGACGCTTCAGCTGTGCACCCAGAAGCCTACCCAGTCGTAAAGGCCATTTGTGCAAAAACGGGTAAGCCCATTGATGCCCTGATAGCCAATGCAGAAGCATTGAAGGACGTCAATCCACAAGAATATATCGATGATAAGTTTGGCCTGCCTACGGTCACCGATATTATTGCAGAACTACACAAACCGGGCCGCGACCCACGCCCTGAGTTTAAGACTGCGGCCTTTAAAGCCGGTGTTGATACCATAGCCGATTTAAAGCCGGGCATGGTGCTTGAGGGAGTCGTTTCCAATGTCGCCAACTTTGGCGCCTTTGTTGATGTTGGCGTCCATCAAGATGGTTTAGTTCATATTTCTGCGTTAACCGACAAGTTTATTAGCGATCCACGCGAAGTGGTCAAAGCCGGTGATATTGTTAAAGTAAAAGTAATGGAAGTGGATGTGTCGCGTAAGCGCATCAGCTTCACCATGCGCTTAAACGATGAGCTACCGGCTGCTGGTGCGGCGAAAGCGGAGCGCAAACAAACGAGAAAGCCTCAAGGCGCTACAAACAAAGGTAAAGGCGCACCGCGCAAGCCTAAAGAAGCGAATAACGCCGCTATGGGCAATGCATTCGCTGAGGCCTTTGCCAAACTTAAGAAGTAAGCTTTTTAAGATAGAAAACGCAGCAACCGCTGCGTTTTTTTTTGCCCTCACTAACGCATCAGCAGTCGCTATGATGGTGCCGTTGCTTTTAAATAAACCATTTCAGGCAGAAATAGGAAATGTGTCGAGTATAGGGGTGAAGAGTAAGGGGGAAAAGTAGCGCTAAACCTGCGCCATAAAAGCCGATTGCTTGCGCTCTTGCGGCGCACTGACTTGCTGATAAAAATCGGCAATACGCAGGGCTCTTGATTCAACCTCTTGGTCACGCTCAAAACGACGAGTAGGCTCATTGGTTGCGAATGCTGGCGGTGTTGGCGTTTCGTCCTCTTCAGAGGTGTTGAGCTGTTGCCCAGCCAACTCAGCCTGAGCCCGGGCCAGCTTTTGCGTTGCTTCATTCGCTATGGCTCGATCAGCACCGGAGGGCTCTGCTGGCGCCAACGCCGCTGAGCGTACCTGCTGCATCTTCTCGATGGTTGCTTGTGGGTCGCCCGGTACTTCACCCACATCTATTTGTACTTCCCCACCCACCGCGTAATTTTTGCCATCTGGACCACGTTGATAGTCGTAGCTCGGTGAGCCGGCATATTGACCTCCTACCGATGCATGGGCTTGTTCGTGGGTTCGAACTTCACGGTCACGTTCTGCAAGCTCTTGGATTTGTTGCTGTTCCTGCTCGCGCTGCTGTTGCTGCTGCTCGCTAGATTGCTCCTCAGACCCCTCACTATCGCGCTCGTTAATCGTTTTCTGCTGGGCAACTGTTTCTTTTTCGCTGCTTTGCGCGTCTTTACTCTGACCGGGGTTACGTGCCTTGTCTGCGTCTGATGCAGCTTTATTATCGGTTGCACTCTGTGCTGGCTGCTTAGGCTCGGGGATCACTTCGCGCAGCTGGTTGTCACGCCTTACACTCTCGGTGTAAACGTTTGCGGTATTAAAATTAATAGTTGGCGTTGGCGTGACTATGTTCATGTCTATGCACGAATATCGATAATTGTTCCTAACACTTCATCGGCAGTACGAATTGACTCAGTGTTAGCTTTAGCGTTGAATTCAGCTACTTTAAGATTCACCAGCTCCTCATCCACGCGCGGAGCCTGTGACACCGGAGCCGTTACCGCTTCATCAGCATTGGCACCTTGAAGTTGACGACCCTGTTGCGTTTGCTGTTGGTCTTGGCGCTCAATAGTGGCGCGATTAATGTTAGCGGTCGCTTGCTCAACATCTTGTTGAGCGCGATTAAAGCCTTCTACACCAGCATTAAAAATAGCTCCTACAGGCATAACTTTCCCACCTACATTACAATTACACTTATAGTTATTATTGCGCAAAAAGTAGACGAAATAAAGGTGTTTCGGCTATGTCTCACTGGTTTTAGGTCAAAGCATTGATTTTAAAGTAGCTAAAAATTCATCTTTATGAGATATGAAAGGCGCATGAGAGGCCTTATCAAGCACGGCGATATCTAAATCGCTACGCAACGCCTGCATTTGTGCAATAGCTTTGTAGGGAACCAAGGCATCCAAACGACCAAAAATAGCACCCACTGGTTGCTTAATATGGGCAAACTCGTGGCGTAAGTCATGGTGTTGTAAAATATCCAGGCCTTGGCGCAATGCCTCAGCCTGAGGCGGTGGTGCTTGCTTAAGTAACGCTTTTAATTGCTTTGTATCGGCACGGGCGGTATCACTACCCATTGCTTGAATAGCCAAAAAGCGTTCGATGGTTTTTGCGCTGTTGTTCAGCAGTTGCGAGCTAAAATCTTCTAGAACCTGTGCTTTTATACCCGGCCAGTCGGCTTGTTGGGCAAAAAATGGAGTGGATGCCACAAGGATAACTTTGCTGACCTTATGCGGGTAAAAATAGGCAAGGTAAAGCGCCACCAACCCACCTAAAGACCATCCCACGATAACGCTGTTGTCCTGCAGTTGATCTGCAAGCACCGCACTCATAGTCGGTAAATCATAAGTGTGTAACTGCTGACTCTCACCATATCCTGGCAAGTCCAACGCACGTACCTCGCCATCAAATAAAAAGTTGAGTTCTGGGCGAATAAGCTCCCATACCTTATTATTCATTCCCCAACCGTGCAGTAACACCAATTGTTTTTGCATTTTCTAACGACCACACCCACTATTAAAACGGATTGCCTGGGCAGAGAGCCCAAGCACGCAATGTAGCAATAATAACGGGATTTAAAGGTTATGCAATGGATGCTCTATCACACCTGCGCAGTTGGCTATTTCCGCAGTACTGCAAGCTTTGTTCACAGTCTCTGCCGATGGGAGCACAGTTATGTCAACACTGTTGCGCGACATTTAGCACCTTCTCTGAGCCCGACTTATTAGTTCGTGCCGATATTCAACGACTGTTTCCATTGCGCTATGTTGATCACTTAGTGGCTTTGCAGTGGTATCGGCCACCCGTGAGTACTTGGCTAAAGCAATACAAGTACGCCCATCAGCTGCACTACCAGGTCGCCGTGTCACAGCTTTTACAGCAGCATTTATATACTCTTAGCCGTGCTGATAATTGGCAATGGCCTGATAGTATCGTGCCTATCCCTTTAGCTCATCCCCGGCTTGTTTGGCGCGGCTTCAATCAATGTGTGCTGCTTTGGCAGCAGGCGGTGCCACAAGGTTTATTTGTCGCCAATGCTCTTGCCAGACCATTGAGCACAAAGCAACAAGCTAAGCTGGGAGCGCGTTCGCGACGCAAAAACTTAGCCAACGCCTTTACCGTTAGAATGCGTGTTCAGGGTATGCACATTGCCATCGTTGATGATGTCATGACCACAGGCGCTACCGTAGACAGTGCTGCTCGTAAGTTAAAAGAGGCTGGGGCAAAAGAGGTATCGGCTTGGGTTGTGTGCCTAACCGCAAAGTAAAAAGAGCCGGCTAAAGCCGGCTCTCTGGATTATTCACCACGAGCGTGAATATGCTCACCGAAGAATAAGGCATTACTAAAGATACGGCTAGTGCCATACCAGAAACCTCGGAAAACCGGATTGTCTGTCATCGCGACCACCGTACCTTGCCCATATGAGTGCGCAACAATGGCTCCTGCATTAGCGATTTGCGTTACGTTATTATCATGGGTAAACCCAGCTAATAATGGCTTCTCGGTGTATTTCGCTACGTTAACAAATGGAGCACTGGATTGCTCAAGCAAAAAGGTGCTGTTTTTGAATACTGGCAGCTGCTTACGAGTTAACGAGTAGCTCAGCGGGTGCGTTAAATCGACTTCCGTATTAAAAATAGCCCCGGCGATACGCTGCTTACCGGCAAGCATATCTTGGTCACCATATTTGAGACCTTCGGTTGCGAATACTGCGGCCATATCTTTACGCGATACATAACTGGCTTTTAGTATTTGTTGGTCAACCAAGAACTTAGCTCCACCTTTTTGGCCCCAGATAACTCCACCGCGTTTAACCCATTTTTGTAGTGCCACTTTTTGCGCTTTACTCATTGCCGAGTAGCGACCATTGGCGAGCACGATGTGGGTGTAATTATCTAGACTCACACCACTTAGGTTGTCCAACTCAATAATGCTTGGCGTGATACCCACATGGCGATCTAAGTAATACCACAGCTCGCCCACCTCGTACTGGCTGGTTTGCTTACCGCCCACCAGCAACACTTTTGGTAAGTGCACAGGAGCAAGCTGCCGCGAACCTAAATCAACGCCTTTACTGGTTAATCCTGAATCCAAGGCAACGATAGGTATAGCAAAGCGTTGTTGCGCCTCATTTAAAATTTCTAGCCAATGTTCGTGTTGTTGTATGCCTGCTGGAATAACAATAGATCCCGCCGCAAACTGTTTTGTCGCGTTACCACTTTTTGCACTCAGTGGTGCTAAGGCAACGCGAGCGTTGACTCCCTCACGAAGCAAGTAGCTTAATAATTTAGGTGCATCATAGTCGAACCACTCAAAGGCATACGCGTAGTGTCTTGTTAGTTCTTGCGCTGATGGCTGCGCACCCTGTTGCCATGGCTGCTGTGCAAGCTCCAGCCCCCAAGTACTGCTTAATGGCGCAAACTCAAGGTTAAAGGCATGGGCAAGTGTCCAAGCAGATACGTCATAAAAGGTATTGTCATTAAAACTTTGCTGCTCAGAGAAAATTGACTTAATCAGTCGGTATTGGCGTTGCGCCAGTGGCACAAAGTAGCTATTAGGCGCAGCAAAAGTGCGCTTATCAACAGTGGTTTGTTCTTCGAGTGCATAAGCCTTAATTTGATGCTGCGCGAGTAACTCTAAGAAATAATCTAAACGGGTAGCATCCTTAGGTGCGCTCACCACATAACCTTTCAACTTGTCTTTATCTGCGAGCTTACCTACTTGTTGGTAAAAGTCCTGCTGATAATCAAGTAGCTGCTGACGGTTTTCAAGCACCGCATCAAAAGTAGAGAAGCTAGTGAGAAGCTGGTTCTTTATGGTGAAAGCAAAGTCCATTTGACCATTAACAGTATCTTGAACATGGCCTCGGCTACTCGCCTGCTCAAAGAGAATACCGATGCTGCCATTCACATCTGGGTAAGTGGAACCTTTACCAACATAAAAATCATCAAATGCTTCTTCGGTAAAATATAAGCGCTCTTCACTATCAAGGATGCGAGCATGATGTTTCGCGATGGCTTTGGTTAGATCAACATTACCATTGGGTGTTAGCGGGTTTTTCCGTGATGGTATACCTGGCTGAAAGAAATAAGTGCTGTTTGGCCCCATCTCATGAAAGTCGGTCAGCACATTGGGCTGCCACTTATGGAACTGAGCAATACGTGCCCGAGACTCAGGGTGTTGCAGTAGTAACCAGTCGCGATTTAAGTCAAACCAATAATGGTTAGTGCGACTACTCGGCCAGTTTTCATCGTGTTCGCGTGTTTGAGGGTCGGCACTGGGTGTCATGGCTCGGTTTGAGTTTGCCCAGTTTGCAAAACGTGCCAAGCCATCTGGGTTCAGCGACGGGTCCAACAGCACCACAGTGTCATTGAGTAACTTCTCAACACGCTGATCTTGTGCTGCGGCCAAGTAATACGCTACTAATAATGCCGCATTACTGCCTGAAGATTCATTACCATGAACACTATAACCCATGTAAACCACAGCAGGGTCATCGTTCGTGCCCGGCTCACCCTCTAAGCGCGCTAAGTGTTGTGCGCGAACTTGCTCGATATCGGCTAAGCGTTGTGGTGCAGCAAACGTTAACATCAGCAATGGTCGCCGCTCATGGGTGTATCCAATGGTTTCAATATTGACACGTTCGCTGGCATCGGCCAAAGCACGCATATAGTAAACCAGTTGATCGTGGCGTACATGCCACTCACCGACTTCATACCCAAGCACCGACTGTGGTGTAGGGACATTAGGGTCGAACTGAATATCATTGTTAAAGTAGTAATCGAGTGGCTTAGCACTCAGTGAAGATGCAAATAAAAGCACCACTAGAAAAAGTATTCGACGCATGGAATTTATTGCTGTTAGAGGACCATAGTCCTCACGCTACCACCCGATTAAAATTAAGCCAACTTTTTACGGTCAACACTGGCGACAACGCGATGAGCAGAGTATGATACGCAGTAACCGAGTAAAATAGTCAAGTATAGCGTTGTTACTATGATCACAATTTCAGAATCTGCTCAAAGCCACTTTGCCAAATTGCTTAGTGAGCAAGCCGAAGGCACCAACATCCGTGTATTTGTTGTCAATCCTGGCACATCACAAGCTGAGTGCGGGGTGTCTTACTGCCCTGCCGATGCCGTTGAGGAAGGTGACATTCGTCTGAACTTCAATGGCTTCGATGCTGTTGTCGACAGTGAGAGTGCACCCTTTTTGGAAGATGCCGAAATCGACTTTGTTACCGACCAAATGGGCACACAACTCACTCTCAAAGCACCTAATGCTAAAGCACGTAAGTTGTCTGACGATGCCTCATTAGAGGAGCGTGTAGAGCACATGTTGCAAACTGATGTGAACCCACAGCTTGCGAATCACGGCGGTCAAGTACAGCTAGTAGAAATTACCGCTGATGGCATTGCCATTTTACAATTCGGCGGCGGCTGTAATGGTTGTTCAATGATTGATGTGACCCTCAAAGAGGGTATCGAGAAGGAAATGGTCGCTAAATTTAGCGAAATCTCTGGCGTGCGTGATATCACCGAGCATAGCCGTGGCGAACACTCATACTACTAAGTTTAAACGCCTAGTATATAGCTTGGGCAGCGAGCCCAAGCTAAGCCTCAGGCGATTTTTTATCGGTTTAGGCTTATTTGCCATCGCCATGGGCCTCATTGCGGCAGGCTACTTTTATGTACCACTGTTACAAGTCCCTGGCCTTATTCTACTCGCCGTAGCCCTATTTTTTGCCTTTTGGGGCTACCTGGGAATTTTTGCTAATCGCTTTTCGCAGGTTATATCAGCAACTGATGTGACTTGGCCAGACGATGATAACGCAGCGCCAAAGTAATCCCGCGCAAGCCCATAAAGGCCGTCATCGCCGCCCACAGCGCGTGATTACCTAAACCTTGAGTCAGGGCAAAAACACCAAAGAAGCCCACAGCTGCTGAGAAGATCATGGTATTGCGCATATCCTTGGCCCGCATTAGCCCCACAAAAACACCATCGAATAGAAAACAGCCCATAGCGATAAGTGGCATGGCGATAAGCCAAGGTAAATAAGTAATCGCCATGGCGTTAACTGCGGGCACATCGGTCAGCAGACGAATAATTTGCGCACCACCGAGTAGGAAGATAAGTGCATATAGCAACGCAAAAACTAAGCCCCATTGCATACTGATACGCACCCACATACGCACACGTTGCTCATCTTTGGCTCCTTTAGCCTGCCCCACTTTGGCCTCCGCTGCATAAGCAATACCATCCATAGCAAAACTGATTAGCAATAAGAAATTCATTAACACCGCGTTCGCCGCCAACACCACATCACCAAGACGCGCCCCGTAAAAAGTCATAAAGCTAAAGCACAGCTGCAGCATCAGCGAACGAAAGAAAATATCGCCATTGAGACGCAGCAAGGCGCCTAACTGCAGTAGTTTAGGGGATAAATACCAGTGCCATTGTAATTGATGGCGTTTAAATAAACGGCTCACTAACCACAGTGCAAACACGAGAGCGCAGTAATCAGCCATCACGGATGCTAAGGCCGCACCTTTGACTCCCATTTCGAGGCCCAATACGAAGTAAAGATCGAGTGCTATATTGACCACATTGGTTAATAACACCAGCAGGAAAGGGCCACGACCATACTGTACACCGAGCATCCAACCCAACAACACCAAGTTACTCAGTGCTGCGGGGGCACTGTAAATACGAATATAAAAGTAATGATTGGCTTGCTCAATTGTTTGCGCCGAGGCATCGGAGAGTTGTGCCATTAACCAGGCTAAAGGATGCTGGCAAACAATGAGTAGTAGCGCCACCAGCAGCGCTAACATGATACTTTTCTGTAGCGAGGCCACAAGCTGGCGCTTGTTCTGTTCGCCATAAGCCGTAGCAATAAGCCCGGTGGTACTCATGCGCAAAAAGCCCGCCAGCCAAAACAACATGGAAATAACCGTTGCACCTAGGGCTATACCTGCTAAATAATGGGCACTCCCGAGGTGACCTATGACCGCCGTATCAACCAAGCCTAGTAATGGCACGGTGATATTCGATAGAATCATAGGCCCAGCAAGCATCAATAAGCTTTTATGGTGGGTATTATGTTTAAAAAAGTGTCCCATGTAGTAATTTTCTCTTTCTTTGCACTGGCGTGCGCATCGGCTCAAGCTGCCGTTATTCTACAGTATCATCACGTAAGTAAAACCTTGCCTAAGGTCACCAGTGTTGATGCCAGTACATTTCGTGCTCATATGCAGTACCTTAAAAAAAATGATTTTGAAGTCATTGCGTTAGACACTCTGATTGAAGGACTCAAACAGGGCGAAAGCTATAATGATAAAACCGTGGCCATTACCTTTGATGATGGTTACGACAACAACATTGAGCAAGCAGCGCCTATTCTTAACGAGTTCGGCTACCCCTATACCATATTTGTTAACCCCAAACTTATTGATGAGCAGCGCAGCTATGTCATGACCTGGGAGCAGCTCAAGACACTCAGTCAGCAAGGTGCCCTTATCGCTAATCATAGCGCTCAGCATGACTATCTGCACCACCGCTTAGATGGCGAGAGTGACGCCCAATGGCAAGAACGTATCCGCGCGGATTTACAGTATTCAGAAAAACGTATAGAGGAAGAGTTGGGTTACAGCTTAAAGTATTTAGCCTACCCTTATGGCGAATTTGACCGAGCCTTACAAAAACTGGTGCAAGACATGGGTTATGTTGGCATAGGACAACATTCAGGGGCCGTAGGTCCAGACAACGACTTTACGCGTTTACCACGTTTTCCCGCATCTGGTTTTTATGCAGACTTGGATACCCTGTCTACTAAACTGGCATCCCTGCCGTTTCATATCGATACCTTAACCTATGACGATACGGTCACGACAAAACGCCAACCTGAACTGACGATCTCGTTCAAAGAAAAAGGCTTTCATCAAAATCAATTCGCTTGCTATGTGTCCGGTCAAGGTCGGGCCGAACT
The DNA here is from genome assembly GCF_022347875.1 of Pseudoalteromonas sp. CNC9-20. NCBI lineage: Bacteria > Pseudomonadati > Pseudomonadota > Gammaproteobacteria > Alteromonadales > Pseudoalteromonadaceae > Pseudoalteromonas > Pseudoalteromonas sp. CNC9-20. The sequence goes on along the minus strand of NZ_JAKRFS010000004.1, from coordinate 26,506 downwards.
CAACTGGCTCTCTGCTAAGCAGGTTAAAATCACCGCTAAACAAGAGTTGGGAGACGGGCGTGCCCGTTACAACTGCACTGCGCCTTCACAACAAGCGAGCGGGCGCTACTTTTGGTTTTCACAACCTTGGGTGATCACTTCTTCGCCTGCTCAATAAGCCATTGCGGAGATTTAGCTAAACTTAAGGTTACCTGTGCGGCCCCAAGGTCAATGGCGGCCTTGGGCATGCCCCAAACCACTGAACTTGCCTGATCCTGGGCCGCTGTTACTGCTCCTGCCTGTTTTAACTGTAACAGCCCCTTGGCACCATCAGCCCCCATGCCCGTTAGCAATAGTGCACAGGTGTGCTTAGCTAGTTGTTGCTCAACAATGGACGAAAACATCACATCCACCGCTGGACGATGACGATTAACCGGTTCGCTTGATGACAACCGACACACCAGCTTACCGCCTTTACGCTGCACCATCAGGTGCTCGCCACCTGGCGCGATATAGATATTGCCTGCCTTAATGACTTGCTCATCACTTGCCTCGTGCACCTGCATCGCACAAACATTATTCATGCGTATGGCAAAAGACTGGCTGAATACCGGTGGTATGTGTTGGGTGATAACCACCGCAGGGAAGTTTTCAGGTAGGCGCGTAATCACTTCTTTAATAGCTTCGGTACCACCGGTAGATGCACCTATGGCTACGAGGTGGTTGAGTTTAAACTGTTGGTCTTTTTGAACGGTTACCGGCGCAAGTGTTTTGCTGGAGTGACGACGAATGTTGGCCTTAGCCGCAGTGCGCACTTTTTGCTGTACTGAACCTGCATAAGCTTGCATTTGGGCGCGAACATTATTGGTGGGCTTAGCAACAAAGTCTACAGCTCCCAACTCCAACGCTTCGAGTGTAATAGGTGCGCCCTGCTGGGTCAGTGTCGAAATCATCACCACCGGCATTGGTCGCAAGCGCATGAGGTTTTTTAAAAAGCTGATGCCATCCATTTTTGGCATTTCAATATCGAGAGTGAGCACATCAGGGTTGAGCTGTTTTATCATCTCCCTTGCCTGGTAGGGATCGCTGGCACAGCCCACCACCTCCATATCATGGGCGTCAGTAATAATTTCCTTTAATAGTGACTGGATTAGCGCTGAGTCATCGATAATTAATACACGGATCATGGTCACTCCTAAAACAGCTCAATATCGGTATTGCTGTCTGTCTGCTCAAGATCGCGCAGGTATTTCAGTTCTCGTTTCTGAATAGTGTCGTTGTGCATTGTGCGCAGCTTTTTCACCTTCACTGCACCTGATTCTGGGTGAAAGAGCACTTTTCTCGGCCAAGGGCCACCTACATCATGTGCAACCAAGTTGAGCCCTTCCTCCTTTAGATATGCATTGGCAAAGCGGATATTGCCCATACCGACATCGGTCATAGAGCGAATAATCTTACCGCCACCAAATAGTTTCACTTGTAGGTTCTTGCGCAATCCACCATTTTTAACAATTTCATTAATCAAAAATTCCATTGCCCAGTTCCCATAGCGGCAGTCGGTGCTATCGGGATCTATTTGCTCCAGCTGCAAAGAGCTGGGTAACATAAAATGATTCATACCACCGATTCCCATTACCGGGTCGTAGATACACGCGGCAATACATGATCCCAGTACCGTTGACACCAACTCATCTTGCTTGGTGACATAAAACTCACCGGGCAACACCTTAGCCATCACTTTATTACGGCCTGAGTCCCAAAACCGTTTTATTTGCTCAAACCCGCGTAAGGTTGGCTTGAATGCTGGGTTCATGAACCTACCTTAGAATACATAGTACGACCTAGGTTATTGAACTGAGTTTGCTCTTTACCCATGGTTTCGGAGTGGCCTAAAAATAAGTGTCCTCCGGGTTTGAGCCGCTGTGCAAATAAATTGTAGAGGTGCTCTTTGGTCACTTTGTCGAAGTAAATCACTACATTTCGGCAAAAAATAACGTCGAATTGGCCCTTCATAGGCCAAGGCTCAAGTAAGTTTAAGCGCTTAAAGGTTATGTACTTCTGTAGCGCCTGCTTCACTTTCATTTGTTCGCCACTGCGGCTTTTTAAAAACCATGTTTTCAACAGTGGCTCCGGGATCCCTGTGACCTGTCGCTGGTTGTACACTCCCTGTTGTGCGCTGTGCAACACATTGGAGTCTAAATCGGTCGCGAGAATCTTGATATCCCAGCCAACACGCGGACAAACTTTGGCAACCGACATCGCAATGGAGTATGGTTCCTCGCCTGTGGAACACCCTGCCGACCAGATACGAATTTTATGATCGCGAGTATTTTCTTTTAACGCTCGCGGAAGCAGCTCCTTTTCTAGGTAATCGAAGTGGTGCTTCTCACGGTAAAATGAGGTTAGATTGGTGGTCAATGCGTTAATAAAGTGGCTCAGCTCCTGCTCGGGATGCTGCTCCAAAAACACTAGGTATTGCTTGAATTTGGTAAACCCGTATTGGCGCAACCGTTTTGCCAGCCGCGAATACACCATTTCTCGTTTATGCGGTCCGAGCACGATGCCGCACGCCTGATAAACTTGCCCAGCAATACTTTTAAAGTCTTTATCTGTAAAAATAAACTCCGACATTGCTGGGCCTCCTCGCCAATACGTACTTTAGTTGGGCACATCATGTAGCCACTACGCTATTAAAATTCTTCCCACTCGTCTCCATCATCAACAAAGTTATTCCCTGAGGGGGCAGGTGATTTATTTGCTTGCGTTTTAGCTCCGTTCAACCGTTTCACTGCACTACTTGGGCTCGTACTCATATCCGGAAGAGCTGCTTGCATATTGATGGAGAAAAAACTCAGTAGCTGGCGCATACTATTGGCCTGCTCCGCCATCGATTCGCTAGCAGCAGAGGCTTGTTCAACCAAGGCTGCATTTTGTTGAGTCATCTCATCCATTTGCGCCACGGCTTTATTTACTTGTTCAATACCTGAACTTTGCTCAATTGAGGCTTCTGAAATATCAGAGATCATTTGCGTTACTTTTTGCACCGACTCAACAATGTCTTGCAACGTTGCACCTGATTCATTCACTAATACGGTGCCATCCTCAACCTTGCCGACACTGTCACGGATAAGCTCCTTAATTTCTTTGGCCGCACCCGCTGAGCGTTGTGCTAAGTTACGCACTTCACCGGCAACCACCGCAAAGCCGCGACCTTGCTCACCAGCTCGGGCCGCTTCCACGGCGGCATTAAGTGCAAGCAGGTTGGTTTGAAAAGCAATCTCATCAATAACACCAATAATATCGGCAATTTTCTTACTCGCTTCGTTAATCTCTGCCATGCCTGAGACAGCACGATTAACCACGTCGCCACCTTGCTTGGCCTTGTCGCATGTTTTCTCTGCAAGCTCACTGGCAACCTTGGCATTATCGGCATTTTGCTTCACCGTGCTGGTCATCTCTTCCATACTCGATGCCGTTTCTTCCAACGATGAAGCTTGTTCCTCGGTACGCTGGCTTAAGTCGGTGTTACCTTGCGAGATTTCCTCTGCTCCCGTTGCCACCAAGTTGGCTGAGCTGGTGATCTTCTCAATCATCTCGGTGAGCTTATCAGCGGTACTGTTGGCATCACGCTTGAGCTTTTCGAAGGCTCCCTGGAAGTCACTATCAATACGCTTAGTTAAATCACCATGAGCTAATGAATCCAGCATAGTGGCCGTTTCATCCACTGCTTCATCCACCACCTCTACCAGTTGGTTAAGGCCTTTAGATAAACGCAGGAAGAAGTCATCTTTGCCATCTAAACTCACGCGAGCATTCAGCTCCCCTCTGCGAGCAGCGCCTACTAAGTCATTGATTTCTTTCTCAATAGAGACCTCTGCGGTGCGATCGTCCCACTCGACTACGGTCCCCGCACGCTCACCTTCCTCGGTTAATATTGGATTGGCAACTAATCCGAAGGTCCGCCCACCGACGACAATCTCTGTACTGTAGGTGGTAGAGAGTTTCTCTAACATTGAGCGTTGATGCGCTGGGTTTTTATGAAATACATCAATGTTTTGACCAACCAAGTTGTTACTGTCGAAGTTGGGTAAGTCTTTGCGTAAGTCTCGCTCAGCATTGCGCATCATGTTGACCACCGCCTCGTTCAAATACACGATATTATGGTCATTGTCGGCAATCATGGTATTGGTCGAGACATTATCTAAGGCACGGCGTACACGTAGGTTCTCTCGTGCTGCCTGTTTTTGTTTCTCCTCTCGAGCAAGCTCTTCGGTCATATCCTGCCATTCAACAATGGTCCCTAGACGCTTGCCATCTTCGTCAACCCAAGGCGTTGCTATTAGGTTGAAAGTCAGCCCGGCAAGTTTAAGGTTAGTGTTGTAGGGTTCATCAAGTTTTGCCAGCATTGCCCGCTGGTGCGACGGTTTAGCATGGAAGTCATCCACGCACGTTCCTATCAAGTCATCCACTTTAAAGTTAGGCAATGCTGATTGAATTTGTTTCTCGCGATTGCGCAGCATGGCTTTGACTTGTTCGTTAACAAACACAATATTAAGGTCGTTGTCAGCCATCATGACATTGGCTTGGCAAACCTTTAATGCACTTGCTAGGCGCGCTGACTCCCGTGCTTGTCGTTCTTGTTGGCGCTGCTCGGTGATATCAATGGCATATTTCACTACCTTTACAGGGTCACCATTCATATCAAAAATAGGGTTGTAGGATGCTTGGATCCATATTTCTGCGCCATTCTTACCGATACGTTTGTATTGTCCTGAATTATACTCACCTTGGCTTAAGCGCTGCCAAAAAACGGTATACTCAGGGCTTGCCGCCTCCTCAGGGGCGACAAACATGCGATGATGCTGGCCTTTAATCTCTTCCAAGCGGTAGCCCAAGGTTGATAAGAAGTTATCATTGGCAGTGATAATGGTGCCATCTAACTCAAACTCTATCACCGCCTGCGCCCGTGATATCGCTTTTGCTCGTCCTTCTAGCTCGGTTCGCTTGAGCTTAGATTCAGTAATATCGGTGGCAAACTTGACCACCTTAACGACCTCACCCTGCTGATTCATGACGGGGTTATACGATGCTTGGATCCAGATATCTTCTCCAGATTTGTCTACACGCCGAAACTCATCGCTAATATATTCGCCGGCGCTTAAACGCTGCCAAAAACGTTTATATTCGGGGCTTGAAGCCTCCTTGGCGTCGACAAATAATCGGTGATGTTGGCCTTGGATTTCTTCAAGGTTATAACCCATCACGCGCAGGAAGTTATCATTAGCGGTTAAGATATTCCCCGATGGGGTGAATTCGATCACTGCTTGAGACCTGTTTAATGCCTTTAATAGCATTGTGTCTTCATTTGAAGTGTTTGATTCCTTAGTAAACCAGCCCATGCTTTTCCACCCTGTTAGTACTTGTTCGCCATTAACAATCGAGTATTTTTGGCAAATCCAGAAGAATGACCATGGTTTCCCCTACATTAACGAGTCGCTCCACTAATTCGTTGTCGCTTGAATCGTTAAATTCCGGGATCCCTTTCGCATCCTGTTGATTAATTGCGTAAACATCGGACACAGCGTCAACCACCAAGCCCATTACCTTAGTTTTCTCTCTTACTTGCTCTTTAACCACGATGACGACCGTCAGTGGTCCGTAAGGCTGTGGCTCAATCCCAAAGCGCAAACGCAAGTCAATGATCGGTACGATAGTTCCCCTGAGGTTAATGACCCCTTTGATATAATCTGGGGCATTAGGAATCGCGGTTATTTCCTCCCAACCACGTATTTCTTGTACACTCAGGATATCCATGCCGTACTCTTCGTCAGCCATCATGAATGTCAGGTATTGCTGAATGTGACCCTGATTATTCTGCAAGATAATATGTTCGTTAATGCCTTCTACTTTCATACCTGCTCCTCATGCAGGGCTGCAGCATCAATGAGTGCCTCTTGTGCACCTGGCTTTTTCAAACCGGCCATTTTGGTTAACCCGGCAATATCAACGATCAGCGATACCCGCCCATCTCCGAGAATAGTCGCACCGGAAACACCATCAACCTTCTGATAGTTCGCCTCTAAACTTTTTATTACCACTTGCTGTTGCGCCAGTAAGTCGTCCACCAGCAGACCCACTTTTTGGTTATCACACTCGACCACGACCAGAAGAGCTTTATCAAGTTCGGTAATGACATCATGATGATTGAACAGTTGGTATAACCGTAAAATGGGAATGTATTCATCACGCAGCCGCAGTACCTCCAAGCTTTTGCCGACCCGGCTGACCTTATTCGTATCAATTTGTAATGACTCAACGATAGTAATGAGCGGCACAATATAGGTATGTTCGGCAATGCGGACCAGTTGACCATCTAAAATAGCGAGCGTTAGTGGCAAACGGATGGTAAAAGTTGACCCCGTTCCGGGTGTCGACACCACTTCGATAGAACCGCTTAAGGAGCTAATGTTCTGGCGCACCACATCCATCCCGACGCCGCGCCCGGAGATGTCACTCACTTCGTCGGCTGTGGAGAACCCTGGTTCGAAAATGAGCTCGTTAATGTCGTCGTCACTGAGCTCTTCATTGCCATCGATTAGGCCATTAGCGATGGCTTTTTCTCTGATTTTTTCGGTATTTAGGCCTCGGCCATCGTCCATTATTTCAATCACAATATTGCCGCCTTGGTGAAAGGCGTTGAGTGTCACCGTGCCAATTTCAGGTTTACCACTTTGTTTACGCTGTTCTGGCGTCTCTAGGCCGTGATCTAACGAATTGCGCACTAAATGCACCATGGGATCAGAGATCTTCTCCATCACTGTTTTATCAAGCTCGGTACCCTCGCCAAGAATTTTTAACTCCACCTGCTTACCGAGTTTTTGCGATATATCTCGCACTAAACGTGGGAATCGGCTGAATACAAAGCTAATTGGCAGCATGCGAATACGCATGACATTTTCTTGTAAATCGCGGGTATTATGCGCTAACTGTGCAAGCCCTTCCTGCAGCGCAGCCAGGGTATTTTCGGTCACTTCCTGCTCACCCAGTTGGCTGAGCATGGATTGCGTAATAACCAGTTCACCCACCATATTGATTAACGAGTCAATTTTATCTATGCCAACACGGATGGAAGTCGACTCATTAGATTTAGCTTTATTTGCTTTGCCTTTACTTGCCGGTGCTTGAGTCGCTTGGGCCACCGGTTCGTTTTCACTTGATTGCTGTGCAGCATCATCGTGCTCCAGTGGTTCAGTCGGCGCGGATGATTCCTGCTCTGAGAACAAGCCTCCGCACAGACTAATATCGATATCAGCATCATCTTCTACCCACTCAAACACTTCCTTAATTTGCTCTTGTGTTGCTTCAGTTTGCAAAAATACTTTCCAAGACATGAAGCATTCATCACCCTGTAGATTCTGAATTTCAGGGATGGCGGATAAATCAGCTTCAACTTCAATGGATCCGAGATCACCCAAGTCACTGAGCATAAACAGGGGTTCATTGCCTGTTTTGAATAAATGATGGTGCGGTTTAAATAAAATTTGATAGGTGTTAGTTTCTGCTTGCTGCGACGGTGAAGCGCTCGCTTCGTTTTCGTTGGCCGCCACTTCCCCTTCACTTAGACCGAGAATTTCCTCAAATTGTTGCTGTAGCTCCTTGGCAGTGTCTAGCTCTGGCTCTTGTTCGCTTTGCAGTGCCTGCAACATCTCTCGCAAGCAGTCGACCGAACGCAATAGCAGGTTTACGTGCTGTGCTTCAAGTTGACGCTGACCTTGGCGTATTTGGTCCAGCAAGGTTTCTAAAACGTGGGTAAAATCGGACACTGAAGTGAACCCAAAAGTACCACTGCCGCCTTTGATTGAGTGGGCTGCGCGGAAGATGGTATTGAGCGTTTCGCTATCGGCTTCGCCTGGAGTAAGATTTAACAGCTCACTCTCCATGGCATCAAGGCCCTCGAAACTCTCCTCAAAGAAGACTTCGAAAAATTGGCTGAGATCGATACTCATAGCCGCGCAGCCTTAGCGAATTACTTTTTTCATTACTGCAAGTAGTTGGTCTGGATTAAAGGGTTTAACTATCCAGCCGGTAGCCCCCGCAGCCTTGCCCTCAGACTTTTTATCTAGCCCGGATTCGGTAGTAAGCATAAGCAAAGGGGTAAATTTGTAATCACCTAAGGTTCTTAGCTCTCGAATCAAGGTGATGCCATCCATAACCGGCATATTGACGTCTGAAATCACGGCATCGAACTTATCCTTTTTGGCGATCGCTAACGCTTCACTGCCATCTTTCGCTTCAGTGACTTCATAACCTGCCTTTTTCAAGGTAAAGCTCACCATTTGACGCATTGAAGCTGAGTCATCCACGGCTAGAATCTTCGTCATACCCACCCCTAATTTAGTTTCCATTTAGCGCTAAATAATTGGCTACACCCAAGCTTTGACAAGCGTTTATGAGCGCTTCACTCGAGCCTTCCCATGTAATGCTGTGATCGCCAAGTTGTAATGCTTTTTGTAACGCACACAAAAGCTGAATACAGGCAGTATCGGCGCGAGTTACATCGCTCATATCCAAACATAGATCGCTGCCCCGCTGGAGCTGCTTCAGTAGCTCTGCCTGTAAATTTTCAACTTGTGAAATGGTTAATTCGTTAGGCAACCTAAACATAAATTATGCTTGAGCATTTAACATTTCTCATATCAAAAGCTTAGACCTAGTTAGTTAGATTGCCAGCGAATTTTGTAAAAAAATCTTTAAATAAATAGAGAGTTAGGTGAGTTGGCTGCCTATGTATAGACAACCGAAGGGGGACACGCTGGTACTGGCTCAGCCACCGTAGTAGCTGAGTATAGATTTAAGGTCCTTGATCATGGTGTCTGTATTAATGGTTGGTACACTGCCAGCTTTAAATTCAGGTTTGAAGATAGCCCGTATTTTCCCATGCGGATCGACCAGTGCCACCGAGGCACTGTGGTCCACTAAATAGTCTCCTGTTTGCTCTTCAGTCACTGCATAAATTAGCCCTAAATTCTGGACAAAGGGGTAAAGCGCCTTGTGCGGTCCCGACACGGCCTGATAATTAGGATTAAAGTAATTAATATACTGTAGTCGCTTTTGTGCAGTATCGCGATTAGGATCTACTGATATAAACCAAACGTTTATATCTTCTATGGCAAGCATTTTTTCTACCTGCCGGAGCTTTGCCAAGGTCATGGGACACACATCAGGGCAACTGGTGTAACCTAAAAACAGCAAATCCCACTGCGATTTTAAGTCATCAACGCCGACATCGTTGCCGTGTTGATTTTTCAGCTTAAATGGCTTCACGACTTTGGCTGGCTCATACACCAGCGCATCAACCTCTAATGTCGGCTTTGAACACCCTTGTAGCAGAACAGAAAATAGCGCGGCCGCGCCTAGTTTACGCCACATAAAACATCCACTTATCTATGAATAATGCGACAAAGAGTACCATTAAATGCACAATTGAAAACTTAAAAACGGCCATTGCACTGCGATGGTCCTGTTCGCGCTTTAAACGCCAAGCGTAGGCAATAAACACACCATTAAGAATAACTGCTGATAACAAGTAAAATAGCCCTGACATACCAATTAAATAGGGCAAGACGCACACTAAGGCGAGAATCACGGTATACGCCAATACACATGTTTTACAAAAATCGATACCGTGCGTCACAGGTAGCATAGGCACATTCGCTCGACGATAATCTGCCTCTCTAGCAATAGCTAAAGCCCAAAAATGCGGAGGGGTCCAAGTAAAAATGATCATCACCAAGAGCCATGGTGCTGCAGCAAGTTGCCCCGTTTCACTAACCCAACCAAGCAAAGGAGGCATCGCCCCTGCAAGCCCCCCGATAACAATATTTTGAGGCGTTGCCCGCTTTAGAAATAATGTATATACAACTGCGTAACCCACCAGTGCCATCAGCGTCAAAATGGCACATAGCCAGTTAGCAGCGCTAACCAAAGCAGCAAACCCAAGCCCACCAATCAGTGCTGCAAACATAAAGCCATTGCGCTCACTCACTCTGCCACGGGCCACCGGGCGATGGCGAGTGCGAGCCATTTTCATATCAATTTCTCGGTCCACAATATGGTTAATCACCGCTGCGGCTGCTGATAATAAGCCAATACCCAGTAAGCTCACAGCTTGTAATAGCCAACTGCGCCCCATGTCGGGAGCTAAAGCTACGCCAACCCAAGCGGTTAATACCAACATCAGCACAACCTTCGCTTTGCACATGGCTAAATAATCACGCCATGTGGTGTCTTTACTATCTCCGTACTGCCAATAAATCGCTTTGCTCATAGCCTGCTCCCTTATTAACTTTTTGATTTTTGTAGATAACACAACCGTACTAAGGTCAGTAATAGCAATAGCGCCATCAAGTTATGGGCAAGTGCCACATTTAACGGAATACTCATCTGTACTAACGCGATACCTAAACTTATTTGCGCCACTAAGGCCGCCACAACCCAGCCACACGCCTGTTTAATCATCTGTGATTGCGCACTGCGAAATACCTGCCACATGGCACTGAGCAACACCACGGCGGTAATGAGTGCGCCAAAGCGATGCAATAGATGAATAGACATACGCGATTCGAACGACAACACCCCAAACTCATAATTACTGTGCTCGGTAGGTAGCTGGAAAACACTACTGAGTGAGAACGCCTCACTGCCCGCACACATCGGGAAACCAATACAATGTGTGGCTGCATAATTTGCCGCGAGCCATCCCCCTAAGGCAATCTGTATCACCACCACAACTAACGCGGACAGGCTCCAACCTAGACTTGCTCGCGCTCCGGGGTCGCCACCAAATACGGGCTGAGAATGGGTTCGTAGGTAAAGTAACCACAGTAAGCTAGCAATGGAAAAGCCACCAAGAAGATGCCCCATCACCACCAAAGGTTGTAAATTCATGGTCACCGTCCACATGCCCAGTAAGGCTTGGAAAATAACCAGTAACAACAACACCATTGGTAGACGCAACGGGACATGGGGCAACTTTGCATGGCGTAATGCATACACTGCTAAAGCTAGGATCAATAAGCCTAGGCCGCCGGCAAAATAGCGATGCACCATCTCTTTGAGGGCTTTACCTTGATCTACCTGCGCACCAGGAAAGTGCTGCTGCACTTTTTGTATTTCATGGGCTTGATCGGGTACGGTGAGAAAGCCATAACAACCGGGCCAATCCGGGCACCCAAGCCCTGCATCACTTAAACGTGTATAAGCGCCCAAGCCCACCACCAACACTGCGAGAATGGCAGTGCATAACACCAGAGTTTTATAATTTTTTGTCATACTGGCCTCGTTAGCTGCTGCGAGAATAGTTAAGTAGTTTTTTAATGTCTTTTAGTAATCCTTTATGGATAAGTCGATTTTGCTGCTCCTGCTCAGCGTAGTCATATTCCAATACCACCAAACCATGGCGATCTATCAAGTACAGATGACCTGCTTTTAATGCACTGGGCACTGAATCCACATGCAACACCTCGGGTACCTCGGCGCTGCGTGGCCTCTCCCCTAGTACTGCCATGCGCACCTTACTTTGGTTTTTCCCGAGCGCTACATAGAGCGACTGCATGTCTTGCCACTGAGCTTGGCAAGGGCCACAATCAGCTTGATTCACTAGCGCGATAGTCCAGGGCGACACGGGGTATTGGCCCCACTGTTCAAGTTCCACCTGCTCACTCATTAAAGTGCCGTTATTACTGGTACTTGCTGGTAGCCAGCCACTTTTAAGAACGGCAATAGCCGCAACAACGGGAATAATGAAACAAGCAATAAAAATCACTAATGGTTTACGATTTGTCATACCCTCTCCTTGCACGCCAAAAGGCGGTAAGCGCAATCAATAACGCCGCTAAGGCGATGAGAAACCACTGCCATGCATAGGCTATATGCTTTTCTGCAGGCATGGTCACAGGCTGGTAATGTGGCTCGGTAGCAACTAACGGCGAAGGCGTTTGCGCATACGCCATAAAATTATAAACGGGGACTCTCGCTTGATTCGCGATTTGTGTTATGTCGATTTGCTGTACACGCTTAGGCCAACCCATTGATGGTGAGCTTTGCGCCAAGGTAATTGACCCTAACGGGCCTTCTTTAATGAGCACATCATCAAGCGTTATCTGTGTCGGTAGCTGCAACTGAGGCAGTTGCTCACGTGTTGTTGGCGCAACAATGAAACCAAGGTTGACCAGTAGCCACCGACTAGCTCCTTGAGGCATAACCAGCACCAATACGTCGTAGCCAACCCGGCCTTGATAAACCTGGTTATCAAGCAACCAGTAGTGCTGTAGCACACGACCAGACACTGCGGTTTGCATACCTGTGGCATCAACATCTGAATTGATCAGGCGCTGAGCTTGGGTAAAAGGAATGCGCCCTTTACTGGCCCATTGCTGCAATAGCTGCTCGCGCTCTTGCTTTTGCTCGGCGCGATCTAACTGCCAGAAACCCAAGCCTACACAAGTACTTACTACTAACACGACAATGCTACTCCACAAAAATGCGCTAAGCTTATGAGTATTCACTCGCACACCAATTAAAGGAAAACTGCACTGTGCTTATAAAAATTATTATTGTTGCGCTGCTACTTTTTGTCATATACACCTTATTCCGTGCCATGTTGGCTATGCTGAAGTCTGACTCCAAGGTGCCGATGTCGCACTACTTAGGCAAACGTGTTGCTTTGTGCGCCATCGTCCTGATTATTATTTTGCTCGCACAGCAAGCTGGCTTGCTGCGCTTTAACCCTTCTCCGATCACAACACATACACAAATACGAATAGACACAACCACACCACATCAACAAAGTGCCAATACCAAGCCGCAGCCTGAAATGCGAAGTGCTTTTCACTGCTAAAGTGCCCTTTGATTACGCGAATGAGTACCACGGTAAGCATGATCGCCCCTAAGGTGACATGCATACCGTGGAAGCCTGTGAGCAAGAAGAAGGTATTGCCATAAATACCCGAGTCTAACTTAAGGCCTAAATCCTGATATGCGTGAATGTATTCTTCACCTTGAAGAAACAGAAATATCGCGCCGAGTATCACCGTCAGAGCAAGAAATACCGTAAGCTGTTTACGGTTGTCTTTCTCAATTGCAGTATGCGCAAACTGTAAAGTCACCGAAGAAACTAGCAAAATAATGGTATTAATTAGCGGCAAACCTTGCCATCCCATAGCCTGAGTTGTATCACCGCCTGGTGTTAGCTCTAGCGGCCATGAGGCGCTAAATTCAGGCCATAACACTTCGTTGGTCATCAAGTTATTACCCTCACCACCAAGCCAAGGTACAGCCAACATACGGGCATAAAATAGCGCCCCAAAAAAAGCGCCAAAGAACATGACTTCTGAGAAAATGAACCAGCTCATTCCTTGTTTAAATGAACGATCCATTTGCGCCGAATACAAGCCACTTTGTGACTCATTAATCACATTGCGAAACCACCCCACCAGCATGTACACCAGCACCGCAATACCAGCAATAAGCCAATAGGTACCAGAGCCACCGCCTTGCTCTAACTGCATAACGCTAAGACCCGCGCCCACAGCGATAAAAAACAACGCAACAGCCCCCACTATCGGCCAGGGGCTTTGCTCCGGAACATAATATTTTTCGTATTGATTACTCATTTCGTTAACCTCGCTCGGTTTATCGCGCTTGCGCTGCGAGTAAGTCTTGTCGCTTAGCGCTGATATCAAAGAGGGTGTAAGACAGCGTTAATTCCTCATACTCCTGCGGCAACGCAGGGTCGACATAAAAGCGCAATTGGTATTCAAGCCGTTCATTGGCTTGTAGCGGCTGCTGGTCAAAGCAAAAACACGCCAATTTGTGTAAATACTTGGCTGCGAGCCCTGGAGAAACAGATGGAATAGCCTGCATGACTCGCGGCTCACCACTGGTATTCGCTGCGGCGAATGTCACCACTGTCATCGCCCCGGGTTTCACCACCACTTCTTGCTTTTGCGCTAACACTTCAAAGGGGGCACCACTTTGCGCATGGGTTGTAAAGCTCACCGTCACTTCGCGAGAGTCATCCACATGCTCGCTTTGCTGCGCCTGTTCGAGTGAGGGCTTACCATTAAGCCCTGTTACTTCGCAGAACACGTCGTAAAGCGGCACCAAGGCAAAGGCGAACGCAAACATGCCAATGACGCTGATGACTAGTTTCTTTAATAACGGTGCGTGGTTCATTACTGCACCTTAGGTGGCGTTTCAAAGGTGTGGTAGGGTGCCGGAGATGCTACCTCCCACTCCAAGCCTTCTGCGCCATCCCACACTTTCGCTGGTGCTTGCTCTCCAGCCTTGATGCACTTGAACACCACGGCAACGAACAGCAGTTGAGAGAGACCAAAGGCGAAACCACCAATACTGATAATGGCGTTAAAATCAGCAAACTGCAGCGCATAGTCTGGGATACGTCGCGGCATACCCGCCAAACCTACAAAATGCATGGGGAAAAACAGCACATTAACGCTAACCAACGACAGCCAGAAATGCCATTTCGCTAACGTGGTGCTATACATGTGCCCAGTCCATTTTGGCAGCCAGTAATAAGCAGCGGCCATAATCGAGAACACCGCCCCTGTCACTAAAACATAATGGAAGTGCGCCACCACGAAGTAGGTGTCATGGTACTGGAAATCCACTGGGGTAATTGCCAACATCAATCCTGAGAAGCCCCCGAGGGTAAACAACACAATAAAGGCGATAGCAAACATCATTGGTATTTCAAAGCTGATGGCACCGCGCCACATAGTGGCTACCCAGTTAAATACTTTTACTCCCGTTGGCACCGATATCAACATGGTCGAGTACATAAAGAACAATTCCCCGGCCAGTGGCATACCGGTGGTAAACATATGGTGGGCCCACACCACAAAAGACAGCAAGGCGATGGAGGCCGTGGCATATACCATGGACGAATAGCCGAACAGTTTTTTGCGTGAAAAGGTAGGAACTATGGTGGAGATAATGCCAAACGCTGGCAAAATCATAATGTACACTTCCGGGTGACCAAAGAACCAAAAGATATGCTGGAACATCACAGGGTCGCCACCACCGGCGGCATTGAAGAAATCAGTGCCAAAATACTTATCAGTGAGCACCATGGTCACCGCACCCGCCAACACCGGCATAACTGCAATTAATAAAAATGCAGTGATCAACCAGGTCCACACAAACAGCGGTAATTTCATCCACTTCATCCCTGGAGCACGCATATTAACGATGGTCACAATGACATTAATGGCCCCCATGATGGAGCTTATCCCCATAATGTGAATGGCAAATACAAACAGGGCAGTATTGTCGTTGCTGTAGGTGGTCGATAAGGGCGCATAAAAGGTCCACCCAAAGGCCGGACCGCCGCCTTCCATAAACAGCGACAGCAATAGGATGGCAAAAGCGAATGGCAGAATCCAAAAGCTCCAGTTATTCATTCGCGGCAAAGCCATATCTGGCGCGCCAATCATCATGGGGATCATCCAGTTAGCTAAGCCCGTAAAGGCAGGCATCACGGCGCCGAAGACCATAATCAAACCATGTACTGTGGTCATTTGGTTGAAAAAATGAGGGTCAACCAGCTGAAGTCCTGGTTGGAATAGCTCGGCTCGGATCACCATTGCCATGGCGCCACCGGTTAAAAACATCAACAACGAAAATAATAAGTACAAGGTGCCGATGTCTTTGTGGTTAGTAGTAAAAAGCCAGCGTTTAATTCCGGTTGCAGGCCCGTGATGTTCATGTGTTGCAGCTGCTGTACTCATTGTTCCTCCCCATCAATATAGGCCTGAATCACGCTTGGTTGAACGATGTCTCCGGTTTCATTACCAAAGGCATTGCGTTGGTAAGTAACCACCGCTGCCAACTCTTTAAGCGTAAGTTGACCGACAAATGCCTGCATCGCAGTCCCTGGCTTACCGTGCACCACAATATCGATATGGTCGTTAATATCGCCGGTGGCTATTGGACTGCCTTTAATGGCGGGGAAGACTCCAGGTAAACCAAGCCCCGTAGGCTGATGACAAGCTGCACAGCGCGTGATGTACACTTGCTCGCCCGATGCCATTAGCTCATCTTCAGAGAGGATTTGTTCTAGCAGCTCAGCATCGGCCTGCGCCTGAGCTTGCTTCGCTTGTTTCTGCTCTGCCAGCCAAGCGTCAAACTCTTCAGGGGGTTTTGCTTCTACGACCACCGGCATAAAGCCGTGGTCTTTACCGCATAACTCGGCGCACTGGCCGCGATACGTACCCGGTTCGTTTACGCGTGTCCAAGCTTCGTTGATAAACCCAGGGTTAGCGTCTTTCTTTACTGCAAAATCGGGCACCCACCAAGAGTGAATGACGTCATCTGAGGTCATTAAGAAACGTACTTTTTGATTAGTGGGAATGACCAAGGGTTTATCTACTTCGAGGAGGTAATTGTCGCCCTTATTTTGCGCATTTTTGATTTGCTCTTGAGGCGTTGACAGCAGTGAGTAGAAGCCCACATCGTGACCCATATACTCGTAGTGCCATTTCCATTGTGAACCAGTCACCTTAATGGTGATATCGGCCTTTGTTGTATCCTCCATAGCAATCAGGGTTTTGGTGGCCGGAACAGCCATGGCTATGAGAATAACAAATGGAATCGCTGTCCAAAGTATTTCTACTTTGGTGCTTTCATGAAAGGTAGCGGGGGTGACCCCTTTTGACTTGCGGTGTTTGAGCAGCGCCCAAAACATCACCGCGAAAACAACCACACCAATCACACAGCATATAATAAATATGGTCATGTGTAGTTGGTAAACATTTTCGCTAATGTCAGTTACCCCTTGGCGCAAGTTGTACTTGCTATTCGCGGACACCAATTGAGGGAATAACAGACATAGCAACATGAGGGAGCTCAGCTTCTTCATGTGTACCATCTCCTTATTGTTGCGCAATGCAAGGAAGAGGCGGTTACAGCTTAATACCCAATCTTCGTTATTATTATGCTTTTACCAGTCGACAACTTTGACCCTAAATAAACTGTTGAAAAACCGACCAGCAAAGCCTGTAATATAACCAATTAGTCAAAGATTGAGCTAATAGCAAGTTAATACACTATTTTTGTTTACGTTTTATTAATAAATTAACAGGAATATTCAAGCTGTTAGAAAGCACTGTGGCTAAGGAGGGAACATGGGGAAAGCCCCTAATAACAGACCTATTAGAGGCAAAATAAGTAAATTTAATTACATCCAGTCGGCGTTTCGGATCACACCTACAGCTAAGCCTTCAATATTAAAGGATTCGTTCTCTAAATCGACTTCAATGGGTGTGAATTCTTCATTCTCTGCATGCAGCAGAACCTTACGCCCAGCTTTTTCTAAACGCTTCACGGTGACATCTTCATCAACCCGCGCGACCACCACTTGGCCGTTTTCAGCCACCTGAGTGCGATGTACCGCTAATAAGTCGCCATCCATAATGCCGATGTCTTTCATACTCATGCCATTTACGCGCAGCAAATAATCTGCAGCAGGCTTGAACAGCAGTGGGTCTATCTGGCAGTGACTCTCTATATGCTGTTGGGCAAGAATGGGCTCGCCCGCAGCAACGCGGCCAATTAAAGGCAGGCCCAATTGTTCGGGTTCTTCTTCCTCGACCAATTGAATACCTCGACTCGCGCCAGGCTTCATTTTGATTACGCCTTTCTTAGCCAACGCCTTAAGATGTTCTTCTGCGGCGTTAGCACTGCGAAACCCCAGTGTTTGTGCAATTTCTGCACGCGTCGGCGGCATGCCGGTATCTTTAATAAAGACTTTAATCAGCTCAAGAATTTGCGATTGGCGTTTAGTTAATGGGCGCATACAACTGGGTTTCCATACAGTACATTTAACTGTGAGTATATACAGTTAAATGAAAATCGCAAATAAAATCAGGGAATTTGCTGACCGTTGCAACCTTAATTAATGCAACTTCGCTTTTGTTCATATGCAACCTCACCTCATACTCATAAAGTGATAGGTGACGAATGCGCGACAATGCTTTAAAGTAGCGCTGTTTTAGTCATATTATTAAGCAGTTAGATGACTCGCCAAAGTGTATTTTCAGCGTTCCTTTTACTTATTTCGGCACTGACGATAGGTGCGTGCAAAGCCGATACGGTCAAGATGTCGCGCAGCGGCCTTTGTCACCCTGAAGATTCGGCTCATTATCAACGCACTCAATCTTTTACCCCCTATGCGAACTTAGAAAGCTGTCTAGCAGACGGTGGACGTTTACCAAAGAACTACACTCAACAAACATCAGAAAATAGTTATCATCGGGATAACTGGCCACATTGGTTAGACACCGATCACGACTGCCAAGACGCCCGTGCTGAAGTGCTGATTGCCCAATCACACAGTGATGTAAGCTACACTACTCAAGCGCGCTGCACCGTCACCAGCGGCCAGTGGCATGACCCTTATTCGGGGCAGATACTACGCAATGACGATGATTTAGATATAGACCATATTGTGCCGCTTAAATTTGCCTATGAACACGGTGCTGCCACCTGGAGTCGTTCGCAAAAGGCACAATTTGCCAACGATATGGAGAATTTGCTTGCTGTTGATGATGGCCTAAATCGTAGCAAAGGCGCAAAAGGCCCTTGGCAATGGTTGCCGCCGCATCAAGATTACCGCTGTCAGTACATTCAGCGCTTTAATTACATCATGAGCAAATATGACCTTCGCTACTCGCAAAACGAAAAAGACCAAGTTCAGAGTTTGCTGCAAAGCTGCGTAGGTGAAACTTTAAACCTCAGCGCACTACCTACAACCTTGCACCAATAACCAACCGCTTGTAAGTAAATATTCTATATTGATAGAGCATCTAATGAACTCGTTGGCGAGGATATATGCTCAATATCACTATAAACGAAACACACAATACCGCTCTACTTGAACCACAAGGCCAGCTGACAGCAGAAGACTTTGCAGCAGCCGTGCGTATTATCGACCCTTATATTGAACAGCATGCAAAGCTACATGCTCTCATTATTGCTACTGAACACTTTCCGGGGTGGGACTCATTTGCCGCGTTACTCTCTCATCTGCAATTTGTGCGCGACCATCATCAAAAGGTGAATAAAGTAGCCATTGCCACCAATTCGTTGCTTGGTGACTTTGCCCAGCACCTTGGCGCACACTTTATTCATGCAGAAGTTAAATCCTTTCGTTATGAACAACGTGAACAAGCGAAGCGCTGGGCACAAAGCCCTTAACTAAAAGCGGCTACCAGGCTGATTTAAAAACGCCTGCTCAGCGTCGCTCGATTGCCGACCGAGAATATCATTACGATGTGGATAACGCCCAAAACGGTCAATGATTTCTTTGTGAGCCAGCTCATATTTATAGTTACTTAAGGGCCGAAAAAGCTGCTCGGCCACCACATGAATCGCCTGGCTCTCACTGTGCATATAGGGCATGTATAAGAAACTACGCTCGGTATCATCAAGCTCTAAAGCAAACTTTTTCTCCACCGCATTCTGCGCCAAACATAAAGCCAGTGCATCGGTTGCAAACGCTTGGGCCGTATCGCGGAACATATTACGAGGAAACTGATCCAGCACTATAATTTCACATAACGCGCCTCGAGCAGATTTTCGCCAAGAATAAAGCTCGCCTTGGCGCGCTGCCTCGTAAGTAGGTAAAAATTGCTTTTTTACTGTGGCGTCAAAGTCGGCGCTTTTTTTAAACCAATCCTGTGGACTGCTGTGAGTAAACCAAAATTCGTAAACGGATTCATATTGCATGATGATCTAATGGCGAAAGTTTGCTTTCGTCCGGCAACTATTGTTTAGTTACAGCTAAGGCCAAAAGGTAGTAATTCGCAAGCTCTGAGGTATTTTTTATGAAGCTGTTTATATTTGAACATTGCCCCTATTGTATAAAGTCATTACTGGTTGCACGCGCCTTGGGGCTAGAGTTGGATGTGCGCTTCCTACTCAACGATGACGAGGCCACGCCCAACCAGTTAGTGGGTAAAAAAATAGTGCCTATTTTGGTCAAAGATGATGATACCGCGATGGCCGAAAGCTTAGATATTGCCGAGTATTTCTGTACTCTTGCCAACAAGGAGCTGTCACAGGGAGAGCACTTTAATCAAGCTCAACAGTGGGTTGAAAAGTACCTTGAAACCTTTTTACGGCTGACCTTTGTGCGTTGGCCGCAACTGGCCCTGCCGGAATACGCTATTGATACCGCTATCAGCTATTTTCGCGAGAAGAAAGAGCAGCGCCTGGGCGAATCTTTCGATAGCGTGTTAGCCAATAGCGACACTGACATCGCCACGATGGAGCACGCATTGAGTGAATTAACATGGCTGCAAACCCCAGAACATATTACTTGGGCCGATGTGGCGTTATTTCCTTTTCTGCGCAACCTCACTGTGGTCAAAGACTTAACCTTTCCAGAGCATGTACTCAATTATGTCGATACATTAGCCACTGAACACCGAATTAAAACCTTTACCCG
Source organism: Pseudoalteromonas sp. CNC9-20 (assembly GCF_022347875.1). NCBI lineage: Bacteria > Pseudomonadati > Pseudomonadota > Gammaproteobacteria > Alteromonadales > Pseudoalteromonadaceae > Pseudoalteromonas > Pseudoalteromonas sp. CNC9-20. The sequence goes on along the minus strand of NZ_JAKRFS010000004.1, from coordinate 6,000 downwards.
CGTTGCTGTTTAAGGAGTACAGATGAGTATTTGGGCCCAAGAGATTGATTTAGCCTTATGTAAAAAGCTTGATTTAGGTGTAGGTGAAAAAGGCACCTTAATGACTAAACTCGGCATTGAGATCACAGAGATAGGCGACGATTACCTGGTCGCCTGCCTCCCTGTGAGCAATGAATTATATAACCCCATGGGCATTGTTCATGGCGGCGTTTACGTGGCATTAGCCGAAACCGTGGCCAGCTACGCCGCCAATTTTGTGGTCGATACCCGCAAATACTACTGCGTCGGCCAGGAGATCAACGCCAATCACCTCAAAGCCTCACGCACCGGCACACTTAAAGCCGTGACCAAGCCCGTGCACCTAGGCGGCCGCTCATCAGTGTGGGAGATAAAAATTTACAACAGCGCTGGCGATTTGTGTTGTATTTCCAGGATGACGGCTGCGGTGGTTGAGAAGCGGTCAAAAGGCACAGGGCTCTAAAGCGAGATACTCACCTGTAGGTCAGACTTCAGTCCGACAATAAATAGGCAATGCTTTAGCCCTGCGAAAGGTGTTTTGAATTGAGCTTTTTCGGAACGCTTCTCAGGATCAGATAGCAACGCTTAAAGCCTCTAATTAGAGACGCCTTTGTAAACTTCTTATACCAAGACTTTACTATAATCCCTCGATGAAAGCTGGGATGAATAACGATTTTAATGAGCTCATCGACTGTATTCGCAACTCCACTACTTTAAGGCTCTATGAACCGGGTAGAAATCGTGTGAAGTATTTAGAACAGCGTAAACCTAAAGCCACCGGAGGTGTGAACTAATGAAAGCATTATACTTTGCTATCATGGCACTGATTACATTTAGTTGTGCCGCTAATCCCAATAATACTAAGCTCCCTTGCGAAGATGCCACCAACAGTCTTGAACTCGAGCAATGCATAGCACAGAAAAAAGACGAGTCTGAACACCGCCTAACAAACGAGTTAAGGCTTTTACGGGAGCAAATTCAGGTGGCTTATGCTGCAGAGGCTGAATTAGGTAACACATTAATCGACCAAGTAGAAAAAACTCAATTGGCATGGAGCGATTTTAAGGCTCAAAGTTGTCAACTTGAGGCATTCGAGATTGAGCAAGGCACAAGTGCGTATGAGACCGCTATAAATAATTGTGAGTTGCGTATGAACCAAACTAGGATAAAGGCTCTTTCCCAGATACTTAATTAGCCCTTTGGAGTAGCAAGGCTGAAGCCTTGCCTACAGAGCTACCTCCCCTGTAGGTTGGACTTTAGCCTAACCATATGTGACAAACACATTTGTGTTCTCAGCCCAGAAACCTGGAATGTATTTGTCGGTCACAATCACAAGGCTGAAGGCCTTGCCTACAGAGTAACCTCTCCTTGTAGGTTGGGCTTTAGCCTAACCGTTATGTGACAAACACATTTGTGTTCTCAGCCCAGAAATCTGGAATGTATTTGTCGGTCGCAATCGCAAGGCTGAAGGCCTTGCCTACAGAGTGACCTCTCCCTGTAGGTTGGGCTTTAGCCTAACCGTTATATGAGAAACACATTTGTGTTCTCAGTCCAGGAATCTGGAATGTATTTGTCGGTCGCAATCACAAGGCTGAGGGCCTTGCCTACAGAGTGACCTCCCCTGTAGGTTGGGCTTTAGCCTAACCATATGTGACAAACACATTTGTGTTCTCAGCCCAGAAATCTGGAATGTATTTGTCGGTCGCAATCACAAGGCTGAGGGCCTTGCCTACAGAGTGACCTCTCCCTGTAGGTTGGGCTTTAGCCTAACCACATGTGACGAACACGTTTGAACGCTAAAGCCCAAATTTTGATGATATGAGCGTCTTTGTCGATTACAAGGCCAAAGCTTTGCCTACAAGGTGACGCAATACACTCATCTCAATTATGATACGAGTGAGATACAACCTAGTTAAAAGCTGTATATTCGCAGAGTATTATCGTCATAGCTGAAGTGTGCCAGTTCCCGTTTTGTTGGGTGAAGGCTGAGACGACCAGGTCCAAAAGTAAGCTCACTCAGCTTAACAAACTGTCTATCGCGGTCCTGCCGATAGAGTGCAGTGTCGAACGCCTCTCCCTTGCGCTCGGTTAACACAGCATATTTACCATCACTAGAAAAGTTATGCCGACTGAGGGGGTCAATGACTTCATCAGCATTGCTTTGATATACTTCCTGCGCAGTGGCGCTATTTCCGTCCCATACAAGCCTGTAGAGCGTTTTGCCACTAAGTAGCCAAACTTTATTATTCCATTTACCTAAGCTGATATCATTCCCAAATTCCAGTTGTTGCTTTAATAGCGTATTGGTTTTGTAATTCCAAAAGCGCACTGTATCGCCTACGATGTATGCAATGATAAATTCTGCTTCATTCAGAATAATATGTGTCCGCACTTTACCTCTAACTTCGATGTCATTGATCGTTTGGGCATCAGCTAACTTCCACGCCCTAAGCAAAGTTTTATCACGTAACCATGTTGATACTTCACGTTGCATCGATAGCACTTCATATCCCATAGTAAAGTCATCGCTGGGGTGAACTCCCGATACATTAAGCATTCTAGCTGCTGCATCCAAGGAGTTAATGCGCAACAATTCATAATTACCTGAAAGTACGTAGCGGCCTGAGCGACTAATATCTAAATCATAACCTAAAGCAAGATCAGCCTGACTAATAGGTAACAGCTCTCCATTATCCAACAATTTATATAGTTGCGAGTCCGCAAAAAAATACAAGGTTTCATCAGTGTAAGCCATTCTTTGCTCATCTATGGTCGGCGTTAAAGCGAGTGTTTTTAAACTTCCATCTGGAGCGATAACAAAGGCCTCCTCTCGCACAAAAGACGACAACAGCAAAGCCTCTCCGCTGGGGCTATACCCTAGATAAGACACCTTTGCATCCAAAGTTTTAGGCATCGCAATTTCATGCTTAATTGTGAGCTGACCTGCCGAGAGACCAAATGAGAAAAAGCATAAAATAAGAGCTAGGAATAAGGGGTTCATCATGCAGCTACAAGCCCGTAGTAATAGGTCATAAAGTCTGAAAAGGTAAGTGATCGTTGAGGGTTAACCGAATGTAATGGCAGCTTTCCTTTCGACATACCCCATATCGCAACATGTAACTCGATCGCCTTGTTCTCATACTGCTCCAATTCGTTGACTGGAATGTGAGCTATATTCTTACCGTCCACAGTTATGTTGCTGGTAAGCACAACCCAGTGATTAGGTAATGCATTTACCTTTTTGTTCAGCGAGGTAACTTTTGAACTAATTAACATGCATACCGACTTATTTGCATCATAACGGCGCTGAGCCTGCTGAAGATTTGCTAAGTTTGTTCTTCGAACTAATCGACTTAGCTGCTAAAAGCCTCTTAAATTGCACGGTATAGGGTTGCGGGATTTGGTGACTCGCATTAGCTACGGCTGTGTTTAAGTTACTCATTTCATTCCTTTGTAAGCTGTCCCTAAATAATCAACTTTAAAGGCTAAGTATTTAACCTGTGAAAATCAACTAAACGTTCAGCACTTCAATTAACTAAAAAGAGCACACTGCTACAAGCTATAAGACCTCATTACGCCCCCTCCCCCTCTTATAGACACCAATATATCAACTCAGCTCACTGATGTAGGTAGCCCGGTGAGGCAAGGATGCCGTCGGCAACTAGACTTAAGGGACGAATTACTTGCACTTACGGTAATTTTTATCGCGAGACGCTGTGGGCAACCCGACAAAAATTACCAGGTTGAAACCAAATCTACAGATATCGACTTCCCCGTTCAGATTCGCGCTCGAGAAATCAGCTTTTGCTGCGACAAGATTATAACTAACAGTCAGAACTGAGGATGAAACAACCACTAAGATATTCAGAATCATACAAATGCAAATTTAGAACTCACTGAAAAAGTCAGGTATTATCAGTACTCTACAGATACTATAGAAAAGGAACTACCATAATGCGCATACTGGTATGGATATTGGTTTTTGCTGCTAATGCTGTTTACGCAACGCCTCCTACTCAATTTGCTTCCGAGGTACTCGGTCAAGATATCCAACTCTCCATTCGTCTACCTGACTCTTATAATCACAGTGATGACAGCCAATACCCTGTGCTGTTAGTTATGGACGGAGGTTCACACCTTGCCCATTTAGAGGGCAATATTCTGTTTATGTCGCAGTTTGCGATGATCCCAGAGTTTATTGTAGTTGGCGTACCTAGCGTTGATCGCATACGCTATTTTACGCCAACCGAGGCAAAGGGTTTTGAAGGTAGATCAGGGCAAGCCGGTAAATACTTATCTATGCTCAGCGATGAGCTATTACCTTTTCTTCATAGCCATTACCGCGCAAGTGATTACACGGCTCTGTTTGGCCACTCGCTCTCGGGGTTATTTGTCAGCCAAGTAGCGCTCAACCATAACGGCGAGTTCAATGCCTACCTAGCTGTCAGCCCCAGTTTATGGTGGGATGATCAATGGCTTGTTAAACATTCCAAGCTGGCATTGAAAAAACCGTTAACCGGGTATTGGTACCTTTCTATGGCAACCGAAGGGGGCGAGATGCAAACCGCGTTTGATGCTCAAATACAGGTTTTAAGTCGGCACGCTCCCAAGTCATTACGTTGGCAGCAGGAACAGTTTAGCAATGAAACCCATGATTCAGTGCCATTGCAAAGCAGCATTAATGCTCTGCGAGATCTATTCAGCGATTATAACGCAGTGCCTGAAATCGACGTCATGCCCTTAGCGGAAATTAAGCGCTTTTATCAAAACGCAAAAGACCAGTTTAATAATCACGTATTCAGCTTAAATGAGCAGCAATACATAGTTTATGGTGCTAAAGCCATTTATGAAGGCCATCCACAGTGGGGGCAAGAGATCTTAGCCGAGGGCGTTGCTCGCTACCCTCGCTCAGATAACTTATGGGATACATTAGCTTTCGCCTATGAGCGCCTTGGTGAAAAGGACAAAGCTAAAGCTGCTGTCAGTAAAGCCTTAGCTCTAGCACAACACAACAATAGCAGGTGGCTCACGACCATCACCAAAAACCACCAGCGTATTAGCGCCCTCTAGCGACGCGTAGGTAAGCCAGCGAGGTATAGGTTCCGAAATCAACTAGACTTCAAGGACGAATTACTTGCACCTAAGGTGATTTGTATCTCAAGTTCCGTCGCCAACGCGACAAGAGCCCACTGTGCAAAGCTGTGGGGAGTTTTAACGGACGAAGTGAACTGAGAAAAAGAGTGGTTAAAAAGCGCATAGCAGCCTTTGGGGTTAGAGGTGAGAGTGCCATATGTAATCAAAGTTGCAAGGCTAAAGCCTTGCCTACGATCTTGGTCCCTGTGGGTTGGGCTTTAGCCTAACCATGTGTGAGAAACATATAAAAACACAGTTGTGGCTAGGTACTGGCCTCTGGAATATGACCGCCTTGGACAGTTGCAAGGCTGAAGCCTTGCCTACAACATCAGGACCTGTAGGTTGGGCTTTAGCCTAACCCACAACAACACCCGAATTTCAGGCATAAAAAAAGGCCGCCTAAGCGACCTCTTTTTTAGCGTTTTAGCTATATCATTGATTACTCAACGATTGAAGCTACAACACCAGCACCAACTGTACGGCCACCTTCACGGATTGCGAAGCGTAGACCTTCATCCATCGCGATTGGGCAGATTAGCTCTACTACCATCTTGATGTTGTCACCTGGCATTACCATTTCTACGCCTTCTGGTAGCTGGATGTCACCAGTTACGTCAGTTGTACGGAAGTAGAACTGTGGACGGTAGCCTTTGAAGAATGGCGTGTGACGACCACCTTCATCTTTAGACAGTACGTATACTTCTGCTTCGAACTTCGTGTGCGGAGTGATTGTGCCTGGAGCTGCTAGTACTTGACCACGCTCTACTTCGTCACGCTTAGTACCACGTAGTAGGGCACCAATGTTCTCACCTGCACGGCCTTCGTCTAGAAGCTTACGGAACATCTCAA